>CAZNZG010000412.1:0-1524 GCA_964577455.1 uncultured Gemmatimonas sp. | reverse complement strand
ACATCGACACCACGGATCCCACAACCAAGGCTGCCCGGTGGTAGTGGGTGCGCCTCCCCGAGATCTACACGAAGATCCGCTGGAAGGAAGATGCGGCGGAAACGTGCAACGCGATGTGGAAAGCCTACCCGGGCGATGCCGAGGTCAAGATCGCGTGTGGGGCGGCCCCCGCCGCGGCCCCCGATTCCACCGCCACGAAGGTTCCGCCGCTCGCCGTGTCCTTCCCGGCGACCTATGCGCGTCCAGCGCCCCGCGTGACCGGCTGACTCCACGTCCCTGACCGTGCGACTCGGGCTCTTCGGCGGCAGTTTCGACCCGCCGCACGTCGGCCATGTGGTGGTCGCGCAGGACGCCCTCGAGGCGCTCTCCCTCGATCGGCTGCTGGTGGTGCCCGCCGCCCAGCAACCCCTCAAGGGAGCAGACCAGACCGCCGCCGTCCATCGGCTGGCCATGGTCCGGGCCTGTTTCGACGGAATGCCGAACATCGACGTGGACCCCGTAGAAATCACGCGGGGCGGGTTATCTTACATGGTTGACACCGTGGAGGATGTGCAGCGGCGCTGGCCGGATGCACAGCTCCACCTCCTGATCGGCAGCGACGTGGTACCCACGTTGCCGCGCTGGAAGGACGTCGATCGGTTGCTCGGGATGGTACGACTCGTCGTGCTGTACCGCGACACCGGCGGCGCCGTTCCCGTTCAGGACGAGATCGGTGGCCGAACGGTGCAGGCATTGGCCACACGGCGGATCGACGTGTCGTCAACCGAGATCAGGGCGCGGGTACGGGACGGACGCTCCATCAGGGGCTTCGTGCCGGATTCCGTGGCGACGTACATCGCATCCACCGGGTTGTATCGAGAGAATTCCCGGGTGCCGGAGCGAGCGGGTTCCTGAACGCCTCGAGGCGTTGCGGACCGCTCCCGGTCCCTTTGCCATGAGGTCCAGAGGTCCGTATGCTGAAGGGCTTGATCAGTAAAGTGTTCGGTACGCGCCACGAGCGCGAGCGCAAGCGTGTGCAGCCGATCCTCGAGGAGATTCACGCGATCGAAGCGCGTCTCGCATCGCTCAGCGATGCCGAGATCCAGGCACAGACCGCCAGGTTCCGCGCCATCCTCGCCGAGCGCACCGGGCCGATCGAGGCCCGTATCGCCGAGTTCAAGGCGGCCAAGCACAACACCGCCGACGCCGCCGAGCGCGAGCGCCTCGACAATGAGCTGCAGGGGGCCGATGGCCGCGGCGGTGCCGAGAGTGAGCTCCGCAAGGCGATCGCCGAAACGCTCGATGAACTGCTCCCCGAGGCGTTCGCCACGGTCCGTGAAGCCTGCCGCCGCCTCAAGGGCACCCGCGTCAGCGTCACCGGTCACGAGCTCACGTGGGACATGGTCCCTTACGACGTGCAGCTCATCGGTGGTATTCAGCTCCACCTCGGCCGCATCGCCGAAATGGCAACCGGCGAAGGCAAGACCCTGGTGGCCACGCTGCCGCTCTACCTGAATGCGCTGCCGGGACGCGGTGCGCATCTGG
>CAZNZG010000411.1:0-1556 GCA_964577455.1 uncultured Gemmatimonas sp. | reverse complement strand
CGTCGCGGCTGGCGATCGACTCGTCGGCCGAGTGAAAGTGCGTGAAGACGCCTTCTGGCGGATGTGCAGCGACCACCTCGGCCAGCGGCGCCACCCGGTCCCACCGAACCCCGGCCCGCGCCATCCCCGTATCGATGGCCAGGTGCCAGGGGCGTTCGCCACCGAGCGCACGCCACCGGGCCACGTCGTCCCCCCGATGCAGCGCGGGGCGCACGTCGAGCGCATGCGCCCGCGGCAACTCATCGGGCAGGAGCGGCTGGAGGCACACGATGCGCCCCGTGCACCCCGCCTCCCGCAGCGACTCGGCTTCGTCGAGCGAGGCGATCCCCACCCCCCACGGCGCCTTGTCCCCGGTCGGTTCATCGTCGAAGGGCACCCCCAACGCGCGTGACACGGCCACGGCCCCCACGCCGTAGCTGTTGGCCTTGACCATGACCAGCAGCGGCACACCGGCGCGGGCGCGCAGCACGTCGGCGTTGTGCCGCAGCGCACTCACGTCCACGTCGAGCCAGGCGCGGGCGAAGTCGGTGTCGCGGGTCGGGTATATTGGCGGAGCCGCCACAGAGGCAATAGCCATAGAGGCAATCCTAAGCGTCCTCACGCAGCCCGCCAACGATGTCGACCGATCCGCTTTCCGCCCCGCAGATGCCCCAGCCGCATGGCGAGCCCGCGCCGCGGCCGCTCGACGATGCGCTGGCCCTAATGAAGGACCTGCGCGCGCGCTGCGAATGGGATGCGGCGCAGACGCACCAGTCACTGCGCCCGTACCTGATCGAGGAAGCGCACGAGGTCGACGACGCCATCGCCGGTGGCGACGATGCCGTGCTGCGTGACGAGCTGGGGGACCTGCTGCTGCAGGTGCTCTTCCACTCGGTCGTGGCCGAGGAGCGCGGTGCTTTCAGCATGCAGCACGTGGCAGGTGCGCTGATCGCCAAGATGCACGCGCGCCATCCCCATCTCTACGGCGACGGGATCAAGCGCCCGTGGGAGAGCATGAAGGCGCAGAAGGCGAGGCGCTCCACGCTCGAGGAGGGGCTACCGGCTGGCCTGCCCTCGTTGCACCGCGCCCACCGGCTGCAGGACCGTGCCGCCGGCGTGGGGTTCGACTGGGACAACGCCCTCGGCCCGCTCGCCAAGGTGCGCGAAGAAGTCGAGGAGGTGGCCTCGCTGATCGACCCAGCCACCGGCGCCGTGCGCGACCTGGACGCGCTCGAGGCGGAGCTCGGTGACCTGCTCTTCGCGGTCGTCAACCTGTGTCGCAAGACGGGCGTACACGGCGCGCTTGCGCTCGATCGCACCAACGCGAAGTTCGTGCGGCGCTACGCGGCGATGGAGCGGCTCGCCGAAGCAGACGGCAAGCGCCTCACCGAGCTGTCACTCGAGGAGCAGGATCAGTACTGGGATGCGGTGAAGGCGGAGGAGCGTTCGCAGACTGAGAACTGACGACGTGCACTGACCACTGAAAACTCCCCCGGAGATCACGTGATTTCCGGGGGAGTTTTCGGTGGTCAGTGCAGGTTGCCAGTCTTCAGTTCATCCTTACGGCGGGATCCTTC
>CAZNZG010000410.1:0-1566 GCA_964577455.1 uncultured Gemmatimonas sp. | reverse complement strand
CCCCACATCTCACCGCCGATGCAGCCGAATGGCTGCGCGATGCCGGCGCCGTACTCGTCGGGATCGATTCCATGAACATCGACGATACGAGTGGCCGCACGCGCCCGGTGCACTCGATTCTCCTGCGTCACGAGGTGCTGATCGCCGAGCATCTCACGCGGCTCGATCAGCTGCCCGATGGTCCCTTTCGCTTCACGGCGGTCCCCCCGAAGCTGGTGGGGGTGGGCACCTTCCCGGTCCGCGCCTTCGCGACCGTCAGCGACGGATAGTCACCGGGGCCCGCGTTCCGTAGCGAGACGTTTGGCGAGCGCCTCGCGTGCACTGGCAGCGAGGCGACGGCACGCCCCGCCATCAACGAGCGTGCCTTTCTCGACCCGCTCCCAGAACTGCGACGCGGCCGGATGCGGCGTGATGAGAATGTCGCAGGCGACCCGCTCGAGCAGGGCGTGCCCGGCGCGGAAATCGTCCACGCCGGTGGAATAGCGGCGGCTCTTCGTGTAAAGAAAGTCGTCGGACGAAATCGGCGTCTGGCTGTCGGCGTATACCACCGAGTGACAGACGGCGCCATCGCAGGCGCGCCAGCTCCAGGTGGTGCCACCCGGCGTGTGGCCGGCGGTCTTGTGCGCCGTGAGTTCGAGGCGCCCCACCCGTACGGTTTCGCCGTCACGCAGCACCCGCACGCGCGGCACGCGCTCGAGCGTGGGGCCCATCCCGTACTGCGGATCGTCCTCGAGCGGCCGGCCGGCCTCGAGCCACGCGGCACTCGGCGCGAGCGCTGCAACCGTTGCCCCGGACATGCGCGCAAGCATCGGGATGCCACCCGCATGATCAAAGTGCGCATGCGAGTTCACGATCAGCTTCACGTCTTCGAGCCGGAACCCCAGCGATTCGATATTGCGACGAATGAGCGGTGCCGATTCCGGGAGCCCCGCATCCACCAGCACATGGCCATCAGGGGACGTCACCAGCAGGGCCGCCAGCCCCTCCGTGCCCACGTAGAACGTGTTGCCGAACAGCCTCACGGCGGCGTGCGGACGGTTCCACTCCGCGCAGCTGCTGCAGTTCGGCGTGGGCGGTACCACGTCTCGGTCCTGCGCCATCGCCGGAGTGGTGACGAGGATAAGCGCGAGCGGGAGCAGCCGTAGCAGTTTCACGTGAGATCTCGTCAAGAGAATGCGCACCCGACACTCAGCCCTTCGCCGCAGCCGCTTCGAGATGGGCCTTCATGCGCTTGCGGAACCGTTCGGCAATCAGCTCTCCCAGCTCCGTTTCGTTCGCCACCCACTCCGCGTTCCGGAACGCCAACGGGTTACCGATGTGCTGGCGATACTGATCGAGCCACGGTTCGATCCGCGTGAACAGCAGCAAGCCCTCTCCGCTGCTTTCCATGAGAAACTCGCCGTGCATCACGCCGTGCCTCGCCATGGAGTATGTCATCTCCCAGTAGGTGGAGCACTGCCGGAAAGCGGCATTGAGCGGATGATCAGGGCGCGTGATGGCCAGCACGTCTTCCCAAGATGACGGGAGGAAGCCGGCCAGCAGCGACGTACGCGACTCACGCATCAC
>CAZNZG010000409.1:0-1608 GCA_964577455.1 uncultured Gemmatimonas sp. | reverse complement strand
GTTTGTCGTGTAGAAACGCGGATTGAGGATCGCGTCCTGCTGCGCCGCCTTCGTAGTCTCGTTCACCGGCTTCATTGCGCGCACGGGAACGCCTGTTTCGGTCGTGTACATATGCGTGTTCAGCCTTCGAAGCCGACTTCGTAAAGTTCGTGAATTTCGGTCCCGCCGGTGAGCTTCACGATCTGGCGCTTGAGCCAGCTCGCGCGCTTCACCTCGGCGCTCGACTCGAACGTGGTGGTGGTGCCGAACGCGATCCGGCTCGGCGTATTCCGCACGAGCACCTCGTCGCCGGGATCGACTTCCACACCCTTGAGATCCACGTGGGCGTGGAAATGATCGTGCGTCATCTCGAGGTCCACCGTGCAGGGGACCTCGCTCTTCCGCGACATCACGTACCATGCCCCGCCACCCACCACGACAGCGGCGGCCACCCCCAAGGTCATCACATCCATCCTGCGTCCTCCTCGAAAACCAGCCAGTTACGGTCAGCCACGGTGCGCCCCGTGCGGGGTCAGCGTGGCGTTCTGCAGGTTGATCGCCATCGACCGGTAAAACCCGGATTCGATCAGTCTGGTGCCCACCATCCCCCAGCTGTCAAGCACCGGCTGCGCGGCGAACGCCTTCCGGAAGGCGTTTTCCGACACCGGCACGATGCTCGGCGCCCGGTCGGACCGTGGGAACAGCTTGCCGACCGCCCGCAGTGCCGCCAGCAACGGCGTGCGGGGGGCCACCGTGATCACCATCCGCTGGCGCACGCGCGGCGCCAGCGTGGAGATCGCCGCGATCATCTCGGGCAACTCGTAGTGGATGATCGAGTCCATCGCGATCACGTAGTCGAACGAGCCAAGCGACGGGTCGAGCATGTCCCCCGACCGGAAGTCGATGTCGTACACGCCAGCCTGCTCCGCGCGCTCCTGGGCATGCTGCACCAGTGTGGGCGACAGATCGATCGCCACCACTTCCGCCCCGCGCTGCGCCAGCTCGATCGAGGCCGTGCCCGTGCCGCAGCCGGCGTCGAGCACGCGCATGCCATGCATCTCGGGTGGCAACCAGCCGAGGAGCGTGTTGCGCATGCGGTCACGGCCGGCACGCACCGAGGCGCGCACGCGCGAGACGGGCGCGTCGGAGGTGAGCGCCTTCCAGGCGTCGGCCGCCGTCCGGTCGAAGTACTCCCCGATCCAGGCCCGCCGCTCGCGGTACGACACCGATGCGGCGTGCGAACCCCCAAGCGGCGTTCCCTCGAACGACGGACCTGGAGTCGGGGAGTGGTCCTTCACTGGCGTGGGCATCAGTCGAATCCCAAGAGGTCGAAGATTTCGCGATCCTTGAGCGGCGACGCGGGCAGCGGCTTCACATCCTCGAGCATCTTGCGGGCAAGCTCGAGATATTCGTTCTGCACCTGCACCACGTCGTCGGTGGGCTCCATCTCGAAAATGGTGCACTTCTTGAGGCGGCTGCGACGGATCGCATCGACGTCCTGGAAGTGCGCCATGGTCCGGAGTCCGACCGCGTTGTTGAAGCGGTCGATCTCGTGCGTTTCACGCGAGCGGTTCGCCACCACGCCGCCGAGCCGCACCTTGTAGTTCTTCGACTTGGCCTGAATCGCCG
>CAZNZG010000408.1:0-1627 GCA_964577455.1 uncultured Gemmatimonas sp. | reverse complement strand
GCGGTGGGTGACTTCCTGGTGGCCCAGGTCGAAGCCGGGGCGCAGGTGGTCCAGCTCTTCGAGTCGTGGGCGGGCGCGCTCGGACCGCACGAGTTCCGCACCTTCGCCCTGCCCTACCTCGCAAAGGCGGCGCAGCGTGCGCGTGAGGCCGGTGTACCGGTGATCGTGTTCGCGCCGGGGGGCGGCTGGGCCATGAGCGAGATTGCGGCGGCCACGCATGCCGACGCGATCGGGGTGGACTGGCACACCACGCCGGCCGAAGCGCGCCGCCTTACCGATCCGTTCGGCGTGGCGCTGCAGGGGAACCTCGATCCGTGCACGCTGTACGCCCCGACAGATGAGATCCGCCGCCGCACGCATGAAATGATCGCTGCGTTCGGGCCGGTGGGGCATGTGGCCAACCTCGGGCACGGCATTCTGCCCGACATGAAGCCGGATCACGCGCGGGCCTTCATCGACGCGGTCAAGGAATGGCAGTGGACGGAAGAGCGCATCGCTGCCTTCCGGGCGTCGCAGGCGCATCCCCAGCTCGCGGGCATTTCATGACCGGGGCCACGATTGCCATGCCGACCGACGAGACGCAGAGCGCGTTGTCCCCGACGAACCGGCGTGGCGATGTCACGCGCTGGATCGCCGGGCTGCACGACGAGCTCACGTCGTTCTTCGGCCGGCTCGACCGTGGCGGCACGTTCATCGAGGATCGCTGGGAGCGTCCTGGCGGCGGAGGTGGCGTGGCGCGCGTGATGACCGACGGCGTGACGTTCGAGAAGGCGGGGATCAACCGTTCGGCGGTGATGGGCGTGCTCCCCGAAGCGGCGGCGCGCCGGCTGGGCGGGCGCGGTGCGGCGCAGGGCACCACCCACTTCTTCGCGACGGGCGTCAGCCTCGTGGTGCACCCGCGCAGCCCCAAGGTGCCCACCGTGCACCTCAACGTGCGCTACTTCGAACTCACCGACGAGCACGGGCAGCTCACCGACTGCTGGTTCGGCGGCGGGACCGACCTGACCCCGTTCTATCCGCACACCGACGATGCCCGCGGCTTTCACGTGGCGTTGCGCGACATGTGCGACCGGCACCACGCGTCGTTCTATCCGCGCTTCAAGCAGTGGTGCGACGAGTACTTCGTGAACACGCACCGCGAGAACGAGGCGCGCGGTGTGGGCGGGGTGTTCTTCGATCATCTGCGCGCCAACGATGCGTCGCATGAGCTCGACTTCGAGGCCACGCAGGCGTTCGTCACCGACGTGGCACGCGTACTGCGACAGGCGTACGAGCCCATCGTCGACCGTCGCCGGCACGAGGCATTCAATGAGGCCGAGCGGGAGTTCCAGCTGGTCCGCCGTGGGCGCTACGTGGAGTTCAATCTCGTGCACGACCGCGGCACCACGTTCGGCCTGCAGACGAATGCGCGGGTGGAGAGCGTCCTCATGAGCCTTCCGCCGGTGGCGATGTGGCACTACGCACCACGGTATTCCCCCGATTCCTTCGAAGCTCGGCTTCTCCGGATGCTCGAGCCACGCGACTGGGTAGCGGAAGTCGCTGGAGAGTGAACCATGCGGGTGCTCGCTGATATGATCGGCAACGCACCGCCCACGCGGGTGGACAGCTGGGCTGCGCGGAGGGGCCG
>CAZNZG010000407.1:0-1645 GCA_964577455.1 uncultured Gemmatimonas sp. | reverse complement strand
GGTCAATGCCTTGCTGCTGCTGGTCGGTCTGGTGCGCCGCGGCGCGTACCGCCCTGCTTCACCGCGTTGGTGCTGCCGTCGTAGAGCTCCATGAAGCTCACCGGCCCGCTCGCCACACCGGTGGTGCTGCGTACCATGCTCCCCTTGGCCCGCAGACGCGAGAAGCTGAAGCCGGTGCCCCCACCGGACTGGTGAATGAGCGCCATGCTGCGCAGCGTGGCGTAGATGCCGCTCTGGCCATTGCTGAGCGCGTCGTCGACCGGCAACACGAAGCAGGCCGACAGCTGCCCGAGCGGACGCCCGGCGTTCATGAGCGTGGGCGAGTTGGGCTCGAACCGACGCTGCGTCATGAGGAAGTAGAACTCTTCGGCCAGCGCCTGTACCGCCCCGTCGCTCGCGCCGTACCGGCGATCCGCCTCGGCCACCACCGTCGCCACGCGCCAGAACATGTCCTCGACCTTCTCCACCGACTTGCCGGACGCGTCCTTCACGAGGTAGCGCTTGTCGAGCACGGTGCGAGCGTTCGCGGACAGCGTGACCAGACCTTCCGGGGGCGTTGCGGAGAAGGGCATTCGAGGGCTCCTGGGCTCTTGACGTGTGTCGGACTTCATTGGGGCGCCGACATCTCGGTGGGCGACTTTCCGAGAGGGGAGGGTGCCGGCGGGGCGGTATGGTGCCTCTGTTCGTGAGGCCACGCAAGTCGTGGGCTAACCGTTTGCCAAACCATGAGTTGCAATCGGCGGATCACTTTTGTGTGACCGTGGTGCAGTTGTCCACCGGACACATGTTTGTGCGGTTTGATGAAGCGCCCTGCACGAGCAGGCACGGATCGTCACTGGCGCCAGGCGTCGCGACAGTGGTGGCACGAGACCGCAAACGCTTGTCCGCATTTGGTTTGCGACATCACCGTGCGCATGCGGCGGCGCAGCAACACAACAGCAGGCCGCCACGAACATTTGTGATGCAAGATTTCGCGATTTCACCGTCGGTCGTGCCCGCTTGCTTGCACTCACACCGGGGAGGTGGCAGTTGCTCGCAATCGCGTTCGGGCCACGCCCGTGGACATCGGGAGCCGGAGAGGCCCGGGCGGCACCGCACAACACGGAGGCACGGGGCTGACGTGTCGTGCGTTGGCCCGCCTCGAGGCGACCTCAGCGATGCCGCTCGATCGCCCCCGACCGGTGCGCCTGCGCCAGCGCCACATAGTGCGCCGCGTTCTCGAGAATCCGGGCCTGCTGCGCCGCATCGAGCTGCCGCACGACCTTCCCGGGCACGCCCAGCACCAGCGATCCCGGCGGGACCTGCGTGTTCTCCGTCAGCACCGCCCCTGCCCCGATGATGCTGCCGGTGCCCACGTGCACGCCGTTGAGGAGGATGGCCCCCATCCCCACCAATACACCGGGCTCGAGCACGCTGCCGTGCACGATGGCCCGATGGCCGATCACGCAGTCCTCACCGATGATGGTGGGCTTGCCACGATCGGCATGGATGACGGCGCCGTCCTGGACGTTGCTGCGGGCACCGATGGTGATGCGCTCCACATCGCCGCGGATGACGGCGGTGGGCCACACGCTCGTGTCATCGGCGAGCTGCACGTCACCGACCACGACCGCGGATTCATGGATGAAGGGAGAGGCCATGCGGG
>CAZNZG010000406.1:0-1675 GCA_964577455.1 uncultured Gemmatimonas sp. | reverse complement strand
GCTCCCGCACGGCAGCGCGACGCCGCAGGTGGTGCAGGAAGGGAGCATCCTGCTGATCGACGGCGGCTGCAAGGTGGAGGGGTACAGCTCCGACATCTCGCGCACCTTCGTGCTGGGCAAGGCCACGCAGCGCATGAAGGACGTGTTCGAGATCGAGTACAAGGCGCAGAGCGCGGCGCTCGCCGCCGCCAAGCCCGGCGTGCCCTGCGAGGCCGTCGACGCCGCGGCGCGCAAGGTGATCGTCGACGCCGGCTTCGGCCCCGACTACACGTACTTCTCGCATCGCGTGGGCCATGGCATGGGCATGGACGGTCACGAATGGCCGTACCTCGTGCGCGGCAACACCCTGCCCCTCGCCCCGGGCATGGTCTTCTCCGACGAACCGGGCATCTACATTCCCGGCGAATTCGGCATCCGCCTCGAAGACGACATGGTGATCACCGAAGACGGCGCGGAACTGTTCACGCCGCAGTCGGAGAGTCTCGAAAAGCCGTTCTGACGACGGTCGTCATGCCCGCCGCCATCTTCGCGTTCGACGGCGTCCTCGCCGCCACCATTCCGCTGCGGGCACAGGCGCTCGTGCTGTCGGCAGACGCGGAAGGGCACGTGATCGATGCCGCGCACGCGGCCCGCGTGCTTCCCGGTCGCACACTGCTCGAGGCGGCGACGATACTGCTGCCGCAGGCGACGCATGATCCGACGCTCGCCGAGCTCGTGGCACTGCGCGCGCAGCGGAGCTATCGCGCGCTGGTGGCCCATGGGGTGTCGTTCGACCGCGACGGCCTCGCGCGGCTGCACGAGGCCGTGCGCCGCGGCGACCGCATCGTGGTGCGCGCCGACAGCGAACGCCGCGACGTGGAGCCGCTGCTCGCACTGGCCGGACTCGAGCACGTGGTACACCTGCTGCGCACGAGCGACGATCCCCCGCGCGGCGCGGCACCCTCACTCACGCGCAGCTGGCAGGCGATCGACCAACGACTCACCAACATGTCGCTTGGCGCAGGCGAGCGAACAGCGTGGGAAAGCAGCGGGGAGGCGGCGGGGCAAGCACTGGCCTCCCAGGTGAACTGCCCGGACTGATCGGAGGTCGGATTTCCGATTTCGGACGGGCTTGGAGGTCGGAGGTCAGACTGTTTTCGGATGGGCGGACGCCACGGGGTGGGCGGATGGGTCGCGCTGGTACCGCGAGTGGTCTTGGTCGGGGGCGCGTTGCTTTGCCGCGGGGTCGGGGTCGAGGGTCGGGGCGGGGGCGCGATGCCTCCGAACACCCCGTGGCGTCTGACGAATCCGAAACACTCCGACATCGGACCTCCAGGCCCCCGCAGAACTCCGAACTCCGGCATCCGAACTCGGTATTCTGAATTCCGATCAGCCGCCGCTACATTTTCAAAAATGACTGATTCCCTTCCCTCGCCGCTGTCCCCCGACGATGTCGATGCCTATCTCGATCTGCGCCGAAGTGCGGTGTGGTTCGAGGCGATGAGCCCGTGGAGCAGCATTCAGGGCCCCAAGGCGGTCGACGCGCTCAACGGCCTCGTCACCAACGACGTGAGCCAGCTCGCCGTGGGGATGGGGCAGCATGCCGTGGCGCTCACCCCCAAGGGCAAGGTCGTGTGCGACATGTATATCGTGCGCACCGACGACGACCGCTTCCTGCTGTCCGTGCCGCGCGACT
>CAZNZG010000405.1:0-1690 GCA_964577455.1 uncultured Gemmatimonas sp. | reverse complement strand
GCGTGGTCACCCGATCGAGACGGAAGAGCGGCGAGTTCTCGATGTAGCGTTCCGGGTACTGCCAGAGGGAGCCGCCGATCCGGCTCTGGGTATGCTCGTACTGGAAGGTACGGGCCAGTCCGGACTGCCAGCGGATGCCGCCGTAGGCGCTGGTCATGTTCACCACGGTCGCATTGGGGACGGCGGCCGCGAACATGTTGGTGACCGTAATGAGGTACGCCGACTGATAGCCCCCCCACGACTGGCCGGTGATGCCCACGCGCCGCGGATCCACGAACCCCTTCTGAATGAGCGACTGCACGCCCGGGATGATCGCCTTGGCCGCGCTCGGTCCGGGCTGCCCATCGGTGTAGACGATGTCGGGCATGAATACGAGGTACCCGAGCGAGTTGTAGACCAGCGGATTCACGGTGTTGCGCCCGCTCGGGGCCTGATAGTTGTGCAGGCCGTCGGTGAGCTTCTCGTAGTAGTACACGATCATCGGGTACTGCCGCGACGCGTCGAAGTTCTCGGGCTTGTAGAGCAGCCCGCGCAGCGGAATGCCGTCGCCGTTGAGCCACGAGACCAGTTCCACCGAGCCGCGCGGGTACTCGCCATCCTGCGGATTGGCGTTGGAGATCTTCGTGGTGGCCGCAATCGAACTGCCGGTCCACAGATCGGGGAATTCACGGAAGGTGCTCTGCGTGAGCAGATACTGCTCGGCGTTGCGCGCCTTCTGCAGCCCCGCATAGTTGCGGTCGCCCATCATGATCTTTTCCGGCGCCCCGTCCACGCCGATGCGATCGCGCCAGAAGCCGCTGGCCTTGGTGAGCGTGTCGACGGCCCGCAGCAGCAGCGGGGTGGTGGCGTCGAGGAACGGGTCCTCGCGGTCGAGGTTGACCACGCGGAAGGTCATGCCGGCACGGCGTCCCTCGCCATCGGTGAGATTCCGTGGCGCTGACACTCCGGCGGGATCGATCTCCCAGACGTCGAAGCGGTCGTACAGGAGCACCCGCTTGTCGCCGGTCGTCCACCCACCGAGGCCGTAGGGCGGCGGCACGTCGGGCGAATCGAACTCCTCATCCTGGAACTTCACCGGCAGCTTGTCGGTGAGCACCGTCTTCCGGCCGGTGGCCGTGGCGTAGGCCACCCAGTGTCCGTCCTCGAACCACGTCACGTAGTTCGCGCCTGGGGAGAGCTGCACCTGTCCGTCGAGCTTGCGCGCCACCAGCGTGCGGGCGCCGGTGAGCGGATCGATCAGGTACGCGTCGGTCGCGCCTTCGCCCCAGAACTGCGGGATGGCGTACTCGAGCGCGTTGAGGCCCAACACGCGCTTGCCGTCGTTGCTCACCAGCACGCGCATGGAGTCGGTGGCAAGCTGCGTCCACTTGTTGCTCGCCAGCGTGTAGAGCGCGGTGTACGTGCGATTACGGTCACGATTGGCGGTGACCTTCTGCTGCGTCATGATCGACGCATCCTTCCAGTGCCACAGATCGTAGATCGCCTTGTCCGCGAGCGAGTCGGCCGGAATGGAGTCCATCGGCACGTTGCCGAGGGAGAACAGCAGTCCGGTTCCCTCACGGGTGAAGCCCACCTGCCCGCGCTCGGCGATCAGCAGTCCGGCGGGCGCCTCGGCGCCGGCCACCAACCGACGAGCGGCGACGGGTTTGCCCTTGGCCGGCTGCAGCGAGGCGTAGTAGACGGAGAAACG
>CAZNZG010000404.1:510-1698 GCA_964577455.1 uncultured Gemmatimonas sp. | reverse complement strand
GGAGCGCGAGCAGTACGTCCGCCCCGAACTGCACGACGACTTCGACATGGAGATCGTGGCAGGGCGGCATCCGGTGGTGGAGCGGATGATGGCGCGCGAGAAGTTCATCCCCAACGACCTGCTGCTCACGAGCGATGCGCAGCTGATCGTGCTCACCGGCCCCAACATGGCCGGCAAGAGCACGATCCTTCGGCAGGTGGGGCTGATCCAGCTGCTGGCACAGGTGGGTGGCTATGTGCCGGCGCGGCGCGCCCGGCTGCCGATCGTGGACCGGCTCTTCACGCGTGTGGGGGCGAGCGACAATCTCGTGCGCGGACAGTCCACCTTCATGGTGGAGATGAGTGAAACGAGCGCGATTCTTCACACTGCCACGCGGCGTTCACTGGTCCTGCTCGACGAGATCGGGCGCGGCACGAGCACCTACGACGGCGTGAGCATCGCGTGGAGCGTGAGCGAGCATCTGCACGATGCGATCGGCTGCAAGACGGTGTTCGCCACGCACTATCACGAGCTCACGCAGCTCGCGAACGAATTGGGTGGCGTGAAGAACTTCACCGTGGCCGTGCGCGAGGTGGGTGATCAGGTGCTGTTCCTGCACAAGCTCATTCCCGGCGGCGCCGATCGTTCGTATGGCATCGAGGTGGGACGTCTTGCCGGGTTGCCGGCGCCGGTGATTGCCCGGGCCAAGGAGGTGCTGGCGCTGCTCGAGGGGGAAGGGGAGCAGATGGCGGCACGTCTCACGGCCGACGGTATGCAGGCACCGGTCAGCACGCGTCGTCGCGGGCCGCGGCTCAAGCATCAGCTGCACAGCGATCAGCTGGGCTTTTTCGGCGAGAGTGCGCCGGCCCCGGTGGACGACGCCGCGTCGAGACTCAAGGCGGCCGTGTCGGCGCTCGACACCGACCACATGACGCCGCTCGAGGCGCTCACCACGCTCGCGGCGCTCAAGAAGGGCGCGCAGTCCACCTGAGCGTGATCGCATGAGCGATCGCATGCGCGTGCCCCCACCGAAGCCGTCCAAGGCCGACCTCGCCGCGGCCGTGCACAAGGTCGTTCCCGATCTGGTGGCGCCCAATCTCAAGGTGCTCTTCTGCGGCATCAATCCGGGGCTCTATACGGCAGCGATCGGTCATCACTTCGGTCGCCCAGGCAACCGCTTCTGGCCGGCGTTGCACGGCGCGGGGTTCA
>CAZNZG010000404.1:0-500 GCA_964577455.1 uncultured Gemmatimonas sp. | reverse complement strand
AGCCGTGGGACGAGCACGAACTGCTGGGGCTGGGGTACGGCATCACCAACATGGTGGAGCGGACGACGGCGGCGGCATCGGAGCTGGCCCCCAGCGAATACGTGGAGGGTGGTCAGCGACTCACCCGACTCGTACAGCGCTACACACCGCGGGTCGTGGCCTTCCTCGGTATCGGTGCCTATCGCAGTGCGTTCGGCCGTCCCCGGGCACAGCTGGGACTGCAGCCGGAGTGGCTGGAGCAGAGCCGGCTGTGGGCGCTCCCCAGTCCCAGCGGGCTCAATGCCAATCATCAGCTGTCCGATCTCGTGCAGCTCCTGACCGAGCTGCGCGAGTGGGTGGAAGCGGCGTCGACCTCCTGACGTAGTCCGCCTGATGTAGTCCGCTTCCCGATCCGGGCGTAGCTTCCGTGGTCGACTTCTTCTCTTTCACCGTTCCGGTCATGCTTTCCACGTTACGCCGTTCGCGCGCCACGGCCGCGATGATCGCGTTCTCCACGATTG
>CAZNZG010000403.1:0-1788 GCA_964577455.1 uncultured Gemmatimonas sp. | reverse complement strand
GGGCGTGGTCAGCCTCGGGCATGCATTGCGCCGTCACCGTTCGCTCGCGCCCATGGCGTGGTTCAGCGCGGGCATGGTCACCCTGCTCGTACTGCGCCCGCTGGCGTCGTCCCCCCTGTGGGAAGTGGCGTCTGTGGCAATGGGTGCCGCGCTCGTCGTACGGGCTCACTGGCGTAACGCGCGACTGCTGGCCGCCTGATCACGCGGCTCGGTCTCACGGCACCGAGCGGCATGGCTCCCACGGTGTCGCGGACGAGAATCTGGGGGCCTGCGGGAAAAGGTGACGGGCACGGTTGCCGAAACCGCGCCTGCTCCCGAACGTAGGACAACGCACGGCGCCGCGAGTCCACTCGCCACCGTTGTCCCCGACTCCCGCTTCACCCGCCCTTATGCAGCCCAGCTCGCCGCCTCCCGCCGCTCCGACTGTTTCGGGAAGCGAGTTCCCGGTCACCGTCATGCCCGATGGTGCATCGCCCTCGGCGGTGCTCAAGGCCATGGAGACGCAGCGGAGCGAGCTGCGCGACCAGCTCGAGCGGGTGCAGGACCAGCGCAACGAAATTGCCGGTTGGCTCAAGGCCGAGGACATCACGGCGCCTGATCGTGAGGGGCTGGCAGGACGACTCAGAGAAACCGATGCCCGCATCTCCAGCCTCGAGCAGCAGATCGCACAGGCCGACGCGGCAGTCGCCAAGGCCGCGGCCATCCCCGGGGCGGTGGTGGAACCCCCGCCGTCTCTCCCTGACGATTCGGGTGTCTCGGAAGGCGTCACGGCGATCACCATCGTGTTCACCCTGTTCGTCCTGTTCCCCATTGCCGTCGCGTACGCACGCCGGCTCTGGAAGCGTGGGGCAACGGTGATCGCTCCGGTACCGAAAGAGGTAACCGAGCGCCTCGACCAGATGGGGCAAGCGGTCGAGAGCATGGCGATCGAAATCGAACGCATCGGCGAAGGGCAGCGCTTCCTCACCCGGGTCATGAGCGACCCGAACAGTCGCCAGCTTGGCGCCGGCGCGGCGCAGCCCATTCCTGTTCCGCAGGCGGAGCGGGCCCCCGCCCGGGTGGAGTACCGCCCGTAGCGCCATGAAGCGGGCGCCGAGCTGCTGCGCCACGCAACCCTTTTGCGCGCCGTGCTGTCTTTCCGTCGCTCATGCATGCAAACCGACACGACGACAGCACGGCGGCGTTCGTAGCCGCGGCCGCCGACGCCGACCTGCTGGCCCGGCTCCGGGCCGGTGAGCCGGCAGCGGAACGGCAGTTCTACGACGCCCATGTGGACCGGGTGTACCGCCTGATCCTTCGGATGAGTGGTCGGCCGGAGCTCGCCCAGGAATGGACGCAGGACACCTTCCTGCGGGCGTTCGATCGCCTCGAGCAGTTTCGCGGCGACTCGGCGCTCTCCAGCTGGCTCCGTGCCATCGCCGTGTCTGTCACGCTCAATGGGTTGCGCACGCACAAACGTCGCGAAGCGTTTGCCGCGCCGCTCGAGGAGGCCACCACCGTGGCCTCACGCAGCACGGCGCACAGCGACCCCGACCTCAAGGCTCGACTCGAGGCCGCGATCGCTGCGCTTCCCGACGGCACACGTCGCGTGTTTCTCATGCACGACGTGGAAGGGTTCACGCACGAGGAGATCAGCGAGGCGCTCGGTTGTGCCATCGGTACGAGCAAATCGCAGCTCTCCCGTGCCAGAGAAAAGTTGCGGACGGCGCTCGCGGCCTTTTCGCCACGCCCCGCGATGCAACTCGGCAAGGAGTCGGCATGACCAGAGACGAACAGCATTCAGCCAGC
>CAZNZG010000402.1:0-1825 GCA_964577455.1 uncultured Gemmatimonas sp. | reverse complement strand
CCCCCCAGGGCTACTTCAGGACTACCCCAGAGATGTCGCTTCGCTACCAGCGTCTGTATGTGAACATCGATCACGTCGCCACCGTCCGGCAGGCCCGTCGCGGCCGCGAACCGGATCCGGTCGCGGCAGCCACGCTGTGCGAGCGGGCGGGAGCCGATGGGATCACCGCGCATTTGCGTGAAGATCGCCGCCACATCCAAGACGACGATATCCAGCGTCTGGCCGCGGCCGTCACCACACTGCTCAATCTCGAGTGTGCGATTACTGACGACATGCTCTCGCTCGCCGAAACACTCCGGCCCGCCCAGGTGACGCTCGTCCCCGAGCGCCGTGAGGAGATTACGACGGAGGGTGGGCTCGACGTGGTCCGCCACGAGACGGCGGTCCGCGAGGCCGTGACACGTCTGAAACGCCTGGGGATCCGGACCAGTCTGTTCATCGATCCCGACGCCACTGCGGTGCGGCTGTCGCACGCCGTGGAGGCCGATGCGATCGAGTTGCACACGGGGGCGTATGCGCACGCGCCCCGCGATCCGTCCACCCTCCGTGCATTACGGGACGCGGCGGCGCTGGGAGCCAGCCTCGGCCTCGCCGTGCACGCCGGGCACGGGTTGTCGGTGGACAATGTGGGGCCGGTGGCCGCCATCCCGGAGATCGAGGAGCTCAACATCGGGCACGCGATCGTTGGGCGCGCCATCTTTGTTGGGCTGGACGCGGCCGTACGCGAAGTACGGGCTGCGATGGACGAGGCGCGCGAGGCGGATCTGTTCTGATCGCCCGCGCGGCTCGTGACGGCAGGATTTACGTCCCACAGGTACTTACGGCATGACGGCTCCACAGGCGCTCATCGAGTTCTTCCAGAAGGAAGCCACCGAGTATCTCGACCGGCTCGATCAGCTGCTGGGCGAGACCGGCGTGCCCGATGCCGCGGCGTTTCTGACCAGCGCCCGGGCACTCCGCGGCAGCGCCACGATGACGCGGCTCGACGGGTTGCCGGAGCTCGCCTCCACGCTCGAGCGGATCGCCACCGGGGTGCGCGACGCCGAGTTGCGTTGGGATCAGCGCCTCCCCCTCGCGGTACGCAGCGCCGTCGGCGAACTGCGGGCGCTCGTGGGGCAGGCGCCGATCTGGAGCGACACCGAGCAGCGCCGCGCGCGCACGCAGTCGGTGGCGCTGGCTGCGGTGGCGGCGGGGTACCTCGCCACGGCGACCGTCGCGAACTCCCCCACGGCGCAGGTGGTGCCCATCGCGCGTTTCTTCCCGGATGACGGGATGCCGGCGATCCTGCAGCGGAACCCCACGCCCGCGATCACGCTGGCCCAGCGCTTCCGCCACGACATTGCCGCCGCGGCCGACGGCGTGGCGCGTGAGTCTGCCGCCCTCGCCACCAGCGCGGCCGGTCCGTCGCAGCTCGCCATCACCGACGGGGTGCGGCGCGCCCTACTTGGCCTCTCCGACGTGTCGGAGAGCTACGGGGCCGCAAGCATCGCCACGCTGGCCACCAAGATGGCGCGCGCGCCCCTCAGCGCCCCGTCGGAACGGGCCGCCGTGCAGGGCTTTGCCCAGCTGCTCATGAATCGCGAGCTCACCGATGCCCAACTCGCGCAGCAGGTGAAGCAAGCCAGCCTCACCTGGAGCGGAGCGCCCTCGGTGGAGCCGGCGATCGTGTCGATCGAAACGCTGCTCTATCGCGGCCACTCGGCGGTGGCCCGTGCCCGCGAGGTGCGCGACCAGCTCAAGGGACACTGGCAACGCGGGTCGCTCGCGCAGCCGGAAGCCCACGCGCTCTTCGAGGAGCTGAGCGACCTGCTCGACCTCGCGGTCA
>CAZNZG010000401.1:0-1834 GCA_964577455.1 uncultured Gemmatimonas sp. | reverse complement strand
GGATGGAAGTAGCCTTCCTCGAACTGGCTGATCCAGCGATCGACACGCTGTTGGTAATCCGTCAGAGACATGGCCCAATGCTAGTCGGGGCCGGCATGGGCTGCTACCAGTACGCGCGGCCATGGCCGCCGTTTCATTCATGTGCTGGCGAAAGCACCGGGAAAGCCGTGTAACTTTGGGCATGCCCCACGCGCCACGCATTCTCGTCATCGCGGCCACGGCCCGACAACTGGCCGCCCCTGCCCACACCATCGGCGTGCTCTGTGGAGTGGGCCCGGTCGAAGCCGCCGCGGCGCCGGCGGCCGCCCACGCCGAACAACGCCCGGGCCTGGTGCTGCACGTGGGAATCGCCGGTGCACGCCGCGCGCAGGCGCTGGCGGCTGGCACGCTCGTGATCGGCAGCCACGCGGAGTACAGCGATCTGGGTCAGCTCCCGGCGGCTTGGGCCTCCCGCGTGGTGACGCCGCCCGCGCCGCTGCTGCAGGCAGCCCAGCGTGCTCTCCCGCAGGCCGTCACGTTGCCCATCGGGACCAGCGCCCAGGTCGGCGGCACGTCGGGGTGTCCGGTCGAAGCGATGGAAGGCTTCGGTGTGCTGCGCGCCGCCGAGCGCATGGGCGTACCTGCCATCGAAGTCCGCGCGATTTCCAACGACATCGAGGAAGCCGATCGCACCCGGTGGGCGTTCGACACGGCCTTCGCCGCGATCACCGCCGCCACGCCGCGCCTCGTGAGCGCCCTCGAGGAGCTCCTGCCCCATGCGTGAACTCACCTTCGGTTACTCGCCCTGCCCCAACGACACGTTTGCCTTCCACGCGCTCGTGCACGGACTGATCGACACGTCGCTTCGCATACGCCCGGTGCTGCTCGACATCGAGGAGCTCAATCGGCGGGCGCACCACGGCGAGTTCGAGCTGACCAAGCTGAGCGTGGGTGCGTTCGCCTCCGTGGGTGATCGCTACACGCTGCTGCGCAGCGGGGCAGCACTCGGGCATGGGGTGGGGCCGCTCGTGGTGGCCCGTGAGGCCATCCCGTTCGCCGACGCGATGCGCGGACGCGTTGCCATCCCGGGCCGTGAGACGACCGCGTTCCGCCTGCTGCGCCTCGCGGCCCCGCAGCTCGGCGAGGTGGTGGAGCTGCGCTACGACCGCATCCTGCACGCGGTCACGAACGGCGAGGTCGACGCCGGGCTGATCATTCACGAGAGCCGCTTCACCTATGCCTCGCACGGGCTCACGAAGCTCATCGATCTGGGCGCCTGGTGGGAGCACGATACGCAGCTGCCCGTTCCGCTCGCGGGGATCTGTGCGCGCGACGACGTGGACGCCGACACGCGCGCCGAAGCGGAACGCGCCATCCGTGCCTCCGTGCAATACGCGTTCGATCATCCCGACGCGAGCCGCGAGTACGTACGCGCCCACGCCCAGGAGATGTCGCCGGAGGTCTGTGCGCAGCACATCGGGCTCTACGTCAACGACCGCACCCTCGACGTGGGCGACGACGGCCTCGCCGCAATCGCTCGGCTTGTCGGCGCGAACTGAGCCCCATCGCCAGTCATTGACAGCGGCGGAGAAACCAATATTATCCGGATAATATAACTTTTATCCGGATAAAACAGATGAACTATACCGTCTTTGTCGGCCACCGCCGCCTTGCCACTGGCCCGCTGGCGGCGGTGGCGATCGCCGCAGCCGAAGCGCAGGCCAATGAGGCGATAGCGGAGCCGCTGCTGGTGTTCGACGATCGTACCGGGCGCGTGGTCGATGTGGATACCCGGGGGACCCCGGCCGATGTCCTGGCGCGATGGCACGCGGGGGCGAGCGCTGCCACCAGCGAT
>CAZNZG010000400.1:0-1846 GCA_964577455.1 uncultured Gemmatimonas sp. | reverse complement strand
AAGATGATCGTGCCGGCGAAGGTGAGCAGCCACCAGCGCGGCATCGGGTTGTCGTACTCCTGGATGCCGTCGTAGGTGTGATCGAGGAGTTTGTCCTGAATGTTGTCGTTCGTGGGGCCGGCCATGGGTCAGCGCTCCGCGGTGCGGGGAGTGAGCACCACATCGTCTTCCAGCGGAATCCGGGACGCTGCCTCGAGCTCCCGGCTTCTGGACGGCATGAAGGTGCGAATCGAGATGGCGATGAACACGCCGAGGAAGAGGACCAGCGCGATTTCCGTGTAGACGGAGAGCTGCGCGTACGACATGATGTCGGAGAGCTTCATCAGTTGCTTCCTCCGTTCCCCGTCATGCCGCCGCGCACGTCGCCACCCTTGTCGGCGGTGGTGGTCACCTTGATGTCGCGGCCGAGGCGCTGCATGTAGGCCACGATGGCCACCATCTCCTTGTCCTCGAGGCCGGCCGGACCGCCCTGTTCCACGATGGCTGCCGCGATCTGCTTCGCCTGTTCACGCGCCATGTCGGGCGCCTTGTTGACGGCGTCGCCATACGGCACTCCCACCATCGCCATCGCGTCCACGCGGCGCTGAATGCCGTCGAAATCGAGGGTCTTGGTGCTGAAGTGCGCGTACGCCGGCATGATCGACTTGGCGGTCACGGCGCGCGGGTTCTCGAAGTGGCGCACGTGCCAGAGGTCGGGGTACTTGCCACCTTGGCGGGCGAGATCCGGACCGATGCGGCGCGAGCCCCAGAGGAACGGATGCTCGTATACCGACTCACCCGGCTTGCTGTATTCGCCGAAGCGCTCGGTTTCGTAGCGGAAGGGGCGCACCATCTGCGAGTGGCAGTTGAAGCACCCTTCCGCGATGTAGATGTCACGGCCGGCGAGCTCGAGCGGCGTGTACGGCTTGACTGACGCGATCGTGGGCACGTTCGACTTGATGAGGAACGTGGGCAGGATCTCGAACAGCGAGGCGACGATGACCGCGAGGGTGGTGAGCGCCGTGAAGAGCATCGGCGCGCGTTCCCACGCGCGGTGCCACTGGACCTGGTTGAAGCGCGCCCAGAGGCCTGCCGCCGGCACCACCGGGTGCTCTTCCACATACTTCTTCGCGAGCGGCGCCGCTTCGATGACCGGCACCTCGTACTGCGCCGGACGGTTGGCCCACGTCTTGAAGATGTTCCAGCCGAAGATGAACATGCCGACGATGTACATCGTGCCGCCGGCCACGCGCATCCAGTACATGGGCATCAGCTTGAGCACGGTCTCCACGAAGTCGGGATACGCCAGGCGACCCGTCTCGTCGAAGGCACGCCACATGAGCCCCTGCGTGACGCCGGCGCTGTAGATGGCCACCACATACAGCACGATGCCGACCGAGGCGATCCAGAAGTGCAGCTCCATGGCCTTCTTGCTGAACACCGGCGCCTGGAAGATGCGCGGCAGCAGCCAGTAGACCATGCCGAAGGTCATGAAGCCGTTCCAGCCCAGCGCACCGGTGTGCACGTGCGCGATGATCCAGTCGGTGTAGTGCGCGAGGGCGTTGACGCTCTTGATGGAGAGCATCGGGCCTTCGAAGGTGGACATGCCGTAGGCGGTCACGCCCACGACGAAGAACTTGAGAATCGGGTCCTGCGCCACCTTGTGCCACGCGCCGCGCAGCGTGAGCAGGCCATTGATCATGCCGCCCCACGACGGCGCCCACAGCATCACCGAGAAGAGCATGCCGACCGTACTGGCCCATTCGGGGAGTGCGGTATAGTGCAGGTGGTGCGGGCCCGCCCAGATGTACATGAACACCAGCGACCAGAAGTGCAGGATGGACAGCTTGTAGCTGAACACCGGCCC
>CAZNZG010000399.1:0-1910 GCA_964577455.1 uncultured Gemmatimonas sp. | reverse complement strand
GACGCCCTTGCGGCGTGGCTCGAGCGTTGGCATGCGTGCGTGTCGGCACACCGCCCCGTTGCGAGCGAGCGTCGCGCCGCCATGCATGCGGTGAACCCGTGGTTCGTGCTGCGCAACTACGTGGCGCAGGAAGCGATCGACGCGGCCACCGCCGGAGACACGTCGGTGGTCCGCACCCTGCTCGAGGTACTGCGCAATCCCTACACCGAGCAGCCGCAGCATGCCCGCTTCGCCCAGCGCCGCCCCGAGTGGGCGCGGCACAAGGCGGGGTGCTCGATGCTCTCGTGCAGCTCGTGATGCGCGGGCCTGGTTACTTCCGCGCTTCGATCTGCGACTGACGATCCAGGATCACCGACACGAACCGGAGCGCATCGGCCTGTGTGAACACCGCGCCTTCGCGGCCGTCACCCACTTCGAACATCTTCATGCCGATGCCCTTTATGTCGAAGCGCAGGCGCCCGTCGGCGTACTTCACGTTCTCGATGAACGTGGCCGGCACGCTGATGGTGCTGTTGACCATGAACACGTGCACCGAATCGCCTACGATCTCGAGCGCCATGGTGCGATCGAGGCTCACGAGCTGCAGATCGTTGGGGCCGATCACACGGGTCTCGCGCAGCTTGGCCACTGCGGCCTCCGCCACCTTGGTCTGTTCGTCCTTGCACCCTTGGAGCGTAAGGGCGGCACAGCACAGCAGAAGCACGGCAGGACGGAGCATGGCAGGAACTGGTGGGAAGGGGGAAAGTGTGGACATTATGACAATATGAGACGTCGAACGTTCCTGCTGGCAGGGCTGGGTGCCACTGGCGCCCTGATTTTCGGCTGGTCGCTGGTCCCACCGCGGCAACGCCTCCGCACCACCCACCTGCCCGACCTGCCGGCTGGCACGGTACCGCTCAATGGCTGGCTGGCCATCGCCCCCGACAGCTCGGTCACCATCATCGCCCCCAAGGCCGAGATGGGACAGGGGATCCATACCGCCCTCGCCATGCTCGTGGCCGAGGAGCTGGATTGTGACTGGAGCCAGGTGCGCGTCACCCACAGTGGGGTGGACACGATCTACAACAACATCGCCGCCATCGTGGATGGGCTCCCGATCCACGAGGACCTCGACGGCGAACCGCTGGTGCGCGGTGTTCGCTGGCTCACCGCCAAGACCATGCGCGAGATCGGTGTGATGATGACCGGCGGCTCGTCGAGCGTGCGCGACGTATGGGAAGTGGCGCGCCAGGCGGGGGCCACGGCGCGCGCGTCACTCGTGGCAGCGGCCTCCCAGCGCACCGGGGTGCCGGTGAACCAATGCCGCACCGAGCGTGGCGTGGTGATCTGCGGTGACCGCCGGCTCCCGTACGGCGAGCTGCTGCAGGACGCCGCGGCGCAGCGCGTGGACAGCACCACGCTCAAGCCGGCCACGGCGTGGACGATCATTGGCCGTGATCGCGGGCGGCTCGACGCCGAGGCGAAGAGCAACGGCGTACCGATGTTCGGCCTCGACGTGCGCGTGGACGGGATGCGCTATGCCGCGGTCACCATGACGCCCACGATCGGTGGCACCGTGGCCTCCTTCGATCGGGCGGCGGCCATGCAGCAGCCGGGCGTGCGCGCCGTGGCGCCACTCGAGGGCTCGTCGTTCGGCGATGTGCCGGGCGTGGCCATCATCGCCGACAGCTGGTGGCAGGCGAAGCAGGCGCTGGCCGCGCTCAAGGTGCAGTGGAACGCCGGCCCGCACGCCACACTCGATTCGGGGCAGATCATGCGTACGCTGCGTGAAGCGGCGCAGCAGGACGATGGCCTGCCACTGCGCAGCGTGGGCGAGGCGAAGGAGGCGATCGCGAAGGCCGCGCGCGTGCTCGATGTGTCGTACGAGGCGCCGTATCTGGCGCACGCCACCATGGAACCCATGAACGCCA
>CAZNZG010000398.1:0-1913 GCA_964577455.1 uncultured Gemmatimonas sp. | reverse complement strand
CATCGTTGTTGTCGTAGATGGGGTTCATCCAGATCGCGGTAATGCCGAGCTGCTTGAGGTACGGCAGCTTCTGGCGCACGCCGGCGAGATCGCCACCGTGATAGAAGCGCCCCTTGGTGCGATCGAGGATGGCCGGTGACTTGTCGCTGCGGTCGTTGGTGGTATCGCCGTTGGCGAACCGGTCGGGCATGAGCAGGTACACCACGTCGTCCACCCCGAAGCCCTGGAACCGTCCCATGACCGGTAGCTGCGCGCTGATGGTGAACGGCGCCTGCACGCTTCCCTGTGCGGTGCGCAGCGTGAGGGGGTAGCTCCCCGGGCGCGTGGTGGGCGCAATACGCACATCCACGAAGGCATAGGTACCGGCCGCGTTCACCTTCACGCCGCTGCAGGCGAGCCGCGGGCATTCGACCCGTGCGCCACCCAGATGTGCGCCACGGATGAGTACCCGCACCGGATTGATGGAGTGGTTGGCCCACCAGTTGGGAGGTTCCACCTTGCTCACGGTCGGCGCCTGCGCCGCCATGGGCGCCAACGGCGAGATCAGCGCTCCGAGCAGTCCGATCAGCGCGCCACGAATCGGGGCCGGCATGCTTACACCGTCTCCTTGGGCACGTGCACGCGCATCACGAGCAGCGCCGCGATCGCCATGAACACGCCACCGGCCACCACGGCGGCCATGCGGTTGTTGTCGAGCAGGTTGTTCATCACCCAGCCGAAACCGAGCGACGCGACGATCTCGGGGATCACGATGAAGAAGTTGAAGAGCCCCATGTACATGCCGATCTTCCCCGACGGCAACGACGTGGAGAGCATCACGTACGGCATCGAAATGGTGCTCGCCCACGCGATCCCCACCCCCACCATCGACAGTAGCAGCAGCGACGGCGTCGTGATCACCGCCACACTCATCAGCCCGGCAGCTCCGGCCAGCAGGCAGAGAGCATGCGTGGCACGCGGGCCGCGCGATCTGGCGAGCGGCGGCAGCACCAACGAGAAGAAGAAGGTGACGGCGGAGTAGACGCCGAAGCAGACACCGCCCCACTCGATGCCCTGCTGGTAGCGTGGGTCGGAGGGGCCGGTCGCACCAAACACGTCGGTCGCGACCGCGGTCCCGAAGTAGAGCCACATGCAGAACAGGCCGAGCCAGGTGCTCATCTGCACCAGCGCAAGCTGTCGCATGGTGAGTGGCATCGCCTTCGCGGCCGCGATGATCTCGCGCACACCGGCGGTGATGCCGGCGGTGGCCGCCTTCTCCCGCTCGAACGCGGCAAGGTCGGCGGGCGGCTTCTCCTTCGTGGTGAACACCGTGTACATCACCGCGCCGAAGAAGGCCGCGGCACCAACGAAGAACGAATACCGTACGGTCGCGGGGATGGTGCCGGGCGCGCTGGCCGCCACTCCGAACCAGTTGGTGAGCATCCACGGCATCGCCGACGCGATCACGGCACCGAGGCCGATGAACAGCGACTGCATGGCGAAGCCGCGTGTGCGTTCATGGGCAGGCAGCAGGTCGGCCACGAACGCGCGGAACGGTTCCATGCTGATGTTGATCGACGCGTCGAGGATCCACAGCAGGCCGGCGGCCATCCAGAGGGCGCTGCTGTTGGGCATGGCGATCAGTGCGAGCGAACTGAGGACGGCCCCGATCATGAAGAACGGACGACGGCGCCCCCAGCGCGGCGACCAGGTACGGTCGCTGAGATGACCGATGATCGGCTGCACGATCAGCCCCGTGAGCGGCGCGGCCAGCCACAGCATGGGGATTTCATCGGGCTTCGCGCCAAGGTACTCGTAGATGGCGCTCATGTTGGCCATCTGCAGCCCCCAGCCGAACTGGATGCCGAGGAAGCCGAAACTCATGTTCCAGATCGCCCAGAAATTCGTGGGGGCGCTCTGGGGCATCGCGGCGC
>CAZNZG010000397.1:0-1925 GCA_964577455.1 uncultured Gemmatimonas sp. | reverse complement strand
CGCGCCGTGACCCCGGTCACGGCGCGGCGCCTTTTCTCCCCACCTCGCGTCAGGTGAGCCGGTGACCATCGGCACTACGCGGGCCTTTCTTTCCCTCCGCACAGCACCCTAGTGGACGCCAGGGATCGGCTACGCCGGTATCTCGAACAGCGGCGCGAGCTCGGTGAATCCGAGTTCGTGCTGGATGGGCTGCCCGTGGAAGACGTGTTGAAGCTGGTGGGAGCGCGAACGAGCGGTCGGGGCCGCCCGACGGCTGGCGCGGCACCGGTCGCGCGCCCTGCCGATGGCCCGCCGCCGGGACTGATGGAGGGGCCGCCGCCGGAAGACGACGGATCGGCCTCTGAACACGAGGCCGCACCGCACGCACCGCACGCGGCGCCCGTCCCGCCGCCGCCTACGCCGGAGCGCCGGTTTGCGGCGAACGCCAGTACCGACTGGCGGGAAACGCTGCGCAACGCGGGCGCCGGCAAAACCGGGGGGGGATCGCTGCCGCCGTCTGGCGCCACCGCGCCCGCTGGCATCGGCGCGGGCAGTCCCCGTGAGCCGGGTGGAAAAGCGCCGGCCCCCGGTCAGCCTGCGGCCGGCGCCGCGGCGGCGGGAACGTCGGTCGTGCTCCCTCCCTGGCTCGACGCCCTTGGGGTGCCGGCGGGGCTCGAGGCGGGGCGCCTGCGGGTTTCGGAGATCGCGCCACACGTCGCGGCATTACCCTCGCTGGAGCATGTGGCCAACCTCGTGAGCGGCTGCACGGCCTGCGCCCTGCACAAGACCGCACGTCATGCCGTTCCCGGCGAGGGCAATCCGCAGGCCGAGTTCCTGTGCGTGGGGGAGGCGCCCGGCGCGAACGAGGACGAGCAGGGACGCCCGTTCGTGGGCGAAGCCGGCCAACTGCTCACCAAGATTCTTGGCGCCATCCAGCTCACACGCGACGACGTGTATATCTGCAACGTCCTCAAGCATCGTCCTCCGGGCAATCGCGATCCGCTTCCCGATGAGGTGCTTGCCTGCCAGCCATATCTGCTGCGCCAGATCGAACTGGTGCGCCCCAAGGTCATTCTGGCGCTCGGGCGCTTCGCCGCGCAGACGCTGCTGCAGACCAATACGGCCATCGGCGCGCTGCGCGGCAAGCTGCATCGCTATCATGGGGTGCCACTGATCGTGACCTACCACCCGGCAGCCCTGCTGCGGAACGAATCGTGGAAGCGTCCAACGTGGGAAGACGTGAAACTGGCGCGTCGCGTGCTCGACGCGGCGCGAGCGGCAGGCCATGCCGCCGGCACTGCCCCCGCGACTGGCGCGGAGTGATCTGACATGACGAGTCTGGCCATCACGAATGGAAACGGCGGCGCCTTGCAGCAGGCCGCCGGTGGAACACGCGATCCGTACAAGGAACGCCGCCCCCCTTGGTCGGAAGAGGCGGAACAGGCGGTCCTCGGTGCCATGCTGCTCGATGCCGATGCCATTCTGCGTGCGTCGGAGCACGTGGACGACACGATGTTCTACCGCGAAGGCCATCGCCGTCTGTTCCGCGCGATGTTCGCGATCACGGAGCGCGGCGGAGTGGTGGATCCGCTCACGCTGGCCGACGAACTCGAACGCCGGCAGGAGTTGGATCATGCCGGGGGGCGCGAGTACCTGGCGTTCCTGCTCGATGCGGTGCCCACCGTCGCCAACGTGGAGTACCACGCGAGGATCGTGAAGGAAAAGGCACTGCTTCGCCGGCTCATCGAGGTGAGCACCGAAATCGTGCAGGAAGCCTTCGAAGGGCGCACCACCGCCAACGATCTCCTCGACAACGCGGAGTCGCGCATCTTCTCGCTCGGTCAGAGCAAGGAGAAGGGTGGCTTCTCCAAGATCAAGGAGCTGCTATGGCCCGCGATGGAAAAGCTCGAACTGCTGGCGCAGCGCGATCAGGCCATCACGGGCGT
>CAZNZG010000396.1:0-1927 GCA_964577455.1 uncultured Gemmatimonas sp. | reverse complement strand
GGGCCAAGCGTGATCGCGCCGAGACCGAGGCCGCGCTCGCGCAGCAGCGCGCCCAGCTCGAGTCCGCTCGCTCCGAGGCGCAGCAGATCATCGCCGAGAGCCGTGCGACCGCCGAGAAGATGCGCACCGATCTGCTCGCGCAGACCAAGCAGCAGCAGGAAGAGATGATCGAGCAGGCGCGTCGCTCGATCGAAGGGGAAAAGGCCGCGGCCATCGCCGACCTGCGCCGCGAAGCCGTCGATCTCGCGATCGCCGGTGCCTCGCGCGTCATCGAGCAGAACCTCGACTCCGCCGGCAATCGGCAGATCGTCGAGAGCTTCCTCGCATCGCTCGACGGCAAGGCGGCTCGCTGATGTCCGCCGGCGTGCAGGGCGAATCGGTCGCCCGTAACTACGCCGAGGCGCTGCTGACCCTCGCCCGCAAGGCCGAAGACGCCGCGGGCTGGGGTGGCATGCTGCGTCAGATCGCCAACGACATCCGGACGGATCTGACGCTGCAGCGCTTCCTCGAGTCGCCGCGCATCGCGGCCGAGGCCAAGTCGGAGGTGCTCGCCAAGGCGCTCGGTGATCGTGTGCCGCGCCTCTTCCTGCGCTTCCTGCAGCAGCTGGTGAAGAACCGTCGCCAGGATCTCATCCCCACCATCGCCGACGAGTACGACACGCTGCTCGATGCCTCCGAAGGCATCGTGCACGCCAAGGTCACCGTGGCGCGGACGGCCGGCGACGACGAAACGGCGATGATCGCCGAGCGCCTGTCGAAGGTCGTGGGCAAGAAGGTCGTCCCGCACATGTCGGTCGATCCCACGATCCTGGGTGGCATCGTGGTGCGCATGGGAGACACCGTCATGGACGGTTCGGTGCGTCGCAAGCTCGCGAAGCTCCGTCGCCGGATGGGGACCGGGCGCGCCTGAGCTCCCGTTTCACGTGACACGACACGCGGGGAGTGCTCCACCATGCGGTGCGGCGCTCCCCGTTGTGCATTCCCACCCGCTGTTCCCTCTGTCCCGCCCCGCCTCCATGCGAATCGTTGTGGCTCTGGTGCTGCTCTCGGCTGCCCTTGGTCGTACCGTTCAGGCGCAGCCGGTGTCCCTGCCGAACCAGCGGTCGACCGACCCGCTGGTACCGCGCAGCAGTGCCACCACGCCTCCGTCAGGCGATACCGTTGGCTACTGGCAGCAGCGTGCGGACTACACCGTGCGCGCCGTGCTCGACGAAGCACGCGGTGTGCTACGCGCCAGCGGCACGCTGCACTACGTGAATGCCAGCCCCGACACTCTGCACGAGCTGTGGCTGCACCAGCACCTCAATGCCTTCCGCCCCGGATCGCGCTGGAGCGCCATGGACGCCGCGCAGAGGAAGGTACGGTTCCAGGCGCTGAAGGACCCCGACCATGCCTTCGAGCGGTTTACGACCCCGCCGTCGATCGGGGGGAGCCCCCTCACGGTGGAGTACCCGCTCGCTCCGGACAGCACGGTGGTGCGCCTTGGGCTTCCCCGACCGCTGCCCCCGGGTGACTCGATCGATGTGCGGTTGGCGTGGGAGGCGCGCCCGTCGACGGTCCTGCGGCGACAGGGGAGAAAAGGACGACAGTTCGACTTTGCCCAGTGGTATCCCAAAGTGGCCGTGTACGACCGCCACGGCTGGAAGCCGAATGCCTTCGTACCACAGGGCGAATTGTACGGAGAATTCGGCACCTTCGACGTGACCTTCGTGCTCCCTCTCGATCAGGTCATCGCGTCGACCGGGGTACCGCTGGCCGGTGATCCCGGCTGGGAGCGGGTGGCGATAACAGGGAACGTGCCACCGCGCCCGCGTGGGGTGACGGCCAATGACCGCCCCTCGAACTCCGAGCCGGTACCGGCCGGATACCGGGCGGTGCGCTTCGTCGCGGAGCGCGTGCATCACTTCGGGTGGAGCGTGTCGCCCGA
>CAZNZG010000395.1:0-1932 GCA_964577455.1 uncultured Gemmatimonas sp. | reverse complement strand
TTGGGTTTTGAGTCGTGCATTGCCGTCGCGCGTGCCGTCGCGCGTGCCGAACGCTGCTTACGCCACCCGCGGCACGCCCTTGAGCTCCGTCGCGGTCAGCACCACGGCGTCGCCCAAGGCGGTCTTGCGACCGGTGAGGTCGGACAGATCACCACCGTGGTATGCCTCTTCGCCATGTTCGGCGAGGTCGATCCCCTGCACCTCGACCTCGACCGGCACGCGCAGCGGCATGATCGCATTGAGCGCCACCAGAATCAGCGTGCTCGCGATACCGGCAAAGGCGATGGTGGCCACGACGGCGAGCAGCTGCACCCCGATGAGCGACGGGTTGCCATGCAGCAGCCCATCGGCACCGACCGGGTTCACCTCCTTCGAGGCGAACACGCCGGTGAGCACGGCCCCCATGATGCCTGCCACGCCGTGGCAGGCGAACACGTCGAGCGTGTCGTCGAGGCGCGTCTTGGGCCGATAGTGGAGCGCGAAGAACGAGAACGGGGCCGCGAGCACGCCCATCATGATCGCCGATAGCGGCGTGACGAAGCCGGCGGCGGGGGTGATCGCCACGAGCCCCACCACCGCGCCGGTCGCAGCACCGACGGCGGTGGCACGACCGCCCTTCACGAGTTCCATGACCACCCACGCCACCATGGCGGCGGCAGCCGCCGAGTGCGTCGTGACCAGCGCATTCGCCGCGATGCCATCGGCGGCCAGTGCGGAGCCGGCATTGAAGCCGAACCAACCGAACCAGAGCAACCCGGCGCCCAACAGTGCGAACGGCACGTTGTGCGGCACGTTGGGGATGCGCTTGAAATCGCGACGGGGGCCAAGGAAGATCGCGAGCACGACCGCGGTGGTTCCGGCGCTGATGTGCACGACCGTGCCGCCGGCAAAGTCGAGCGCTCCGAGCTGGCGCAACCAGCCGCCGTCGCCCCACACCCAATGCGCGAGCGGGTCGTAGATGATCGTGGTCCAGATCACGCCGAATACCAGATACGCCACGAAGCGCATGCGATCGATCACGGCGCCGGAAAAGAGCGCCACCGTGATGCCGGCGAACATGGCCTGGAAGGCGGCGAAGAGCAGATGCGGCAGGAGCGCCGAATAGGTGGGGTTGGCCGCGGCAGTCACGCCCGCGAACCCCACGTGTGCGAAGCCGCCGATCCACGACGAGCCCGGACCGAAGGCGAGGCTGTACCCGAAGAGCACCCACTGTACGGTCACCACCGCAAGGGCAGCAAGACTCATGAGCATGGTGTTGAGCGCGCTCTTGGTGCGCACCAATCCACCGTAGAAGAAGGCGAGGCCCGGCACCATGAGCAGGACGAGGGCGGTGCTCATGAGCACCCATGCCGTGTCACCGGCAGAGATCGTCGAGGCGGCGGGTTCCTGCGCCGCGAGCATGAGCGGGAGTGCGCGCAGCATCGAGGTGAACGACATCAGCGATCTCCCAGCGTAGGCACACGCATTTCGAGTTGAGTCTGCCGCATTACTTCGTCGGCGTTGATGGCGGTGAGTGCGTCATTGTCGCGTTCACCGGTGCGGATTCGCACCGTCCGCTCGAGGGGCAGCACGAAAATCTTCCCGTCTCCCACATCGCCGGTCCGGGCCCCGTCGCAAATCGCCTGAATCGTGCGCTCGACGAACTCTTCGGAGCAGGCGAGCTCGATACGGATCTTCTCATGGAACTCGAGGACCACGGACTCTCCACGGTACTGCTGCACCACGTCACGTTCGCCGCCGTGTCCACTTACACGAGAGAGGGTCATGCCGGTGACGCCGACCTGAAAGAGGGCGCGTTTGACGTCGGCGAGCTTCTCGGGGCGTATGACGGCGACGATGAGCTTCATGCGAATGGGGGCGTGGGACAACAAGAATTTGCCGCAGCTGTATTTCTGCGCAAAACGCAAAAAAACCGTTCCAGCCGGGCCTTGC
>CAZNZG010000394.1:0-1962 GCA_964577455.1 uncultured Gemmatimonas sp. | reverse complement strand
GCTAGCGATTGCCAGCTAATCCCTCCCCAGGAGTTTCGCCACATGGCAGCGACCGACGTCTCCGATCCGCAATACTACCACCGGGTCGTGGATTGCCAGTGGGCCTGTCCGGCCCACACCAACGTGCCCGGGTACATCCGCCTGATCGCGCAAGGCAAGTACACGGAGAGCTACCTTCTCAACCGTGAGTCCAACGTATTCCCGGGCATTCTCGGGCGCGTCTGTGACCGTCCGTGCGAGCCGGCCTGTCGCCGCGGCCGTGTGGAGGAGAAGCCCGTGGCGATCTGCCGCCTCAAGCGCGTGGCGGCCGATCACCGAGACGACATCAGCGCGTTCCTCCCCAAGGCCCCCGAGGTCAAGAACGGCAAGCGGGTGGCGCTGATCGGCGCCGGGCCCGCATCGCTGACGGTGGCCAACGATCTGCTGCCGCACGGCTACGACGTCACGATCTACGAGAAGAACGGGACGCCCGGCGGTCTAATGCGCATCAACATCCCCTCGTTCCGCCTGCCGGCGCAGGTACTCGACGAGGAGTGTGGGTACATCATCGACATGGGCGCCCACATGAAGTACGGCACGTCCGTGACGAGTCTGAAGGAACTCCTCGACGAAGGCTACGACGCGGTGTTCGTGGGCTCCGGAGCGCCCAAGGGGAAGGAACTCGACATCCCCGGACGCTGGGATGCGCCGTCGCAGGTGCACATCGGCATCGACTTCCTCGCCAACGTGCACTTCAAGCACATCGAGAAGATGGGGCCACGCGTGATCATCATCGGCGTGGGCAACACGGCGATGGATTGCTGCCGGACCTCCAAGCGTCTTGGCGCGACCGACGTGAAGGTCGTGGCGCGTCGCGGCCGCAAGCATTTCAAGGCGTCGCCCTGGGAACTCGAGGATGCCGAGGAGGAGCAGGTCGAGATCATCGAGAATCATGCCCCCAAGCGCATGGTGGTCGAGAACGGCACGCTCGTGGGGATGGAGTTCGAGATCCTGCAGTGGACGGAAGACGCCAACGGCAAGCAGAGCAGCACGGTGATGGGCACCACGATCATCCCGTGCGATCAGGTGATCCTCGCCATCGGTCAGGACAACGCCTTCGAATTCATCGAGCGCGACATCGGCGTGGAGTTCGACGCCAAGGGCATGCCGATCGTCAACAAGACCACCCACCAGAGCACGCACCCCAAGGTGTTCTTCGGTGGTGACGCGGCGTGGGGCCCGGAGAACATCATCTGGGCCGTGGCGCATGGCCATGCCGCCGCCATCTCGATGGATCTCCAGTGTCAGGGGCGCGACGTGATCGCGGACCGGCCGCCGTACGGCATGACGCTCGTGAGCGCCAAGATGGGCATGCACTCGTGGGCGTACGACAACGACTACGAAGCGGCCAAGCGCGCCAAGATGCAGCACGAGGATCTCACGAAGCGCTTCAAGGATCTCGTGACGGAAGTGGAGCTGGGCTTCACCCCCGAGCAGATCGTGTCGGAGGTGGGCCGCTGCCTCAATTGCGATATCCAAACGCACTTCACCGCCTCGCAGTGCATCGAGTGCGACGCCTGCGTGGACATCTGTCCCACCAACTGCCTCACCATCACCACCAACGGCACGCCGATCGATGAGCTGCGCACGCGGCTGTCGGCGCCGGCCATCAACCTGTCGCAGGACATCTATGTCTCCGACGCGTTGCCGCAGACCAAGCGCATCATGGTGAAGGACGAGGATGTCTGCCTCCACTGCGGCCTCTGTGCCGAGCGCTGTCCCACCGCCGCGTGGGACATGCGGATTTTCGATCTCAAGAAACCGGTGGCGGGCATGCTCGCCGGAGTGGCCAGCATATGAGCGGCATCAACGATTTCGCATTCAAGATCGGCACCGTGAACGGCACCGGCTCAGCCAGTGCCAACGGTCTGCTCATGCAGGCGATCTTCCGTATGGGCATCCCGGTCACGGGGAAGAACATCT
>CAZNZG010000393.1:0-1969 GCA_964577455.1 uncultured Gemmatimonas sp. | reverse complement strand
AGCCCCAGCGTCCCTTCCACGTTGCGACGCGCGCCATCTGTTCGCGCGTGACCGCATCGGGCTCCACGCGCCACACCTCGGGGACCGCGCGATTCTTCGGCCACGGCTTGCGGTTGTCGGCGTCGAAGTTCCACTCGCCACCACTCGGCGTGCCGTCGGCCTCCATGAGAATGCCGTGCTTGCGGCGCATTTCACGGTAGAACCACTCCATGCGGTATTCCTTGCGGCCTCGCGCCCAGGTGGCGAACTCCTCGCGCGTGGCGAGAAAGCCGCGGTCCTCGCGCAGCACGAGCGGCACATCGATCGCCTGCAGCAGCGCCTGCGCCCGCGCGAGCTCGTCCACCATGTCCTGCTCGCGGCCCTCGGTGGCGACCACGCGCGTTGCGCCCAGTTCTCTGGCGAGCGCAGACAGTCCTTCGGCGTACGACGGGGCGTTGCGCAGCACGACCCGATGGCCGGCCTGCTCCAACGATTGCGCGAAGTGCCGCATGGCGGAGAGCAGGAGGACCAGCTTCTGCCGGTGCCATGGGAGCGACGCGCCCTTGGCGACCGACTCGAGCAGGACGATCACCACATCTTCGCGCGGTTCACGCGGAATGTTGGCGATGGCGCGGGAGCATGCCCATGGCGCCACGAAAGCGAGCGGAAGCGAAGGCACGCGGGGGAACGATCCGCGAGCGCGTCACGTTCCCGGCGCGAACCCGGATCGACGCCCGCTACTCGCTCGGATCCATGTCCACCTGTCCCGTGAGCTTGCGGGACAGGTGCGACCAGCTCATCCCCACGGCGAGCAGGAGTGCCGTGCAGATGAGCACCACGTAGCTGATGCCGCGTGCGGAGGTGGCGCTCACGACACCGACATCGATGAGCAGCCACACAAGGCCGCCGGAGATGGCCAGCACGAGGAGTGCCCCGCCCATGCCGATGGAACGGCGGGTGGCGTTGAGGAAGATTGCCCACCCGCCGAGCAGCGCGAGCCCCAGGAGGAACTTGAGCGACGCGGGGCCGCTGGTGGATTCCCCGCCACGCAGCGGCGCGATCGCCCAATGGAAGTACGAGACCCGCTCGGGGTTGTAGGTAGCGAACACCAGCGCGAGCGCCGCGGCCGTGCGCGCCGCGATACCACCGACTCCGGGACCGTTAGCCATGGGACACATTGGAAGAGGGACGGGTCAGGCGCCGCGAAATGGCCGCGAGACACCAGAGCGTGGCGGCGATGACCAGCAGGAACTTGCCGCTCGCCGCGATCCCGGCAAGCAGCGCAACGACAGACGACGCCCCCTGCTCGATCATGCGCCAGAGCAGCCAGTTCTCGAGCGCGTCGAGCACGGTGCAGGCGAGCACGGCCGTGGCCAGCAGGGCACCCCAGCGATCGAAGGGGGTGCCGGGGGTGCTGAACCCGGGGCGGCGGAGCAGCGCAATCGACCAGCGGAAGAACCAGGGATACACGAGCAGGAAGCCCACGTCCACACCGAGGCTCACGCGGGCCGACTCGGTCACACCGGCGATGCGCCACGTATCGAGTACCGCCTGCGCGCGCGCGGCGGTGAAGGCCAGCTCGTAGCTCACGATTCCCCACGGGGTCACGTCGGTGACGAGCGGCGCGTCGATGCCCCGCAGCTGCAGCAGGAGGATGAGCGACAGCGTGGCGAAGAAGAGCCAGGTGAGGGCGCGGGACATCCTCACAGGGTAGCGCCCGGCGTTCGCGTACGGAACGGGAGGGCGCTATCTCTTCGGCATGGACTCGTTCCCTGTGACTCCGGAGGCGCTGCTCGGCATCGCAGTCGGCTTCGGCCTGGCGGCCGCGGCGGGCTTCCGGGTGTTCGTGCCGCTGCTGGCGGCAGCGATCGCGGCCAAGACCGGTGTGCTCACGCTGTCACCGGGGTTCTCGTGGCTGGCCACCACCCCGGCGCTCGCGGCGCTGGGGACCGCGACGGTGCTCGAAGTGGGCGCCTACTCGGTACCGTGG
>CAZNZG010000392.1:0-1999 GCA_964577455.1 uncultured Gemmatimonas sp. | reverse complement strand
GTTTGCCGGGGCGCATCTCGTCACCTCTCTGCTCGCGTTCAACGTGGGCGTGGAGCTCGCTCAGCTGGGTGTGTTGCTCGTGATGATTCCCGTTCTCGACCGGTTGTTGGCGCGCATTCCCGAGCGCGCCGGTATCGTGGTGCTGTCCGCCCTCGTGGCCCACGAGTCATGGCATTGGATGACGGCGCGCGTTGCCGATCTCCGCGCCGTGCCGTTCACCCTGCCCGCGTTCGACGCCGCGCTGGCGGTCACACTCATTCGTGTGGCCATGGCGGGGCTGGTGCTCACGGGGGTGGCTTGGGCGCTCTCCGGCTGGATGCGCCGGTTGCTCACGCCGCGCAGCGTGGCGTCGGCGATGCTCGCGCTCGCCGCTGTCGGCGTGTGGAGCATGGCGCCGATGTCATCGCTGGCAGCGCAGACGCCACCGCGCACCACCAAGGCCGGCGTGTACACCGCCGATCAGGCGGTGAAGGGGCGCGAGGTGTTCAACAGCAACTGCCTCGGTTGCCACACCACCGCCACGCATCAGGGCCCCGCCTTCCAGAACAAGTGGTTCGGTCGCGCGCTCTTCGACCTGTACGACTACGTCAGCCAGGCGATGCCCAAGGCGGCGCCGGGCAGTCTCACGGAGGATGAATACGTGTGGGTGACCGCGTACATCCTGCGGCTCAACGGTATGCCCCCGGGGCGCACCGAGTTGTCACCGGAACCCGCGTGGCTCAAGTCCGTGCGCGTGGATTCCACGGTGGGGCGTGCGAACGGCACGCCATTGCAGGTGCAGGAGCACGCGCTGTTCAGCAACAGGCAGTCCGGTAGGGCTCACGATTCACGTCTTCGCGCACGTACGGAGAACCCATGATCCGACGCAGTACCCTTCGCCGGGCGTCCCTCGCCCTCGGTGCCGCTGGTGCCTCCATCGCACTCGCGTCATCGCCACTCGCTGCGCAGGCCGCCAAGGCCGCCGCGCCAGCCAAGCCCATGGTGCGCGGCAACGCGTTCGGTGAATGGCGCCATTGGGGCGCCGATCAGTGGAGCACGCGCTACTCACCGCTCGATCAGGTCAACGCCGAAAACTTCGAGAAGCTCGCCGTCACCTGGGAGTGGAAGGGTGGCGAGAAGTTCGGCCCCGACGAGTACTACCGCACCACGCCGCTCTATGCGAACGGCCGGCTCTACACCGTCACGAGTACCAAGCGCCACGTGGTGGCGCTCGATCCGGAGACGGGCAAGGAGCTGTGGTCGTACAAGGTGGAAGAAGGGATCCGCTGGCAGAAGGCGCCACGGCAGTTCGCCGGCCGCGGCATTTCGTACTGGAGCCAGGGGGGCAAGGAGCGCATCCTCGTCACCACGCCGGGCTATCACCTCGTGTCGCTCGACGCGAAGACCGGCAAGCCCGATGCGACGTTCGGGAAGCAGGGCACGGTGGATCTCATGGAAGGTCTCGGCTATCCCATGGTGAAGCTCGCCGTGGACGACAGCGGCCCGCTCATCATCTCCGATGCCGCTCCGTATCGTGAAGCCAAGCCCGGTGAAGGGTGGGACCCGGTCAAGAAGATTGGCGCCGACGGCACCGTGGGGATCCTGAGCCAGATCGCCGCCAGCTCGCCGCCGATGGTGGTGGGCAACGTGCTGATCGTGGGCAATTCGTCGATTCACGGCTACTACCCCATCCGCGCATCGAACCCCATCGGCACCATCCGCGCGTTCGACATCCCCACGGGCAAGCTGCTGTGGAAGTTCAACCTCGTACCGCAGCCGGGAGAGTTCGGCGCCGATACGTGGAAGAACGGATCGAAGCAGGGCACGAAGGGGGTGGGCAAGACCGACGCGTGGGCCCCGTACGCCGCCGATGAAGCCCTCGGTACCGTGTACATCCCCGTGGGCATGCCGCTCATGGACGAATACGGCGGCCACCGCCCGGGCGACAATCTCTTCGGCAACTCGCTCGTGGCACTCGATGTGAAGACGGGCAAGCGGAAGTGGCACTTCCAGATGGTGC
>CAZNZG010000391.1:0-2014 GCA_964577455.1 uncultured Gemmatimonas sp. | reverse complement strand
TGCGGGGGCAGGGCATCGGTATAGTGCAGCACGGACGTGACCGGGAGGTTCTCGCACCCCACGGGGCCGTCGATGACCACCTGCATTCCCTTGATCGCGGTGAAGACGTACACCGCGCCCCAGTAGCCACCGGCGCGATCAAGATCGAGAATCAGCGACATCAGACCATCTCCTCGGCCTTGCGGGCGCGCGCGAGCTTCGCGATGTGGCGCTTGTAGTGCTCGCGGAACTCCGGCTTGTCCTGCGGAACGTCTTCCCACACCCCGGCCTTGAACCCGCTGCCCACGTCGCCGAAGAATGCCTTCATCTCGTCGAAGCGCACCTTGTTGCCGATGGCGGCATTGACGACCTGCGCGAGCGATCCCGCACCGGCCGGGCCCATGAGCGGACGGGCCGAAATGAGATTCGTGAAGTACAGCGCGGGGATGGTGAGCTCCTTGGCCTTCTGCACGACCGGCGTGGTGCCGATCGCCAGGTCCGGCTTGAACTCCTCCATCGCCGCGCAATCCTGCTCGAGCGAGGCGCGATACTGGATGTGCACGCCGCGCGCCTGCAGCCATTCACGATCGCTGTCGCTGTAGGGGGTGCGCGGGCAGGCGGTACCCACATAGCGCACATCGGCGCCGCTCTCCACGAGCAGGCGCGCCACCAGCAGTTCCGATCCCTCGTAGCCGGACAGGGTGATGCGCCCCTTGATCGGCATCGCCGAGAGCGCGCCCTTGATGGCGGGGAGCATGCGGTTCTTGGTCGCGTCGATCAGGTCGCGCGACACGTTGGCGGCCTGGCCGATGTTCTCCAGCCAGGCTTCGGTGCCGTCGTAGCCGACCGGCGCCGAGCCCACGATGGGGCGCCCGGCGGCCTCGAACTCACGATAGCTCGCCACGTAGAACGGATGGATCGCCGCCGCTACGGTGCAGTCGAGCGCCGCGTACAGTTCACGCCACTCGCGCGTGGGCACCACGGGGCCGGCGGCCAGGCCCATGCCGTCCAGCATCATGCCGATGCCGACCGGGTCGGCGGGGAACATCTCACCGATCAGGGTGACGGTGGGCTTCTGCGCGCGGCCGCCGCGCGGTGCCTGGACCGGTCCCTGCTCGGCTTCGAGGCGCGCGTACTTGAGCATCGCCCCCGCGAGCACGTCCTTCGCTTCCGCGTGCGTGGGGACGCCGAAACCCGGCACGTCGATGCCGATGATGCGCACGCCGTTGATCTCCTTGGGGAGAATCTGCAGCGGCACGCCGGAGGCCGTGGGAACGCAGAGATTGGTGATCACGATCGCGTCGTACAGCGCCGGGTCGGCCATCTTGAACACCGCATCGCGGATGTCCTCGAAGAGCTGACCGGTCACGAGCGTCTCGGAGTTGAAGGGCACGTAGCCCACGGTGCGCCGCGCCCCGTAGAAGTGGCTGGTGAACGTGAGCCCGTACACGCAGCACGCCGATCCGCTGAGGATCGTGGCCGTGCGGCGCATGCGGAGCCCCACGCGCAGCGACCCGAAGGCCGGGCACATGCTCTGCGGCTGGTCGTGCGGCCCCTTGGGGTAGTCGGCGGCGTAGCGGTCGAGCACGTCGCTCTTGCCCGCGGCCCGCGCGGCCTCGAGCATCTGCTCCTTGCCGGAGTGGCAGCCGAGGCCGTCCTGCTGCGTGGCCGCCACGTTGATCTGCGTGCCATCCACGACGGGCAGCGCAGCGCGTGCCGGAGCCGGCGCGCAGCCCATCCCACCGGGCGCGTCCGCATCATTCAGCATCGGCGCGTCGCCGGCGGCGTCGTAGACGACTTCCTTGTCGGTCGCCATGTCAGTGATTCCTCGGGGATCAGACGGCGTCGTAGACGACTTCGAGCGTCGGCTTCACGATCTCTTCCTTGCCGACCATGTCGAACAACGTGGCCGGTTCCATCACGAAATCCCGGCCGGTGGTTTCGGCGCTGAAGAGGCCGAGCAGCTGGTCCTGCGTCTGCGGCTTCGGGCGCACCGGCGGCGCATCGGCCACATTCTGCGCAAGCTCCGCGAAGA
>CAZNZG010000390.1:0-2030 GCA_964577455.1 uncultured Gemmatimonas sp. | reverse complement strand
CCTTCAAGGCCAAGCTGCGAGTGCTGCTGGAGCCGCTCATGCGCGCACGGCAGACGGACGATGACGAGTCGGTGGCGAGCTTCGTACGCCGTCGCCTCGGCCACGAAGTGCTCGATTATGCCGTGGATCCATTCATCTCGGGGATCTTTGCCGGCGACCCGGAAACGCTGAGCATGGCGCACGCCTTCCCGCGCGTGGCCGAGCTTGAGCAGCAGTACGGCTCGTTGTCGAAGGGGCTGATGGCGCAGCGCAAGCTGGCTGCGGCCGACCGCACCGCGCACACCGCGCACGAAGGCGCCATGACGGCATCGCCTCCGGCCCGGGCGCGGCTCATCAGCTTCGTGGATGGCATGCAAACGCTCACCGACGCCCTCGAGGCGTCGCTGGCAGGCACGCTGCGGCTGGGCTGCCCGGTGCGTCTGGTGCACCGCAACGATACGCGCTGGGTGGTGGATGCCGGTCAGGACGGCGCCGCGCGCGCCCGCACGGTGGACGCGGTGGTCATGGCCACGCCGGCGCATGTGCTTGCAGCCATGGAGCTTCCCGCAGCGATGCGGAAGTACGCCGCCCCGATCGAGCGGGTGGAGTATCCGTCGGTCAGCACGCTCACGCTTGGCTTCAACCGCGCCGACGTGGAGCATCCGCTCGACGGGTTCGGCATGCTCGTGCCAGCGGTGGAGCGGCGCAACATCCTGGGCGCGCTGTTCAATTCGTCGCTGTTTCCCGGCCGCGCCCCCGAAGGGTGCGTCACGATCACCTGCTTCGTGGGCGGCGCACGGCAGTCGGAGCGCGCACGCGAGGACACCGACTTGCTGGTGGAGCGGGTGCTGCTCGACCTCCGGCAGTTGCTCGGCGTGCGCGGCGAGCCGGTGTTCGCGAAGCACGTGTATTGGTCGCGCGCGATTCCGCAGTACACGGTTGGCTACCAGACGGTGAAGGACGCAGCGGACACGACGGAGCGCCACAACCCCGGCTTGTATCTCGCCGGCAATTACCGGAACGGGGTGTCGGTCGGTGATTGCGTGGCAAGCGGGCAGCAGGTGGCGGAACGCGTGGCGGCGTATCTCACGAGGGCGGGCTGACCAGCAGTCTTGGCGCGCTTCGCGCGAGGAGCGCCAGCGCAGGAACGCCAGCACAGTTGCGCCAGCAAGGGAGCGCCAGCTTGGGATGCTGGCGCTTTTTTGCTGGCGGCCATTTGCTGGCGTTGTTTTGCTGGCGCCGTTGGCGCGAAGCGCGCCCCGACTGCAGTTGCGTACCCAGCCTCCGCCCCCGCACGTTACCGGTATGACTCTCGACCTGCTTGCCGTCGGCCCTCACCGTGACGACGTCGAACTCACCTGCGGTGGCACGCTCATCAAGGCCGTGGACAGCGGCAAACGCGTGGGCATTCTCGACCTCACGCAGGGCGAAATGGGCACACGCGGATCCGCCGAGTTGCGCGCGCAGGAGGCCGAGTCGGCCCGGCAGCTCATGGGCGTACACGTGCGGGAGAACCTCGGGCTCCCCGATGCGGGTATCGTCAACGACAACGACACGCGCGCCGCACTGGTGCAGGTCATTCGCAGGCTGCGTCCCCGCGTGGTGATTGCCCCCGCCCCGCGCGGGCGGCATCCGGATCACCGGCGCACGACGGAACTCGTGCGCGATGCCTGCTTTCTCGCGGGGCTTCGCAAGTACGCGCCGGGCGACCATGAGCCCTTCCGGCCATTCAAGCTGCTGCACGTGATCACGTACCGTGAGGACCATACGAAGCCCACGTTCGTGGTGGACATCTCGGCGCAGTTCGAGCGAAAGCTCGAGGCCATCAAGGTGTATGGCTCGCAATTCGATGGTACCACGCAGGCGGGGGAAGTCTACCCCAATGGCGAACCGCTCTACGACATCGTGCGCCATCATGCCGCGCACTACGGGTCGCTCATCCGCACGCAATACGGCGAGCCGTTCTTCACCGACGAAACGATGGCCGTGGACGACGTGACGTCGCTCGGCGTCTCCACCTTCTGACCCACGCCATGCTGCACGACATCTCC
>CAZNZG010000389.1:0-2064 GCA_964577455.1 uncultured Gemmatimonas sp. | reverse complement strand
CGGCGATCTGGTCGATGATCGGATTCATGAACCGACAAGGACCGCACCACGGCGCCCAGAAGTCGACCAGGGCGGGCGTGGTCGTTTCGGTGATCGTGCGATCGAACGTGGCATCACTGACGGCAATGGGTGTTGACATGCGTGCATCTCCAGTTGGGGAATACGGCGCGGGGTCCTGCTCCAGCATGCTGCAGCAGGCCGCGTGTCTGCTCGCCCAAGGAAGACGCACTGCACCGGACGAGTTCCACCATGCCGCGGTGCAATCACTTCCGGCGAAACGGCAGCGCTACCTCCCGGTGCGCATATTGAGCGTCCAGTCATATTCGGTATCGACCCACCGGAACACACCGCGCTGCAGCAGCTCACGAGTCGCGCCCTCAGGGACATAGCGTGCCCAGAAAGCCCCCACTCCCGCGAGTGTGCCACCGAAGTCGTCGCGATACCAGGTGAAGATCGGTGAGCCGTACACGGTACGCGTCGACAGATCGACGCGATTCTTCGCTGTCTGCGCAAGAAATCGGCGTGCCTGCTCGTCGAGCTGCGCATCGACGCGACTGCCGACGAAGGCTTCGCTCCGGAGTGGCGGACACCCCTTCGCGGCACATACCAGCGCCACATGGATGCGCGGATCCTTGTACGTGGGACGGATGATGGTGTGCTCCACGTCGTCGAGCGTGAGGGTACGGCCTCCCGCCTTCACGATGGGCTCGGCCCACGGGCTCTTGAGTGTCACCCCGAAGCGTTTGTTGATATCGCGAATGGAGCGGCGCTCCTTGCGACTGTTGATCAGATGGATCGTGTACGCGTTGTAGACGTTGATCCAATACGCGAGCTGATCGGCGCGCGGCATGCGCTCCGGGCGGGCGGCAGCAAGCGTGGCGAGATACTGCGCGAAGTCGCCCGATCGCGCGAACGCGTCGTACTCCACCATGCCGTCGGTCACATACTGTCGCAACAGGCGGTCGAAGGGTGTGTGGTCCACCACGTCGCTGTGCGCCGGCGCGACTACCTGCCCTACTACCTGCCCGACGGGCTCCAGGGGAGCCTGCGCACGCGCGTTCACGATCGGCGGTGAGGCCACACCGATGAGCGCCGCGGCTGCCAGCCAGCCGGCGCGCCTGGCGAGTGTGGGCAGAAACGAGAGCAGCAGCAGCAGGGCACCGGCGATGGCCACACGCAGCAATGCCGCTTCACGCGCACCGTCCACGCCCGCGAGCAGCGCGTCGGCGAAGTACGTGTAGACGGCCGTGCCGGGGATGATCCCGAGCGCGGTTGCCAGCACGTACGGACCGGGGCGCACGCCGACGAGTCCGGCGCCGAAGTTGAGGCCATTGAATGGGACGATGGGAAGCAGTCGAAGACGGAGCAACGAGCTGAACGCCTGATCTCCCGCGAGTACGTCGAGCGCTCCCGCGCGCCTGCCGAGCAGCGAGCGTACGGCATCACGACCAAGAGCGCGGGCCAGCAGGAAGGCGCCCATGGCTCCGAGTGTGGCCCCCAGCCAATTGAACAGGCTGCCCCACCACGGGCCGAAGAGCGCGCCGCCCGCCAGCGTGAGTGGCGTGGCTGGCAGTCCTACCGTCGTGATGATCATGTAGGTGAGGACAAAGACCGGCGCCACCCACGTGAACTGTCGCGCCTCACGAATGAGCGAGGGGAGATGATCGAGCTGCAACTGATCGAGGATCCCGCTCGAACGCGCCGCGAGCCAGCCACCAAGCAGCACCAGCACGAGAAGCGATAACCGAAACCATGGATTGTGCGACAGCGACCCAGTCATACGACGCGTGAGACAGGGCGCGTGGTCAGCATGGTGACCGCGACGCCGGTGAGAAAGATCAGGGGAATGCCGTACATGGCCCACGGCCACGTATACCCACCGGCCTCACCCACCATGACATAGCACCCCACACCCCACACGACACCGACGGCCATGCTGGCCCATGCGGCTGCCGTGTTCGCGCGAGGCCAGTGAAAGCCCGCCAGCAGCGCGAACGACAGCGCCGCGATGGGAATATTGGCCAGGATGAGCCGGTCAAGGATGCGATCGACGAGGAAGGTCGC
>CAZNZG010000388.1:0-2142 GCA_964577455.1 uncultured Gemmatimonas sp. | reverse complement strand
GGGCGTTGGTGACGACGAGGTCGGCGACTACGGGAGCTTGGACGGCGGGAGCTTGGACGGCGGAAGCTTGAACGGCGGGAGCTTGAACGGCGGGAAGGGCGGGAAGGGCGGGGAAGGCGAGAGTGGCGAGGAGCAGGCGCATGGGTGCGGGGCAGGGGGCGACGACGGGGCCAACGACATGGCTAACGAAGTGGCCAACCCGCAGAGCTTACGGCCCCAGCGCACCGATGGGAATGACGAATACGCCGTCGGGGCGGCGATAGGCGTACCCGGTGCCCGTGATGACCGCGAGAAACACGGGGGCCCCGGCGCGTTCGGTGTCCACTTTCTTCGCGAAGCGCCGCAGGGAGGCGGCCGCGCCGTCGACCGCCTTGAGTCCCAGCTTTATCTCGCAGGCAGCCCAGCGTCCGTCGGCGCACTCGATCACCGCGTCCACCTCGAGCCCGGTATTGTCGCGATAGTGCAGCACATGCGCGTCGAGCGGTTGCGCGTACACGCGGAGATCACGCACGACCAGTGATTCGAACAACGTCCCCAGCAGCGTGATGTCCTTGAGCACGCTCTCCGGCGACGCCCTCAGCGCCGCCACGGCAAGTGACGGGTCCACAAAGTGGCGTTTGCTGGTGCTCCGGATACGCGCGCGGCTGCGCAAATGGGGCGCCCACGCCGGCTGCTCCTCGATCACCATCAGCCGTTCGAGGGCACCGAGGTATGCCGCGAGCGTGTCGCGGTGTACCGACGGATCATCACCGTGCACATCGGCGGCGATGGTGCTGTCGCTTGCTTCGGTCGCCACATGGCGCGCATACGCACGGAGCACGCGCGCTACCCGGAGCGGGTCCCGCGTCACGCCGTCGACGCGATGGATGTCGGTCCGCACGATGTCGTCGAGGTAACTCCGAACGGCACGGAGCGCCGCCGCCGTCCCCCGCGTGAGGTTGAGGGGCCATCCGCCCACGCACACGAACTCGGCGAGATCGCGAACGGCGTGTCCCGGATCGGTACTGGCCGGTGAATCGCCGGCAAGGAGCGATGCCAACGGCACGGCGCCGGAGGAATGGCCGTGCTCGAAGAGCGACAGTGGCCGCATGCGCAGACGTGCCATGCGGCCGGCGCCCGTGTGTCGCGTGATGTCGTCCGCTGGCACGGCCGACCCCGTGAGGATGAACTGCCCGGTCGCGCCGCGGTCATCCACGGCTCGGCGCACCTGATTCCAGAGGGTGGGCACGAGTTGCCATTCGTCGAGCAGCCGAGGCGTGGCTCCTGGAAGCAAGAGCCCCGGATCGATCTCCCCAGCGGCCTGGGCCGCGACGTCGACGTCCAACAGGACCTCGGATCTTGCGGCCTGCCGCGCGGCCGCCGTCTTACCACAGCCTTTCGGCCCCTCAATCAGAACCGCACCGGCCGCCGTCAGAAGAGCGCGCAGTTCGGTATCGACGAGGCGGGGACGGTAGGCCATGGACAGTTGGCGTGGGTCGGTATGGCTGCGCTCAAATTGGAGATCGGCAGAACGCAATAGAAATAACCATCAAAAAGCAGGCTTTTCGACCGGCAAAAAGCAAGTCATGCGTTCGGCAAGCCTCCCTGCCTCCGCCGCCTCCCCGTCATCATGGACGTTTCCAGAGATGTTGCATTTTTCATGTTGAGGCCATGCAACACGCCACACTCTTCTACGGCCCCGCGCTGGCGCCGGAACCGCCCGGGAAAATGCAAGACATTGAAAAATAACAACATGCTTATAGCAGAGTCTGCCACTCCGGCTTTGGTACGAATCTTACATGAAGGCGGCGTAATCGAACGGTCTCACTCTCCGATTCTCTGCCAATGCGACTGCTCCGCTCCGCCACCCTGATGCTCGTCGCCACGGCCGCCGCCGTGAGCGCCAGTGCCACCACCGCGTACGCGCAGGCCCCGTCCTACACCGAAACACAGGGGTACCTCAAGTTCGTGGGCAGCACGCCGGGCGCTCCCACGGCCGCCGGCGTTGCCACGGGCCCCTACCGGGCCCAGTTCGGTCCCACGGCCGCCACCGTGGGCACGGACCTCTTCAATGTGTACTGCATCGATTGGCTGGGACGGGCGAGCAGCTCCAACGTGAAGATCCTCACCTTCGCGGAAGCCACCACGCCAACCACCGACGTG
>CAZNZG010000387.1:0-2149 GCA_964577455.1 uncultured Gemmatimonas sp. | reverse complement strand
CGTGGCAGTGGCACACGCCGGTGATGCTCGCGGCCATGAAGGCGGGCAAGCACTGTGGCAGCGAAGTGCCGATTTCGCTCACTGTGGATCAGGCCTGGGAACTGGTGGACACGTCGGAGAAGACGAAACGCCACTGCCTGATGATGGAGAACTGCTGCTACGGCGAGAGCGAACTCACCGTGTTGCGCATGGTGCGCGACGGCGTGTTCGGCACACTGCTGCACGCCGAGGCCGCATATAATCACGACCTCCGCGCGATTCTCTTCGAGAATCGTGACGAGGGGCTCTGGCGGCGCTTCCCGCATACGACCAACGACACGAACCTCTATCCCACGCACGGGCTGGGGCCGGTGGCGCAATATCTCGGCATCCATCGCGGCGACCGGTTCGAGTACGTCGTGAGCATGTCGTCGCCGGAGGCAGGGCTCACCGAATGGCGTGAGCAGCACGAGCCGAAGGACAGCCCCAAGTGGGGCGAACGCTACAAGGCCGGCGATGTGAATACCTCGCTGATCAAGACAGCCAAGGGGCGCACGATCCTGTTGCAGCACAACGTGACGAGCCCGCGCCCGTATTCGCGCCTCAACAACCTGCAGGGCTCCAAGGCGGCGTTCAACGACTACCCGCCCCGGCTCTACATTGACGGACAGGCCGGCGGCCATCGCTGGACACCGTTCGCCGACTTCAAGGACAAGTACCAGCATCCGCTCTGGAAGGCGGTCGGCGATCTCGCCCGCAAGAACGGCGGTCATGGTGGTATGGATTTCGTGATGGCGTACCGGCTGGTGCAGTGCATGCGCGAGGGGTTGGCGCCTGATTTCGACGTGTACGATGCCGCGGCGTGGAGTGTGCCGTATGCGCTGTGCGAGCAGTCGATCCGCAAGGGCAGCGCGCCGGTGAAGTTCCCCGACTTCACGCGCGGCGCGTGGCGCAGCAGCACGGCGCCGCAGGGGCCGGCCGTCACGGCCGGCTGAGTGACGGCGCGCATTCCTTCGCTCCCGCGCTCATGATTCGAACGGCCGTCATCATGGCCCGAGGGCTTGGCACCCGCATGCGTCGGGCCGATACCGGTGCCACGCTCGATGCCACGCAGGCCGCTGCTGCCGAGACGGGAGTGAAGGGGATGATCCCGATCAGGCGTCCCTTCCTCGAGTACGTCATTTCGGCGCTGGCCGATGCCGGACTCGAGGAAGTCGTGCTGGTGATCGGCCCCGAGCATGACGCGATGCGTGAGCATTTCGTGCACGACGCGCCGCCGCAGCGTGTACGCATTCGCTTCGCGGTGCAGCAGGAGCCGCTGGGGACCGCCAACGCCGTCGCTGCGGCTGCGGATGTGGTGGGCGAGGAACCCTTTCTCGTGCTCAACGCCGACAACTACTATCCGGTGGAGGCGTACCGCCGGTTGGCGGCAGAGGAGAGCGCCGGCACGGTGGCGTTCGATCGCGATGCGCTGGTCACGCAGGGCAACGTGGATCCCGAGCGCGTCCGCGCCTTTGCCGTGCTGGCGGTGGGGGCCGATGGCATGTTGCACGGCATCGTGGAGAAGCCGGGCGATACGTTGGATCTTGCCAGCGAGGCCGCGCGTTGGGTGGGGATGAATCTCTGGGCGATTACGCCGGCGGTGGTCCGTGCCTGTCGGCAGGTGCCCAGGTCCGTACGCGGGGAGTATGAACTCCCGGAAGCGGTCGCGATGGCGCTGCGCGAGGGAATCCCGTTCCGTGCCGTGCGGATGGCGGCACCGGTGCTCGACCTGTCGCGCCGCTCCGATATCGCGAGCGTGGCCGAGCATCTGGGTGATCTGGAGCCGCGGCCCTGACGTGAACGACCTGTTCGTACGACTGCCATTCGAAGCGGCTCATTTCCCACCGATGGTGGCCGATGCGTATCGCAGCCTGTTGCGCGACGCGCATCAGGCACTCGATGAGGCGGAGGTGCCCGCGCACGGACGGCGGACGTGGATCGTGCCGGGGCGCATCGAAGTGCTGGGCAAGCATGTGGACTACGCGGGGGGCCGTTCTCTCTTGTGCACCGTGGAGCGCGGCATCGTGATCGTGGCGCGTCCTCGCGACGACCGCCAGGTGGTGCTGCGTGATGCGCGCCGGCGTGAAGCGCTCTCGTTGTCGCTCGACAACAACGTGAAGGGCTCCGT
>CAZNZG010000386.1:0-2174 GCA_964577455.1 uncultured Gemmatimonas sp. | reverse complement strand
GTCCCGATGGGTATCCCCAGAATCTCGGCCACCGATTCATAGGCCAGGTCGTGCCAGTCCACGAGGACGGCCACCTCGCGATACGCTGCCGGAAGGGCATACATGCTGCGCCTCACGGCGTCGCGCATATCCAGACGTTCGAACTCGTCGGCGAGTGCCGTCCCGTGCTGCTCGGTGTACACGGCCGCCGCCAGCGACTCCAATTCCGGACTGTCCGTGGCAACCTGCCGCTCCGCGCGCGTATGCACCCGGTAGAAGCGGTGGCGCGTAATCGTGAACAGCCACGCCTTGGCATCACTCCCCGCGCGAAACTGATGCCACGCCTGCTGCGCGGTGAGATAGGTGTCCTGCACAAGATCCTCCGCTTCACTGCGATCGCGCGTGAGCGACAACGCGAAACGCATGACATCAGGAAGGAGGCGCATGGCTTCCTCCTCGAATTCCGGTCGGACCTCGGTGTGATCGGTCATGGGCGCAAGATACGGTGCGCCAGCAACGATCGCTGCAGCATCGTGGCGAAAAGCAGCACCACCCACAGCAACAGCACGACACGGCTGTACGACGGGACCAGTGCCAGCATCACGTAGACCATGGTCGTCTCGCCCGCTTCGGCGATACCCGGCGTGAACTGGATGGAACGATTGCCCCCCAACTGCCGGTCGGCACGTTCCGCGAGCGACGAGAGCGCCAGCGTCGTGGTGATGGCCAGAATGTATCCGGTGAGCACGAGCAGCCACAGCATGCGATCGGCCGGCATGACGTACGCAAAGGCACACGCCATCGCCGCATAGGCGAACATATCGAAGGTGAGATCGAGATAGCCGCCGAACAGCGTGCTCGTATTCCCGTGCCGGGCGAGCATGCCGTCGTACCCATCGACCAGTCGACTCACGAGCCACAAGATCACACCCGGTACCGGTGTACCACGTGCGACCAGTGCAGTGGCACCGAGCGCCAGCAGCAATCCGGTCCACGACAGCGCATTGGCCGTCACGCCAAGGCGATGGAGCAGCGGCACCGGCGCGGCCGCGTAACGCGCCAGCCAGCGCCGGAATGGCTCGTCGATCATGCACGGAGGTCAGGGAGTCTGCGTGGGGGCACCGCTGCCGAAGGCATGGCGCAACGACAGTTGAAATTGCCGCGGTGGCGCGGCTGCGAACAGTTCGATAGGGTCCCCGGGACGGCCAAACTGCGTCCGACTGCCACCGCCGCCCGTGCCGTTCGCGTACCCGCCCCACACGAGGGAGTTGAGGGCGTTGAACACATCGAGCCGCAACTCGAGACCGGGGGCACGTGCGCGTAATGGTCTGGCAATCGCGCTCAGTCCGACGGTCACGCTCCCCGGAAGCCGCTCGGCGTTGCGTGCCACCCCCGGAAACCGATCGCCGTTGCCGATGAAGCCATTGCCGCGGATCGGGCCGCTGCCCAGCAGATCGTACCGGGTGATCCCGCCGTCGGCGCCCACACGCCCAGCCAGTCGATTGACCGGAACGCCGGTCTGTGCATCGACGATCACACCCAGGGACAGCGAACGCATCGGAGTCGCCGTGGTGCGCACCGTCACCCGGTGGCGGCGATCGTTGTTGGCATCAGCCCATTCGTCACTGGTGCATGCCGCGCCGGTCACGGCATCGACACGGTCGCGTGAAAAGCAGTTCCCCTGGGTCGCCGAGAAATTGATGTCCTCGGTGTTGTTCTCCGCTCGTGACCACACCCAGTTGCCATCGATCGTAAGGCGATCGGACAGGGCACGACGTGCCGCCACATACAACGCCCGGTAGCGTGCCTCGCCACCGGATTGTGCGGTGCTCACACGACGAAAGCCCGTTGCGGCCGGGTTCGACGGTCGGCGTGCATCGCCGGGGCAGCTGAACGCACTGGTGCAGATGAGCGGCGTGGTATCGCCCGGCGCCAGTCGCGTACCGATCGGGTTGAGATCGGCGAGCCATGGCAGATGGCGCGTTTCGCTCCAAACGAGGTCGGCACTTGCCGACCAGCGGGAGCCGAACTGGCGTTGGTATCCGATCGTCGACTGCACGCTCATTGGCTGCTCGAGACCGCGGGCAAACATGCGGAAGATCTCCCGCGGCACCGACTGGATCTCCGACGCATCGATCTGCGAGGGCAACTTGCCCGCACGAAAGGCCGGCGCCGACGTGCCCTCGAACGTCAGC
>CAZNZG010000385.1:0-2197 GCA_964577455.1 uncultured Gemmatimonas sp. | reverse complement strand
GGCGCGCGTTCATAGCGGGCCTCGAAGACGCTGCCGATCACGGACTCCTGGCGCCACGTGGCGCCGGGCGCGAGCTCCCCGCGCGCGGCGAGGCACGCGAGCGTCGCGCTCGTGCCCGTGCCGCACGGCGATCGGTCGTAGGCGCCGCCCGGGCACATCACGTAGTTGCGCGCGTGGTTGGCGGGGTCCGCCGGCGGGCCGACGAGCTCCACGTGGTCGACGGGATGGCCGTCGACCGTGCCGAGACCCGCCGAGCGAAGCGCGTCGCGGATCTCGCGGCAGCACGCGTCGAGGGCAGCGAGGTTCGCGAGGTCGATCCGCTCGCCGTGGTCCTTCGAGATGAAGAAGCCGTTCCCGCCCCACGCGATGTCGCCCGTGACGCGGCGCCCGCCGGGGAGCGCAAGCGACACGTCTCGCCGCATGACGTACGAACGCACGTTCGCCACCTCGACGGCCGGCACGCCGTCGTCGCCCGGCAGCACGGTGGCCGTCACCGCGCCCACCGGCGTGTCGAGGCGCGCGGCGCGCGTGCGTGCCGGGGCGAACCTGCCCAGGTGCATCAGCGTCCGAACCACGCCGATGGCGCCGTGGCCGCACATGCCGAGGACCCCGACGTTGTTGAAGAAGATCACCCCGACGTCGCAGGACGGGTCCGGCGTGGGCACGATCAGCGCGCCCACCAGGACGTCGTGGCCGCGCGGCTCGTTGACGCACGCGGAGCGGAACCAGTCGTGGCGTGCCGAGAGGTCCGCCGCCATCGCGGCGTCGGTGCCGCCGGCTAGGGCAGGCCCGCCGACGACGACCGTGCGCGTGGGCTCTCCCTCGGTGTGGCTGTCGACGAAGAGGACGGAGGTCGAGGGCATGCAGGGATGAGGATAGGCATCGCCGCCCCGCTACCCTCGGGGAATGGACCGACGGACCTTCATGCATGCCGGGCTGGCCGCTCCCGCACTCGCCGCGATCGCGGCGCCCGCTGCCGCGCACGGCTCGGGTCCCTCGCGGAATGCGGTCGCGCGCCCGGACGACGCGCGCCCGCGACTCAGGCAGTCGGTCTGCGCCTGGTGCTTCGGCGGCATGACGCTCGACGAGCTCTGCGTGCTCGCGAAGCGGATCGGGATCGGCGCCATCGACCTCCTGAACGAGCCACACGGGCAAGCGACGTGGGGGGCTGGAAATCCCTCGACCGACTGGAATCACTTTGCCGAAGCAGTCATCCCCGTGCTCGGAGCATACGTGCCCAACTCCAAGTTCCTCATGTTTGTCGAGGGCATCGAGTGGGGGCACACCTTCCGAGACTACCCAAAGGCGCCTTTGTCCGTTCCTGACGAGTTCCAGCATCGTGTGGTCTTCAGTCCGCACACTTACGGCAAATCTGTCGTCCCAGAGAGTTCGTTCGATGCTAACGTCCTCTTCAACCAGTGGGACACGGACTTTGGCTTCCTGCGAACCCAGCACAGCAAGTCTGTCGTGGTTGGCGAGTGGGGTGGCAGAACGGACATTGATCAGGAGTGGATGCGAATCCTCGTCCGATATCTGATACAACGCAACATGACAGACAACTTCTTCTGGAGTCTTGGGCCCAACTCGGGAGACGTGCAAGGATTTCTCCTCGACGACTGGACATCTATAGACCCGTTCAAAAGCAATATACTGCGCCAGATATGATATTCGGTGTGACGCCCAAGTCTTTCTATCTTGACTGAATCCTCTTTGTGACTCGTTTGCGTTTGGTCTCAAACGCAACACACCACATGGTGAAGAACGGAGTCCGGCGCATACGTGACTGTATTTAGTATTCGTATTGTTCTAGTTCGATTGTTGTAGTGGCATGAACTATATATATATAAATTGGGAGTACCAAAATGCTCGTCTTTTACGCCGTTTGCTTTTCTGTATGCATGCTCGCAGTCACTCTGATGGAAAATCGACAAACCATTAGTGAAACGCTCCATCTCTCTGAACACAAAAAGTGGTTGCAAATGGGTCAGCTGGGCCTCGTCGTTCTCTTTCTGCTGAGGCCAAACGTTTTCACCATTCGCTCGACCGCTGCCAGCGTGCTCCTCGTCGGGGCCTCTGTTGGCATGTTTGTCTTTGACCACTATCACGCCTTGCACTACATGAGCGCTTGCGCATATCTAGCCATCACCGCAGTGGTCCTTTTTGTGTCTTTCAAGATCCACTGGTGGATGTGGATCCT
>CAZNZG010000384.1:0-2237 GCA_964577455.1 uncultured Gemmatimonas sp. | reverse complement strand
CCTGCGGACGCGCCGGCGCGTTGCCTGCCCCCGCGGGGCGCGGGGCGGGCGCAGGCGGGGCGTACTGATACGTGAGCCGCTCGGTGTTGGTGCAGCCGTAGCTCTTGAGCTGGGCCTCGATCCAGTCGATGGCGTCGCGATTGCGCTTCGTACCCTGCCGGCGATCACCGAACGCGGTCAACCCCTTGATGGTGGCCTTGTAGCGTTCGAGATCGAGACGCGACACCATCACCGAGATGGGATCGGCGCTGTCGACGGCGACGCGTGGTGCGGGCAGGACGTTTCCCTGAGCCCCTGCGGTGGCTGCGGCCCCCGCGAGGAGCATCGGGATCGTGAGAGACGCGAGAAATCTTCGGGGCATTGGTCGACCACCGTGGCAGGAAGTGAACAGCGCCGTCGGCGTGTGGTCAGCGCTTCGACAGGAGCTGCGTGAGGGCACCACGATAGCCGAACTCCCAGCCAGCGCCATAGCGGATATCCGCCACGCGCCACGTGCTGTCGGCCCGTACCACCACCACCGTGTCGTTCCACGAGACCGGGGGCTTCTGCTCGGTGTTGGAGAAGTTGACCAGCACGTAGGCGCTGTCGCCCCGCGTGGTGGTGTTCTTCACCACGTACTGGGTCTGCCCCTCGAAGAGGCCGCTGAAGGGGTCACCCTCGGAGAAGGGAGCCGGGCCACTGGCGCCTGCTGCCACGACGGAGTCTCGATAGGCATGCGCCGCGCGCAGCTGCGCCGCGAGTGATGGCGTGAGATACGGCTCCAGCGCGAGCAGCGCCCGCGGCTCGGGGATGGAGCGCACACCACTCACTTCGAGCATCACATAGAACTGCACTACCGTGTCCGACGCCGAGACCGGGCCAGATTCGCGGCACGCAGCCGCGGTCAGTGACATGCCGGCAATCCCGACCAGCGTGGCCAGCCGGCCACGGATCCTGCGCATCATACCGGAACGGTTCGATGGGAAGAGGCGTTGGCGAGCTCCTGCTCGCGCATCCGGCCACCGAGCCATGCCCAGAGCATGACCAGCAGCAGCGATACAACATGATACCACGCCGGCGCCGTGTGCCACATGGCGATCGTGCCGGCAATGTTGAACACCAGACCGAGTATGCCGAGAATGATGGCGTGCCGCATGGGGCGCGAGGGCGCCATGCGGGCCGCGAGATAACAGCCGGTCGTCGCGTACAGCCCCACGTAGGCGATGGTGAGTACCAGCAGCGGAACGCTGCTCGTACTGCCGTCGGCCTCGTACAGTGAAGGCATGGCGGACTTGAGCGCCACATCGGTACCGATGCTGAGCAGTGCGATCAACACGAAACCGGTGGCGATGGCGAGGAGGCTCCGGGCCATGTGCAGTGGGTGATCGAGGAGGGGAGTGTTCCGAAGCTGTCGCCGGGATCAGCCGGTTGCAACCGCCGGCTCCGATGCGATCATGGCCCGCCGGCGCAGTTCGCCCCGCAGCAGCCAGAGCGTAAAGCCAGCCTGCACCGTCATGGTCACCACCGACAACACCCACACATGACGCAATTGGAATCCGGGACGTTGAGCCAGCCACAGCGCAGGCACCGCAAAGGTGACGAGGCGTGACGCACTGCTCACGAGTGACGGCACGGTGTTGCCCAGTGCCTGAAACATGCCGCTGCAGGTGAAGATCAGCCCGGATGCCACGAAGTTCCACGAGATGGTGCGCAGGAAGTCGGTGGCCACCGTCAGCACCGCCGCTTCCCTGGTGAAGCCCTGGACGAACCACTCGGGGCGCCACTGGCACGCCAGCGTGATCAGGACCATGAGCCCGCTGCCCATCATCGCCGCCCACGTGAAGGTGTCACGCACCCGCTGGGGCTGCCCCGCGCCCATGTTCTGTCCGGCCAGCGGCGCCGCCGAAAATGCCACCGCCATGGCCGGGAGAAAGATCGACTGCATCACCCGCGAACCGATGCCGTAACCGGCCTGCGCCGACGAGCCGAAGTCGCGGATCACGTAGTACACCACCGCCGTGAACAGAAACATCAGCGCGAATTCGGCGCCGGGCGGCACGCCGATGCGCAGCATGCGCGCCAGCACGTCACCACGGGCGCGCAGCAGCTCCCGTCGGAAGCCCACGTAGTGCTCGAGGCGCACAAAGTAGGCGAGCATCAGCGCCACCGCCGCCGCGACCGCCAGCGAGCTCGCGAGCCCCGCCCCAGCCCCCCCCCGCGGCGTTCCGGGCCCCCACCCCCCGCACCCCACCCGCGCC
>CAZNZG010000383.1:0-2258 GCA_964577455.1 uncultured Gemmatimonas sp. | reverse complement strand
CCAGTCGAGCCACAGGTGATGGCTCGCGAAGCTCATGACCATGGCGCGCATGCGGAAGGTGAGCCACCCGGTGGCCTGCACGCTGCGCATGCAGGCGTCGACGAGCGGGTAGCCGGTGCGCCCCGTCGTCCACGCCTCGAGTCGTTCACGATCGGGCTCCGCGGGCCACAGCGATTCGTAGAGTGGCGAGTAGGGGCGATGCTCCAGCGAGGGCTCCTGCTCGAGCTTCTGCACGAAGTGATCACGCCACTGCAGGCGCGACGCGAAGCTCACCAAGCTCTGACGCCAGCAGACACAGTCGTCCGCGTTGACCCGCGGCTCGACCGCGTCCTGGCCGAGGCGCCGCGCCTGCCGCCGCGCCGCCTGCCATACCTCGCGCAGCGACAGCGTCCCCCACGCGAGATGCGGGCTGATGCGGCTGCAGGCCTCCGCCGCGGTATTGGGGCTCGACATGGCGCGACGATAGTCCATGCCACGTGCGGTAAGGAACGACCGCAGCAGGGCCACGCCGTGCTCACGTCCACCTGGCTGCATGAGGGGCAGGGCGCGCGCGGCCGGCGCCCTCTCGCGGTAGCAAACCGCATCGGGGATGCGTGCCAGCTCCTCGGGGGACGCCGAGGGCAGCTGCACCGGCGCAGCCAGTCGAGGCGCCCTCATGCGCGTGTGCCACCGCTCACTCCAGCCGTCGCGGGTGTCGAGCCGCCGTACCACGCCGTTGTACGGCGCTTCGTGCATGACGAGGCCGTGCGTCTTCGCCCATGCGCGCACGCGGCGATCGCGGGCATAGCTTGGCGCGTTGCCGGTCTCCTCGTGTGCGTAAATGGCGGCAATGGGCAGCACCGTACGCAGGACGTCGAAGACCTGTGGCAGATCGCCGGTCAGCTCCAGCAGCGGCGCACCGCGTTCGGCGAGGGCACCGCGCAGACTCTCCAAGGACTCGCGAAGGAACTGGCCGTGGCGCGGATCGTAATCGTGCGCCGTGCGCTGTTCCGGCTCGTGTACGTACACCGGCAGCACCCGTCCCGCCCGCGCTGCGGCGACGAGGGGCGCATGGTCGTGCACGCGCAGATCGCGTTTGAACCAGAGCAGGTGAAGGGGAGGCACGGAGGTCGGAAGGGGCGGTGTTGCGGTAACAACGCCGCTGGGAGATCGAGAGTTGCCGTCGTACCGAGCACGGCTGGGGCTGCTCTGGCGCACCTTGCAATTGGCCGCGCGGGACCGGATCATGCAGCATCCGCCCCGTGGTTGTGTCGCCTCATCACCGGTGTGCCGCCATGCCCGCCAAGCGCCCGTCCATGCGCGCCTTCGAGTCGTCTCGACGGTTTTCATGGCGCGCCGTAGTACACCAGACGATCGGCCTCGGTGCCGAAGGGGTGGTGATCGGTGGGCTCGCGCTCATGGGGTATCTGGAGCACCGGCAACACCGGCCGGCCCCGGTCGACGAGTCCGTGTCGTTTCTCGCACCGTTCCGGAAGTACGCCCCGGCACCGTCGGAGGAACGGGTGCGCTATGTGGGGATCGGTGGTGCGCTGCAGGCCTCACGCGGTGACCTCGAGGTGCCCAGCGATCGCGGGACGCGCGCGCTTGCTCTCGCACGACAGGGCGTGGGGGCGGTGCAGGAACCGTCCGCGCCGCAGCCCGAGAGCGAGTCGCCGCGTCCCATGACCGAGATCGAGGTGGACTCCACCGCGGCGCTCGATCCCACCGCCGCAGGCCCCGAGTATCCCGCCGATCTCATGGAGCAGGGCATTCAAGGGGTGGTGTATGCCCAGTTCGTGGTGGACAGCACCGGCTATGCCGACACGCTCACGATGCAGGTGCTCGAGAAGGTGCAGGGGCAGTTCGTGGCGGCCGTCCGCAAGGCGCTGCCGCGCATGAAGTACAAGCCGGCCGTGTTTGCGGGAAAGCGCGTGCCGCAGCTGGTGCAGCAGGCCTTCGTGTTCCGTATCCAGCCTGCCGGCCGCGCGGCCACCGACACGAGCCGCACCTCGGCGAGCGCGCGGGCGGACTCTCCAGCAGCCTCTCGCCTCCGCGCGTTGTAGGGGAGATATTGGCCCGGTTCATCCGACCGGGCCCAGCCGGTCGGGGCCGGCCTTCCCCCTGTAGGAGCAGCTGCGTGGATACGCCCATCGATTTTCTCGAGCATGCCCAGGCCGAACTGGACGCCATGGACCATGACGAAGTGGCCACGGGCCTCGATCGTCGGCAGTTCATGTTCCGCTCGCTCGTGGCCGCCGCTGCCAGCACATTCGGCGCCC
>CAZNZG010000382.1:0-2264 GCA_964577455.1 uncultured Gemmatimonas sp. | reverse complement strand
CCTCCTCTTCCTCCTCCTCCTGCTGTTCCCCCCTGCCCCCCGCCTTTGCGTCTTCCCTGGCCCTCTTCCTTGCCGGCGATCCAGCCTCAGCCGGTCGCTTCCCTGTGCACTCCCCAACCCCCACATCATCCACCACCACACTCCCGCTCGGCCGGCGATCGAACACCAGGCGGATGGTACGCAACTGTGCGGGATCGAAGCCCGTGCCGGTGGCGGCGAACTGCGAGAGAGGCGCCACGTAGGTGTAGAGGATCGTTTCGGCGAGCGTGGTGAACTGCGTGCGGTCGCGGCCACGGCGTCGGTAGACGTAACTGTCGATCGGGAAACGCACCGGGCCGAAGCTGCTCAGGGGCAGGCGGGCGCTGCGCCCCGCGGTGTCTTCGACCTCCACGGTGAGATCCGGCGGCAGGCTGTCACTGGCGCCGGATGCCCGCAGCGTGCCCACGCTGAGTGTCAGCGCGTGCGTGGCACCGATCTGCCAGGCTGTGCGGAGCGAGTCCGGCAGATGCACGCTCACACGCGCCGGTGGGGCGCCCTTCGTCCGCGCGGCATTCCAGCCGAACGTGGCGATCGTGCTCTGCAACGTGGGCGTGCGCGACCTCGCGGGAGTGTCCCCCTCACGCCAGGTCGTCAGCCCTTCCGTGGCGATCCGCACCCCCGGCAGTGACCCCGTCGTCACGTCCACATCTTCTTCGAAGGTGGCGAGATACTGCGTGCGCGCGTCGGCATAGCGCGCGATGTACATCGAGGGCGGGAGCCAGTCTCCAGCGGTGCGGTGATCGCGGAACAGGGCGCGGTACTCGTTGCGCCCCTTGAGCGTGATGTCGAGGAACGCACCGATCGCTACCCGTCCGAACTGCCGTTGCTCCTCACCGCTGATGAGGGCCTCGAGCCGGAGGGCGCGCCCCGACGTGGGACCGTTATCCTTGTTGCCCCAGACAGTGTTCCATTGGCCGTGATTCGCACGATGCATCCAGATCGCACTCTTGAACTCCGAGCCCGGGCGCGTGTAACGCACACGATGGTACGCCGCCATCGCCATGAAGCTGGCCACGTCGCCGTCGTGCGAGCCGTGGAACGCGAGATAGTTGAGATTCTCGATCGGCAGGTACTTGCCGGCGGGCTTGTAGTAATTGTCCACGCCGGCGATCGAGACGATGCCCTTGATGTCGAACCCGAAGTCGAAGCGCTGGGTGGCGTCGTCGGGGTAATGCGTGAGACGGTTGAAGAGCGCCGCGATGGCCACCGCTTCGCCGCCACGCGAGTGCCCCATGAGCACGATCCGCTGCATGTCGACCTTGCGATGCAGCGGCTTGCCGATGCTGTCGTTGAGCGCGCGGAAGACCTCGAGGTGCTTGAGCAGCATCCACCCGCGGGCGTCGAACTCGTCGCGCGGCAGGTTGCCGTTGAGGAAGTTCTGGTCGATCGAGGCGAGGATGTACCCGCGTGAGGCGAGGAACTCGCCGAGCCACGCGTACCCCGGATCGGAGAAGTCCTTCATGTCGTGGTTGCCGTGGACGACCAGCACCAACGGAAACGGCCCCTCGCCAGCCGGATACCAGACGCGGGCGTTGAGCGGAAACGCCTTGTTGCTGTAGCCCCAATAGGCGTCACGCTCGCGCGCGAGCCGCGGCGACATCCGCGCAAAGGCCGACGCATCCACCGTGGGCGTACGGTAGCTGATCGAATCGCGGTACTCCGGGCGCCGGATGTCCTTGCCACTGCCGTAATACAGGAACCGCACCGGGAGCGGCCCCGACGCTCCCGGATCGGGCGCCTCGATCGAGCGGTGGGCGAGCACCGCGGCGGCATCGCTTGGCGCGATCGTGAGGGGCTGCGTGCAGGCGGCGGCCGTCAGCACGAGAGCAAAAAGAGAAAGGCAGCGCATGGCGCACATTACGGCGCCGCAGGGGCGTTTGGCGACCTCCCGGGACCGTGCGTCGCCCCGTGGGCAGTGTGCGGGGCGGCAGGCTGCCCTCGGCGGGCTTAATCAAATCGTAATGAAATGGCGCATTGTGGCCCCACATCGCGTTCCTATTGTCTAAGCGAGCTCGACAATAATGGGCGTTGTGGCCACGCCTTCCCGGAGGATCCAGTGAACGCCGACGCTGGCGCTGACATCGCCGATATCTTTCCCGCTCCTTCCGCCGAAGCGGCGGTCGGTCACGACGCGACCGCGCCGCTCCTGCTGCTGGTCGATGCGGATCCGGCCCGTCGGGCCGCGCGCGCCGCAGAGCTGCGCCGGGCGCCTTCCCGCGTGACGG
>CAZNZG010000381.1:0-2277 GCA_964577455.1 uncultured Gemmatimonas sp. | reverse complement strand
GCGGAGCGCGAGCGCGCGGACTTCCTCGGCGACCACGGCGAAACCACGGCCGGCGTCACCGGCACGAGCGGCTTCCACCGCGGCGTTGAGTGCGAGGAGATTGGTCTGGAAGGCAATCTCTTCGATGGTCCGGACGATCTTGGCCGTCTCACTGCTGGCCTGCTCGATCTCCGCCACCGCGTGCGTGAGCCGCTGCATCCGGGCAGCGCCTTCCTGCGTGTTGTTTCTCGCACGGGCGGCGAGCGTTTGCGCTTCCTGGGCACTGTCGGCATTCAACTTCGCCGATCGCGCAAACTGCTGGACGGTATCGGTCACCTGCGTGAGACGTGCCACCTGGTCACTCGCCCCATCGGCCAGCGACTGACTGCCCGTGGTGATCTCCGAAGCCGCGGTACCGACCCGTGCCACGGCGTCTTCGACCTGCGTGAGCGGCTGCGAGAGGTTCTCGACGGCACGATTGAAGTCCTGCAGAAGCTGGCGGTAGCTCGGATAGGCTGATGGCTCCAACCGAACGGTGAGATCGCCCGTTGCCAGCAGCGACAGCGCATCGGCCATCGACTTGACCACCTGCGCCTGTTCGTGTCCGGCGCGCTCGAAGGCCTGTTCCGTCTCCCGGAGCTTCGTGTCCAGTTGGCCTTGGAAGGCCACAGCCTGCTCTTCGAGGCGCACGCGTTCGATGCCGCTGTCCTTGAAGACCTGCACGGCACGGGCAATGTCACCGATCTCATCGCCGCGATGCGTGTCCGGTACCTTCGCGCTGAAGTCCCGCTCCGCCAACCGTCGCATGACGGCGGTCAGTCGTGTCAGCGGGGAGAGCGACCGCACGGCCCATGTGGCAACGCCGGCGCCGATGACGAGAGCGGCAAGGCACAAGAACAGCGTCAGCGAGCGGAACGCCGTCGCCTCGGCGCGCGTGACAGTACCGATCTCCTTGTTTGCGGCTTCTTCGAGATCGATGAACTCATTGATCTGAGCCAGCCACGTCACGAACTCCGGGCGGGCCTTCTCCATCAGCACCTGCTTTGCCTCATCGTCACGGCCGGCGCGTCTGAGCGCGATCACCTGCTCGATCAGGGGCTGGGTGCGCTGTTCCGTCGCCTTGATGCGGCCGATGATGTCCCGTTCCTGTGCGCTCGCCTCCGGAAGGGCGAGCATGGAATCCAGGGGTCCAGCCGACTTCGCATAGTTGGCCGCCAGCCGTTCAATGTCGGCCACCACCACATTCAACTCGTCCGGCGTGCTGACCAGCGTGACATCACGAAGATCGATCGACCGGTCGTGGACGCTGCCGCGGAAGTTGATGGCATAGCGTTGCTTCACGCTGTTGACATCATTGATGGTCGTGAGATTGCCGTTGATCGTGCCGACCTTGCTGATGCTGACATAGGAAAGGCCAACCAGCAGGAGCAGCACGGCGGCAAACGCCACGCTGAGACGAGTGCCCAACTTGAGCGAGCGCATCATGTTCCGGAAAACGATTGGGTATGCTTGAGTCCACCATCGGACATCGCAGTGGGGAATGTCGGCGACTCCGCAGATGAACTAAATCACACATACCACAGTCTGATTATCGGGTGGCCTCGTGGATCATCGCGGAGGCATCTGTACGCGCGTACCGTTGTGCGAATCATTGAAGCGCATCGCCCATTCCTGACCGACAGTCACATGATGCATCCGGCGGCGGTGGCGCTCTCGGCCTGGGCTCCACCGCTGCGCCTGCCTACGGTACCTGCGCCCCGGCGTAGCGTCGGCGACCTAACGGAACAGGCGGAACCACCACCCGAACAGCCGACGCGCCCGCGGCGTGAACGCCCGCTTGCGCCACGCGTCTGCCGCCCGCCGGAAGACCTCTGCCTGCGTGGGGTACGCGTGGAGCGTCTTGCCGATGGCGCGCAGTCCCACGCGATGGGTGATGGCTACGGCCATCTCGCCGATCATCTCACCGGCATGCGACGCCACGAGCGTGGCCCCCACGATGCGATCGGTACCAGCGGCAAGGTGCACCTTGAGAAAGCCCTCGGTCTCACCATCCAGCCGAGCCCTGTCGTTGTCATCGAGGGGCACGCGAATCGTCTCGATCGCCTGACCGTCCGCCGCCGCCTCTTCGACCGTCATCCCCACCCAGGCCACCTCGGGGTCGGTGTACGTGACACGCGGCACAACCAACGCACTGGTGCGCCCACCACCGATTCCGAAGAACAGCGCGTTTGCCACGACAAGGCGTGCCTGAGCATCGGCCAGATGGGTGAACTGTAGCCGGGATGAGACATCACCAAT
>CAZNZG010000380.1:0-2288 GCA_964577455.1 uncultured Gemmatimonas sp. | reverse complement strand
CCTCGAACGCCGACGCCACGCGCCGGCGCCATACCATCGTCGCGCCAGCGAGCCCCAGCAGCCCCACACCAATGATCGGCCACAGCAATCCCGTCATGCCCCGATCATAACATCGGGACCGCCGTCCATCAGGACGTCGGCGAGGCCGTTATCAGCGTCGTGATCAGCGTCGTGATCAGTACCGCGGCAGCGACGGATCCACCTCGAGGCTCCACGCATCGATCCCGCCGTCGATGTTGATGAGCTGGGTGAATCCCTGAGACGCCAGCCAGTTGGCGGCCATTTCGCTGCGCATGCCATGGTGACACAGCATCGCGTACCGCCGCGCCGGATTGAGCGCGTTCACCCGCCCGGGCAGGGTGTTGAGGGGAATGAGCTCACTCCCTTCGAGATGCGCGATGTCGTACTCCCACTGCTCGCGCACGTCGATGATGTGCGGGGGGGCGTCGCTCTTCAGCAGCGCCGCGACTTCCTGGACCGTCAGATGTTCGACCACGTTGAAGCTCGTGAGTTGACTGGATGAACCCGAAACCCATCACCTGAACTCACGACCCGGAACTGCTCAGTTTCGGGTTACGGGTTCGGGTTACGGTTCCGAGCGAACTGCGTGCTCAGCGCCTGGCCGGAGCCGACGCCAGCGCCGCCCGCGCCGTATCAAGCGCCGCCGCCGCCTTCTCGAACCGCTGCACAAGATCGGCGATCTCCGCGGTCGTCTCCACCTGCGTGCCGTAGCGAATCGCTTCGTTCACGCCGGGGAAGACCATGCTCGAGTAACCGTTGTCCACGTCGGAGGCGTAGATCAGCGTGCGATACCACGGACGGCTCTTGAGCCCCGTGTCACGCGCGAAGCCCCGCTCCACCGAGAGCAGCGCGGCGTTGGCGGCATCGCGCTGGCCCTTGGAGACCGCACCGGCGAGCGCGGCATCACGGGCAGTGGCAAACGCCAGCGCAGCCTGTTCGAGTTTCGTGATCGCGGCGCCCAGCGTGCCCACCGGCGCGGTGCTCCACCCCTTCTGCGTGAGGCCACGCTCGACGGGCGCGAGATAGCGGCGCATGGTCCGCGCGAATTCGGCGTAGTCGTACGGCAGCACGTCGGCGTTGGCGAGCCGCAGCGCGAAAGCCGCCCCGATGCGCCCCGACGCGGCATGATACAGGAACCCGGGATCGCCGAACCGCTCCATCCACGCGTGCGTGTCGTAGGCCGAGTGATACGTACCGGCCGGCCCACCGAAACCCCAGTCGGCGGTGGGAATGCCGAAGTGGTTGTAGAAGCCCGCAAAGTCGCTGCCGCCACCCGGGTCACCCATGTTGGGCTCGAGCGTATCCACGCGCGTACCCGTGACCAGGCGCCACGCTTCGTACACACTGCCGCGCCCCTTGGGGTCGGGGACGCTCTTCACCACGTCGCGCAGCATCGCGCGCATGCTGGGCGAGCCACCACCGCCGAACTGCGAGCCCTGCGCCGACACGTCCTGATTGAGATAGGCGACCGCCCCCTTCTTGAGGCGCAACGAATCGTCCTCCACGTACTCGCTGCTGCCCACCAGCCCCCACTCCTCCGCGTCCCATGTGGCGAACACGATCGTGCGCCGCGGGCGCTGCCCCTTCTTCGCCAGGTCGGCAAGCGCGTGCGCGGCCTCGAGCACGCTGACCGTACCGCTGATGTTGTCGGCAGCGCCGGGGCCCCACGAGTCGCGATGCGCGCCGATGTACACGTACTGGTCGGGATACTCGCTGCCGCGCAGGTACCCGAGCGTGTTGTGGATGGTCTTGGTGCCAGCGGTGGCCGCGTCGGTGGTCACCTCCACCTTCACCCGCACCGGGCCGGGGCCCACGTGATAGCGGAGCGACATGCCGCCCTGCCAGTTGCGCGGGATGTCGGTGCCGCGCACGCCGTCGAGCAGCGCCTGCGCATTGGCGGCACTGATCGGCACCACGGGGATCTTCGGCAGTGCGGTCTCTTCCGGCTTGAGACGCGGCGCACCGGGCTTGCTCGCATAGCCCGGGGTGAGCGGGTCGCCGGCCCCATTGAACACGCTGCCGCGCTGCACCCCGCGGAGCGGACGCATGGGCCCCTCGGGATACACGTCACCGGTCACGAAGCCATCGTCGAGCGGGTCGGTATAGATGAGTACCGCCACCGCGCCGCGCTTCTCCGCTTCGCGCGCCTTGATGCCGCGGAAGCTGCGACCATAACGCGCCAGCACCACCTTGCCCTTCACGCTCACGCCGAGTGAGTCGAGCGTGGCGTAGTCTTCGATGAGCCCGAAGTTCACGAACACCAGCTC
>CAZNZG010000379.1:0-2310 GCA_964577455.1 uncultured Gemmatimonas sp. | reverse complement strand
GGCGCCGGCCCGCAGCGTTTCGACCTTCGCATCCACGGCATCCTGCGCGGTGAGCACGAGCACCGGGCGCTCGAACCCGCGCGAGCGCAGCGACTTGAGCACATCGAGCCCGTTCCGCCCCGGCAACCGCATGTCGAGAATGATCAGATCGTAGGGCTGCGCGGTCGCCAACCGCTCACCTTCGAGTCCGTTGTTGCAGAGGTCCGCCTGCCACCGTTGCTCCTCGAGCCCACGACGCACGAATTCACCGACGGTCGGATCGTCCTCAATGACCAGAATCTTCATGTAGCGCGTCCCGATGGCCGCTTGAAGCCGTATTCGCGGATCTTGCGGTAGAGTGTCTTGGGCGAAATGCCGAGCAGGTCGGCCGTGCGCCCCTGATGCCAGTTGGTGCGGTCGAGCACATCCGCAATGTGCTTCCGCTCGAGTGCGGTGAGCGTGAGCACGCCCGCCGACGTGCCATCGCCGTCGGCGGCGCCAGCCGCGGTGTGCTCGTGGGCGTCGCCCCGCAGCGCAACCGGCAAGGCGAGGGCGGCCGGGCCGATCACCCCGTCGTCAGCCAGCGGCGCCGCGCGCGCGATCACCGAACGCAGCTCACCCACGTTGCCGGGCCAGTCGTACTGCTCCAGCCGCATCATGGCCTCGTCGCTCACGCGGTAGCTCACGCGCTGCGGCGCATCCGCCGTGGCCTGTGCACAGAAATGCTCCGCCAGCAATGGAATGTCGGTACGCCGCTCTCGGAGGGGCGGCAGGGCAATCCGCATGGCGTTGATGCGGTGCAGCAACGCTTCGGAAAAGCGGCCGTCACGCACGCGCGCGTCGAGATCGACGGTGGTGGAGGCCACGACCCGCACGGAGACCGGGAGCGGCTGAGCGCCCCCCACTCTCGCGACCTGCCCCGTCTCCAGCACCGAGAGCAGCAGCGCCTGTTGCGCGGCATCGAGCTGGTCGATGTGCGAGAGATACAACGTGCCGCCCGACGCCAGCTCGAAGAGCCCAAGCTGTCGCTCACCGTTCTCCGCCGCGCCCCGCTCCACGCCGCACAGCTCCCGGGCGAACGACGGGCGCGCCGGCGCACAGGAGACGCGCACGAACGGAGCGTCGGGGGTGTCCCCCCGGTGGTGCAGTTGATGGGCGAGCAGTGCCTTGCCCGTGCCACGCTCACCCGTGACGAGCACCGGCGACGGGCTGGACACCATCTTCTCCGCCATCGACAACACGGCGGTGAGCGGAGCGAACCGGGTGACGAACTCACGCAGCGGTTCGGCGCGTCTGAGGCGTGAGGCAAGACGCTGATTGTCGCGCGCCAGCATCCGCTTCTCCCACGCCCGACGCACCAGCGCCTCGATCTCCGCCATGCGATAGGGCTTCGAGAGGAAGTCGTAGGCGCCGAGCCTGAGCGCGGCGATGGCCGTTTCGATCGTCCCGTTGCCGGTGATGACGATGATCTCCGGGGGGAGCGGTTCCTCGCGGACGAGGCGCAGCACCTCGAGCCCATCCACCTCCGGCATCACCACGTCGAGGAGCGCCACATCGAACGCGTCGGTCCGCAGGGCGTCGAGCGCCGCCCGGCCGTCGCGCACGATCTGCACGGCAAAGCCGCGAGCCGTCATGAACTGTTCGAGGATGGTCCCCAGGTGGGTTTCATCCTCGGCGATCAGCACACGGATCGGCGAGCCCGGTTCCACGGCGCGCATCCCGATGGGCGTGACGGACGCCGCGGTCATGCGAGCTGCTCGGCAGCGGCGCGGCGTGCCCCCGCGGGACGCGCGCCCATGGGAAGCGACACGCGGAAGTTGGCGCCCTCGCCTTCCTGCGACACCAGCTCGAGCGCCCCGCCATGATCCGCCACGATCCCGTAGCAGATGGCAAGCCCGAGACCGGTCCCCTGCCCCGGCGGTTTGGTGGTGAAGAACGGCTCGAAGACCTTGGCCTGAAGCGCACGGGGAATGCCCGGTCCCTCGTCTTCCACTTCGAGGACGGCGCGCGCCACGTCATCGGGGGCGAGGCGCGTGCGGATCACCACCCGCCCCTGTTCCGGCGTGGCGTCGATGGCGTTCATGGCAAGTGCGATCAGGACCTGCACGAGCTGGTCGGCATCCCCCTCCACAAGCAGGGGCGCCGCCCCTTCCAGCTCGGTCACGACCTTCACGCGCTTGAACCGCGGATGGTGCTGCAACAGAAAGAGCCCCTGCTGCACCACGGTGTTGAGATCGAACAGTTCGTGCCCGCCGGCCTTGGGCCGCGAAAAGTCGAGCAGACCGTTCACGATCTTCTTGCAGCGCTGCACCTCGAGGTCGATGATGCGCA
>CAZNZG010000378.1:0-2313 GCA_964577455.1 uncultured Gemmatimonas sp. | reverse complement strand
TTGGCCACGACGCGTTGGCAGTGACGCGTCGGCAACAACGCAGTCAAACACGCGGGTACGGACGCGCAGCGACTACGAGAACCGCGGTCGGGGTCGGGGGAGCGGCGCTTCGCGCGCTTGGTCGGGGTCGGGGTCAGGGTCGGGGGCCGCCCCTGCACGCGTAGTCGCTGGTCGTCTTTGCCTGCGTCGTCGACTGCGTTGTCGCCGACGCGTCACTGCCAACGCGTCGTGGCCAACGCGTTGTCGCCGACGCGTCCGTGCCCTGCTCGTGGTTGCCCCCGCGTTTCCGCCCAGCGTCCACGCCCCGCGTCCCCCCGCGTCGTCCCTACCGCACGACGCCCAGCAGAAAGCCCAGACTCTCGACCAGATGCGTCTTCCAGTAGGCCCATGTGTGCGCCCCCGGATACTCGCGGTATTCGTGCGGTACACCGAGGGTGGTGAGCGACGCATCGAGGTCGCGATTCTGCGGCATCCAGAGATCATCCACGCCGACATCGAAGCGCAGGGCGGGCCACGTGGCGGTGCCGGCGCGCACACGTGCGGCGAGGCGTTCGGCCATGATGCGCGGGTCGCGACCGCGCCACGCGATGGTGTCGGTACCGAAGACCGTGCGCAGTGATGGCCAGAGATGGCGCACCCCGCGGGCGAGTTCATCGATCGTGCGCCCGTATCGCGCGCTGTCGGTGGGCAGGGCGCCGATGCGCAGCCGCGGGGAGAGCACGCCAGAGTGACTGGCGGCAGCGGCGAACACATCGGGGTATGACAGCGCGAGGGTCATGGCGCCGTAGCCCCCCATGCTGAGGCCGGCCACGCCGCGGTGTGCGCGATCGCCGCGGGTGCGATAGCTCCGGTCCATGTGCTGCACCACGTCGCGCGCGATGTAGTCGTCGTAGTGCGGCCACGGGACGCAATAGCTGCGCGCAGGCTCGCGGCGCACTGTATCGGACGCGCAGGCGGCATCGGGGAGCGACGCCCAGGTGGTGTACCAGCCATCGTCACCGTCGGGCATGGCGATGATCGCTTCCGGCAGCCCGGCCGACACGAGCGAATCCACGAGGTGCGGCAACTGCCCGGCGGTCACCCAGTCACGTTCGTTGCCGCCGCGACCGTGGAGATAGACGAGCAGCGGGTAGCGCATGGTGCCCGTGCCATACGAGGGGGGCAGATACACCGTGAGCGCCTTGCGCACCCCGAGGGATTGGGCCCAGAGGGTATCCGTGCGTACCGTGCCACTCCGGGGCGGCGGCGTGACGGCGGTCGCGGGAGCAACCGCCGAGACAGGCGTGGGAGAAGCGGGAGCGGCGACGACGGGTGCCTGCAGCGCGGAGGCGTGCAGCGCGGAAGCCCGTACCGCGGGAGCCGTTACCGCGAGGACCGCGGCGGCACTCCACACGCGCGGCGCTCCCCACGCTCTCGACCTCACCGGATGATCGTCCCGATGCGCCCCCACCGGATGTCGGTGAGGAAGGGGAGCGGACGATCACTTTCGTCGGCGCGATAGGAGTAGTACACGAACACCGGCCGGCCGCGCACGTTTTCCCGCGGCACGAAGCCCCAGTAGCGGCCGTCCTTCGAGTCGTAGCGGTTGTCGCCGAGCATGAACAGCATGTTGGCGGGCACCACCAGCGGCCCCCAGTCATCGAGCGTCGGCTGCGCCGGCGGATCACCGGCGCTCGTGCCGCGCACCTCGAACGGCTTCTGCCACTGGAAGAGCGGGTGCGAGAAGCCGCCATCTCCCCGGTCGTTCTGCGCCGCCGCGAAGCCCTGACGCTGCGGCATGCCGTTCACGTAGAAGAGCCCCCCGCGCATCCAGATCGTGTCGCCCGCCACGGCGACGAGACGCTTGACCAGCGTGGGGTTCGGATCTTCCGGCTGGTCCACCTGATTGGGTGACACGAACACTACCACGTCGCCGCGCTCGGGCTCGGCGTATCCGGGGAGGTTGATGTCGGTGAATGGCACGTGCGGGCCATACGCCAGCTTGTTCACGAACAGCCAGTCGCCCACCAGCAACGTGGGGATCATCGACCCCGACGGGATGCGGTACGCCTCGATGAGGAACGTGCGGATGACGAGGAAGATCGCGACCGTGACGATGATCGCCTTGATGTTCTCCCACGCGGAGGCGCCGCCCTGGGAGGAACCGGCGGACTTGCCGGCGCGCAGTGCGGAGACGCTGGAGCGATCGGAGGCAGACTTCTTCGAGGCCACGGGCAGGACGGGTGGGTGGACCACAGGAACGGCCGGGCGGCGGGATGGCGCGCACCGGACGGGCTGATCACGGGAAATCTAAAGGGGCGCGTCCGTTCGGAC
>CAZNZG010000377.1:0-2322 GCA_964577455.1 uncultured Gemmatimonas sp. | reverse complement strand
ACCCGGGTGCGAGTCCGGAAGACATGGAGCAGCTGGTCACCGAGCCGATCGAAAAGCAGCTCAAGACTCTCGAGGATGTGAAGCGGATCGAGAGCACGAGCTCCGATGGGGTGTCGGTGGTACGTGTGGAGTTCGATCCCGATGCGGACGCAGAACGCAAGTACGATCAGGTGATTCGTGAGGTGAATGCGTTACGCGCCACGCTCCCATCGGCGTTGCAGCGGCTCGATGTGGAGCGCAACGAGAACAGCGACCTTGCCGTCTTTCAACTCGCACTCGTGGCACCCTCGGCGCCGTACGCACGGGTGGACGACCTGGCCAAGCGACTCGAGGACGCCCTCGAGCGGGTACCGGGCGTGAAGCAGGCGGAGCGGTGGGCGGCGCCCCCACGCGAGATGCAGGTCACGCTCGATCTCGGACGACTGAGCCGCCTGAGCATCACCCCGGGGCAGGTCATGAACGCTCTCGGCAGCGACAATACGCAGATCCCCGGCGGTTCCGTCGATGTGGGTACGCGTCGCTACAACGTGGCCACGCTGGGGCGCTATCGAAACGCCGGCGACGTGGGGCGCACCGTGATCGGTGGCGTCAACGGCGCGGTGGTACGGCTGCAGGACGTGGCCACCGTCGATTGGGCCGACGGCGATCCGGTGCATCTGGGACGCTACAACGGACAGCGCGCCATGTTCGTGACGGTGGCGGTGCAGCGTGGGCAGAATGTGATGCAGGTGCGCGAGGCGGTGTGGCGTGCGCTCGATACCTTCGAGTCGTCGCTCCCCTCGGGGATCACCCTGGCCAGGGGATTCGATCAGTCGCGCAACGTGGACGAGCGCCTGTCGCGCCTCGGGTGGGATTTCGCGATCGCCATCGCGCTGGTGTTGCTCACGCTGCTGCCGCTGGGCCTGCGAGCCAGCGTGATCGTGATGATTTCCATCCCCACGTCGCTCGCCATCGGCGTGATGCTCTTGTACGTGACGGGATACTCGATCAACCAGCTGTCGATCGTGGGCTTCGTGATCGCGCTGGGGCTGCTGGTCGACGACTCGATCGTGGTGGTGGAGAACATCGCGCGCTTCCTTCGCGACGGGCGTTCTCGGACGGAGGCGGCGGTCGAGGCCACGAAGCAGATCGGCGTGGCCGTCCTCGGCGCGACCGGTACGCTTATCTTCGCATTCGTCCCGCTGCTCTTCCTCCCGGGGCTCTCCGGCAAATACATCCGCTCGTTGCCACTGGCGGTGGTGTACGCGGTCGTGGCGTCGCTGTTCGTGTCACTGACGATCATACCCTGGTTGGCCAGTCGTCTCATGCCACGCGAGGAGCATGCGGGTGGCAACGTGGTGCTGCGCTGGCTCGACGGTGGCATCCAGCGCAGCTATGCGCCGTTGCTGCGTCGTGCCATGACGTGGCCGCGCACCACGCTGGTGGCATCGTTCGCGCTGGTGGTGGGCTCGTTGCTGCTCGTGCCGGTGGTGGGCTTTTCGCTGTTCCCCAAGGCGGGCACGCCGCAGTACCATGTGGACATCACCACCCCCGAGGGAACCTCGCTCGCGGAGACCGACCGGGCCGTGCAATACGCCGAGCGTGTGATCGCCGGCGATCCCGAAACGCGGGCCGTGTTTGCCAACGTGGGCAAGGACAACCCCGAGGTGTACTACAACGTCTTTCAGCGCGCCGAAGCACCGAACCGCGGGCAGTTGCTCGTCCTGCTGAAGCGGTACGACGAGACGCGTACGCCGCGCACCCTCGACTCGCTGCGCACGGCACTCGCGCTGTATCCGGGGGCGCGCATCGAACTCAAGGAGTTCGAGAATGGCCCGCCTATCGACGCACCCATCGCGATGCGCCTCGAGGGGCCCGATCTCGATACGCTCGCCGCACTCGCCGCGCGCTACGAAGCGGTGCTGAAGGAGACCCCCGGTACGCAGTACGTGAACAATCCCGTCCGCCTGCGCCGTTCGGATCTTCGGGTGTCGGTCGACAAGCAGAAGGCCGGACTGCTCGGGGTGCCAAGCGCGGAGGTGGAGCGCACGCTCCGGCTGGGCCTCGCGGGGCTCGAGGGCGGAAAGATCCGGGCGGACAACGGTGACGAATATCCCATCGTCGTGCGCATGGCCCACAACGGCCGTCCCGCAGCCGATGCCCTCGATCGCATCTTCGTGACCAGCGTGTCGGGGGCGATGGTTCCGCTTTCGCAGATCGCCGCGGTGCATTTCACCACCTCACCGACCACGATCGATCATCGCGATCGCATGCGCGCCGTCACCGTGACCAGCTTCGTACAGTCGGGGTTCAATACCGATGCCGTCACCAAGGCGGTCATTG
>CAZNZG010000376.1:0-2368 GCA_964577455.1 uncultured Gemmatimonas sp. | reverse complement strand
CGAAACAGATCGGTCACGGCATGCACGGGGATGCTAGATTCCGCCCATGACCACACGCGCTTTCCGCCGCGCCGCCGCCGGCGCGCTCGCCCTCGCGCCGATCCTCTCGAGCGCGCTCGCGGCCCAGCCGCAGAAGCCCACGCTGATCGTCCAGATCACGATCGATCAGCTCCGCCCCGATTACCTCGACAAGTGGGCGCCGCAGTTCACCGGCGGCTTCAAGCGGTTCCTCACGCAGGGCGCGTTCTTTCCGGAAACGTTCCACGACCACGCCACCACCGAGACGGCGCCGGGACATGCCACGCTCTGGTCGGGACGCACCCCCGCCAACAACGGGATCGTCATCAACGATCTCGGTGTGGCCGATGCGCAGGCGCCGCTGCTGCTGGGACGCGGCGGCGGGGCGTCACCGTGGCGCTTCCGTGGCAGTGCCCTCTTCGATTGGATTCGCTCGCGCGACCAGTTCTCGCGTGCACTCTCCGTGTCGCGCAAGGATCGTGGCGCCATCCTGCCGCTCGGCAAGGCCAAGCAGCAGGTGTACTGGTACGGCCTCGATGGCCGCTTCACCACCAGCCGCTATTACGGCGACACGCTGCCCACCTGGGTACAGCAGTTCAACGCGCGGGAGCAGGCGGTACAGTACCTCGGACAGACGTGGAACCCGCTGCTGCCCGCATCGGCGTATCCGGAACGCGATAGCGTGGCGTATGAGCACGAAGGCAAGGACATCGCGTTCCCCCACACGCTCGGCACCGACCGTCGTCGCGGCCTCGACTCCCTGACCGCGTTTCCGTGGATGGACGAGCTGACCGTCGACATGGCGCTCGCCGGCGTACAGGCCATGGACCTCGGTAAGGGACCCACCACCGACGTGCTGGCCGTGTCGCTCTCCACCACCGACGCCATCGGCCACGGTTGGGGGCCCGACTCGAAGGAGCTGCACGATCAGGTGCTGCGCGTGGACCGCGTACTCGGTCGCCTCATCGATTCGCTCTACAAGCTCCGAGACTCGACGCGCATCGTCTTCGCGCTGGGGTCGGACCACGGGGTCACGCCGTATCCGGAAGCCACGTTCACCGGCACTGATCCAAATCGTGGGCGCGTGGACGTGCGGCCGGTGATCGACGCGGCCCGTAGTGCCCTCGTAGCACGCGGGCTCGAAACCGACGCGCTCGTCTACCAGGACAAGATGCTGATGGTGGACCACCGCCGTTTCGCGGCCAAGGGGATCAACGCCGACTCGGTGGTGGAGCAGATCCGTACGGCGCTGCTCAGGCTGCCCGGCATGGCACAGGTGTATCGCGTGCGTGATCTGCCGGCACTCGCTGCCCGTGGCGACAAGATCGCACGCCGCTGGATGCATTCGTTGCCGACCGACATGAACGTGGCGCTCGCGGTGGCCTTCAAGCCCGGCTACTACGTGTACACCACCCGCTACGCCACGCACGGCATGCCGTACGACCTCGATGCAAAGATCCCGGTGCTCTTCCTTGGCCCCGGCATCAAGGCGGGCCGCTATCCCATGCCGATCCGCTCGGTCGATGTGGCGCCCACGCTCGCCGAGCTCGCCCAGGTGGTGCCGATCGAGCGCATCGACGGCAAGGTGCTCACGCAGGTGCTCACCACCCCGCCGCGCTCCGCCCGCCCCACGCCGCGCGGCATGGGCACGGATCCGAACCGTGGTGGCCGCCGTTAGCCCTGCATGACCCGCCTCGACCGCGCCTTCGACGAGTTGCGATTCGGCCCTGGCCGTACGCTCAACCTGCGCAGTCTGCAGCCTACGGCGCTGCAGGCGGCGCAGCTCGCCGAGCGCTGGCTGCGTGAACAGCAGGTGCTGGGCGCCGACGAAGCGCTGGTCATCACCGGGCGCGGCAACAACAGCCTCGAGGGCTACTCGCCGGTGCGCGAGTCGATCGTGAAGCTGCTCCCCTCGCTCCGACGCCGGAACGTGATCGCCGGCTACGCCGAGCACACGCCGGGGTCGTTCGTGGTCACGTTTGCGCCGGTGAAGGCGCTCTTCGAAACACCCAAGCGGCGTCGGGAGAAGCCGGTGATCGTACCGCGGCCCCCCAGCCTGGCGGGGCTCGACGAGGAAACGGTCAAGCAGCTGCGGGATCTGGCGGTGATGTCCCTGGCGGTGCTGGGAATCAACTCGCCCACGCGGGCGCAGCTCGAAGACGAAATGCTGCGGCAGTTCGGCGCGATCTCCGCCGCCCTGCCTGGCGGGGCGGACCGCGAGGCGCTGCTGCAGCAGGCGCTGCTGCGCGCGGCGGAGGAATACGAGGCGTCCTAGCGGACGGAGGCGTACATTCACGCATCCTCTCCTCGTCATTCGGAGTTCTCCGTGTCCCATCGTCGGATCGTCGCG
>CAZNZG010000375.1:0-2396 GCA_964577455.1 uncultured Gemmatimonas sp. | reverse complement strand
CATGCTGTCTAGCTCCTCGTTCATTCGCGCCGCGTGCTGGTATCCAGAGCCACTGCACGGTCTTGCTGTAGCCGGAGGGTGACCGTGCCGTCGGATCGGACCTCGACCGACTCCCCTCGACACACACCATTCACACGGCCGCCACTTAACAGATCGCAATACCATCCGGCCGGCAGCGTTGTGGACACCGTAACCTCCACGGGCTGCGCCTCGCGACTGATCGCGACGAATCCGAGCGAACCACGGGAGAAGGCGATGACGTTCGCGCCGTTGTCCCACCACGCGGTGATGGGTGCGCCGGCGGTACGGCGACGGAATCCCACCATCGCGCGAATGGTTGGGTCGCGATGCTCACACACCCAGTCCCCGGTGGCCGCACGTGCCCAATCACTCGCACACGCCACCGGTGTCGTCCACCCCTCGGCGTTCCGTGGCGGTCCCTCGCTGCGTTGTTCGGGACATCTGAAGGCGAATCCCGACAGAACCGACGGATAGCCGTACGGGTGCGCGAGCATGAATACATTCGCCAGTCGAAAAACGGCGCCCTGCTGGTAACCGAGACCGCACTCGCGCTGCGTGTCATGATTCTGCAGAAACACGACCGCCTTGTCCGATGGGAGGAGCCCCCAGGCCGACTCGGAAAACCGGGCGCCGGACGGACCCGTGGGCGACAACTGATGCAGCGACTGTCCTCCACGACGCGTGAACTTGTCGGCGAGCCCCCGGTAGGTGAATTCCGTGATGTCGGCTGCGCCACCGCTGGAATAGCCAATACCAAAGTAATCTGACGGTTGCACCGCCTCGTCGCGCCCCGCACTGATCTCGAGGAAGACGTAGGGGACCTGCTGCCCCAAGCGTTGCACCGTCGTGTTCACGGTGTCGAGAATGGCATCGAGGTCTGCCTGCTGGATGTGCTTCGCAGCATCCACGCGAAACCCGGCGACACCGAGGCGCGCGAGGGCGATGAGGTAGTCGGCCAATACTCGCCGAACGCGCGGGCGATCGGTACGCAGGTCCGGCAGTGAGTACAGTTCACAGTCCTGCACCTGCGCCGCCACGCGGTAATCGACGAGCGCGCACGGCGCGTGGAAGTCGCTTTCGTCGTAAAGTCCCGGATAGCGATACTTGCTGTATACGCTTCCCGCGGTACCGGTGCCCGGGCTCGGGAAGTTGGTCATGTGGTTCAACACGGCATCTACGTACACGTCGACACCGACCGCCCGACAACGCTGAACCATCCGGACGAACTCCGCTTCGGTGCCCGAACGACTTCGCGAGATCAGGTAACTCACCGGCTGATAGCGCATCGACCAGTCTTGACTGGGCGTGCGGCTATGCTCGTTGGGTGGTGACACCTGCACCGCCTTGAAGCCCGCCGGCCCGAGTTCTGACTCACATTCGTTTGCGATGTCATCCCATCGCCAATCAAACAGGTGCACCGACGTGAAGCCCGCGGCACCAAGTCCGCTTGCCCGGTATCTTGCCGGCACCGTGGGACGGGACGAGTCAACGTCCGCCGTACGTGGCGCAGGCGGCGCCTCCCCACAAGCCACAGCGGCGCCGGTCAACGCGACTCCCCAGATGCCCCGTATCACAGACGAAACGAAGCGCGAGCGCCCCCCCGTTGCCGCCACTGTCGCCGAGTACTCCACGCTCACCGCCGCATCGTCGTCGCCAGCGCCTCGTCCACACGACGCTTGAGCTCCGCCAGCTCCACCGGCTTGAGCAGCACGGCGTGCGCGCGCGCCGCCGCGATGCGCTCGGGGGTGAGACGATGGCTGAACCCGGTGAGAATGAGCACCGGCAGATCGCCACGCAGCGCGTGCACCGACTCCGACAGCAGGTCGCCCGTCATGCCGGGCATCGTCTGGTCGGTGATGAGCAAATCCACCGACGACGGCTGCTGCCGGATGAACTGCAGGGCCAGCTCGGGATGGTTGAAGACATGCACCAGATGCCCATAGTGCTGCAGCGCACGCTCGACCACCTGCGCCACCGCCGGCTCGTCATCGACCACCACGATCGTCGTTCCCGCGAACGGACTGTCCTCGAGCACGTCCATATCCGGGCTCTCCACGGCCGTGGGATCGAGCACGCCGTCAGGCTCCTCCTCGTCGCGTGACTCCTCCGCGGCCATCTCCTCGAGCAACGCCGTGGGATCGAGATCCTCGTCCCACAGCCCCTCGATCACGGCCTGCGGGAAGCGGATCTCGAAGGTGGTGCCCTTCCCTTCTTCGCTGAACACCTCGGCACGCCCCTCATGCGACACCACGATACCGTGCACCACCGCCATCCCCAGCCCGGTCCCCTCGCCCGTGGGTTTCGTCGTGAAGAACGGCTCGAAGATGCGTGAACGCACCTCCTCGCTCATGCCGTCGCCGGTGTCCCGCACCTGT
>CAZNZG010000374.1:0-2407 GCA_964577455.1 uncultured Gemmatimonas sp. | reverse complement strand
ATGGTGCCGTTCTTCGGCCCGCGCTTCGGCAACCCCAGCAGTGTGCACCGCTGGGGGCGCGAGGCGCGGGTTGCCCTCGACGAGGCGCGTGAGCGCCTCGCCGCCTGCCTCGGTGCCCACGCCGACGAGATCTGCTTCACCTCCGGCGGCACCGAGGGGGACAACTTTGCCATCCTGGGCGTGCACCGCACACTCCGCACGCAGGGACGCACCGCCGCGATCACGACGCCCATCGAACACAAGGCCGTGCTCGCCGCCGTGCACCACGTGGTGCACGAAGGGGGCGAAGAGCGCATCGTGCGTGTGCACCACAACGGCGTCGTCGACACCGACCACTTCGCGAGCCTGCTCGACGAGCGCGTGGCGGTGGCCAGTGTGATGTGGGTGAACAACGAAGTGGGTGTGATTCAGGACATCCCGGCGCTCGCCGCACAGGCCAAAGCGGCCGGCGCGGTGTTTCACACCGATGGCGTGCAGGCGTTCGGTAAGGTCACCGTCAATGCACGCACGCAGCCGTTCGATCTGCTCACCATTTCGGGACACAAGATCGGCGCCCCCAAGGGGATCGGTGCCCTCTACATCCGCCGCGACACCCCGCTCGAGCCACTCGCGCACGGCGGTTCCCAGGAGCGCGGCCGCCGCCCCGGCACGGAGAACGTGGCCTTTGCCGTGGGGCTCGCGACCGCGGCGGAACTCGTGCTCGCGGAACACGACGCGGAGCAGACGCGGCTCATGGCATTGCGCACGGCACTCGAGCAGGGACTCCGTGAGCGCATCCCTGACGTGATCATTCACGGTGACGGCGCACCGCGCGCGGCGCATGTGGTGAACGTGTCCATTCCCGGAACGAACAGCGAGTCGATGCTGATGGCGCTCGACCTGCGCGGCATTGCGTGCAGTGCGGGATCGGCGTGTCAGAGCGGCAGCGTATCGGCGAGCCACGTGCTGAGTGCGATGGGCGTCCCCAACGAACTCGCCAACGCCGCGCTGCGCTTGTCGCTGGGATGCCTCAGCACCCCGGAGTGTGTGACGCGCACGGTGGACGTGCTCGCGACGCTCGCCGAGAAGGCCCGCGTCCCCAAGGCCACTCCCGCGTTCGCCATCGTCGACTTCTGAGCACGTACGGGCCACGAAGCATCCTGCGTCCTGCGCCCCGCTCCCTGCTCCCCGCTCCCTGAACGCCATGTCCGCCCACGCGATTTCGACTGCATTCACGCCGAAAAAGGGCGACCGCGTCCTCGTGGCCATGAGCGGCGGCGTGGACTCGAGCGTTGCCGCCGCGCTGCTCGTGGACGCCGGCTGCGACGTGGTGGGGGTGACGATGAAGCTGCACGGCGACGGCGCCGATGTGCCGGATCGCCCCTGCTGCTCGCTCGATGCCACCAGTGACGCGCGTCGCGTGTGCGAGACACTCGGCATCCCGCACTACGTGACCAATCTCGTGGATCACTTCGGGCACGACGTGCTGGACGACTTCGTGCAGGAATACGCGCGCGGGCGCACGCCCATTCCGTGCGTGCGCTGCAACACGTTCACGAAGTTCCGCGATCTCCTCGACAAGGCCGACGCGATCGATGCACCCTGGCTCGCCACGGGCCACTACGCACGCATGGGGCGCGTGGCTGATGACGCGGTGATGCTGCGTGGCCTCGACCCCGCGAAGGACCAGAGCTACTTCCTCTGGGGCATCGACCGCCCCGTGCTGCAACGGCTCGTGCTGCCGATCGGCGGACAGACCAAGGCGGAGACACGCGAGATTGCGCGGCGCTTCGGCCTGCGCACGGCCAACAAAATCGAGAGCCAGGACATCTGCTTCGTGCCGGATGGTGATCATGTGCGCGTGATCCGCGAGCATCTCGGCGCCGATGCGCCGGCGTTGCAGCCTGGCCCCATCCGCCTCGCGGACGGCGCGGTGGTGGGTGAGCACGACGGCTTCGCGCGCTTCACGATCGGTCAGCGCAAGGGACTGCCCGGTGGGTTCGGCGAGCCCATGTTCGTGGTGGAGATCGTGCCGTCGGAGCGCGCCGTAGTGATCGGCCCGCGCGACGCGCTGCTGGGGCGCGGCCTCGAAGCGCGCGAACTCAACTGGCTGTATGATGCCCCTGCCCTCGGTGACACGGTGCAGGTGCAGGTGCGCAACCGCGCCAAGGCGTCACCGGCCACGATCGTGCGCCTGGGTACCGACGCGATCGAGCTCGCGCTCGACGAACCCATTCAGGCGATCAGCCCCGGACAGTCACTCGTGATCTACGATGGGGACCTGGTACTCGGCGGTGGGGTGATCGAGCGGGGGATGAAGGCGGCGCCGTCTCGACGATTGCCGCTGCTGGCGGGGTAAGGATGACGGCGCGCCTTCGGGCGCGCCGTTTTTATGGCAACGGAGGAAGCAGGGGGAAGGCGGTCAGGG
>CAZNZG010000373.1:0-2418 GCA_964577455.1 uncultured Gemmatimonas sp. | reverse complement strand
TGCGCGGTGCCAGTACCCTGTCGCAGCAGGTGGCCAAGAACATCTTTTTGTGGAACGGCCGCTCCTTCGTCCGGAAGGGCATCGAGGCCTACGTCACGCTGTGGCTCGAACTGCTGCTCACCAAAGAGCGCATTCTCGATCTGTACATCAATCTTGCCGAGTGGGGCCCCAATCAGTTTGGGGCCGAAGCGGGGGCGCGCCATCACTTCGGCAAGAGTGCGGCGAAGCTCACACGCGAAGAGGCCGCGCGCATGGCAGCGATCCTGCCGGCGCCTCGACGCTGGTCGCCGCGCGGCAGCATTGCCACGCGGCGCATTCCGGCGATCCTGCAGCGCATGCAATACGCGGCACCGAAGACTGAGGCCAAGTAGCGGCTCAGCCCCTCGTGATCAGGTACCGATCAGGTGCCGATCACGAGCCCGCCATCCACCGGCAGCGTGGCGCCGTTGATGAACGCGGCGAAGTCCGAGCAGAGAAAGCAGTAGGCGTTGGCCACGTCGTCGGGGGTACCCAGACGACCAGCCGGCGTATGTGCCTTCATGCCGTCGAGCACCTGCGGGGGCATCTTCGCCGTCATCTCGGTGGCGATGAATCCGGGCGCGATGGCGTTCACCGTGATGCCGCGCTTGCCCAGCTCACGCGCCCACACCTGCGTCATGCCGATCACGCCGGCCTTGGTGGCCACGTAATTGGTCTGTCCGAAATTGCCGTTGAAGGCCACCACCGACGACGCGTTCACGATACGGCCGCCGCCGCGCGCGATCAGATGCGGCACCACCGCCTGCGTGCAGTTGAACACGCCCTTGAGGTTCACCGCGATCACCGCGTCGAAGTCGGCCTCACTCATGCCACCGCCAACGACCCCATCCTTGACCTTCACCAGCTGTGCATCACGCGTGATGCCGGCGTTGTTGATCAGAATGTCGATCGCCCCGTAGTGCGACAGCGTACCGGCCACCGCGGCATCCACGCTGGCACGATCGGTGACGTCCGTGGGTAGGAAGTGTACCGTGTGCCCTTCGGCGGCGAGCACCGCCACCGCAGCCTCACCCGCTTCCACCACGCGATCCCAGATCGCCACCCGCGCCCCGCTCGCCGCCAGTCGCCGTGCCGTGGCGAGTCCGATGCCGTTGGCGCCGCCCGTGACGACCGCCACCCGTGAAGTCAGATCGATATGCATGAGTCGGGAACCTATGGTGCAATCCGAACGGTGCAAGCACGAGGCTGCACGAGGCTGCACGCATGGTGAGCCACGACCGTTCGCACCCTTTCTGGTGCGAGATGCCCCGTTTACACTCCCACGCAGCACATCCGGGTGCGTCGAACTCACGAGCACTCCCCCCATTGCCTCCGTCGATGATCTCCCTCGAATCCCTGCTGCCGGCGCTGCGGCGCCCGGTCCTCACGCTCTCCGTTACCGGTGCGCTCCTTTGCGCCACGTCGGGCGCGGCAACGGCGCACGCCCAGAGCAACGACAGTGCGCGTGCCACGTCGGCCACGTCGAAGGCGAAGCCCGCCAAGGCCGCGGAGAAGGCCAAGCCGGCGAAGAAGACGGCAGGAAAGTCTGCGGGCGCCGCCGACAGCACGAAGAAGCGCCCAATGGGAGCGCTCGGCCCCTCGGCGGGTGACCGTCACCTTGCCTTCAAGGGTACCGGCAGCGATCTCGACTCGCTGTGGCCGCCCGCCATGCCAGCGCCCCTGCCCGGATCGATCCTCCCCGCCAAGCGCATCATTGCCTTCTACGGCAATCCGCGCTCGGTTCGCATGGGCATTCTCGGTGAATTCGAGCCCGACGAGATGCTGCGCAAGCTCGACGCCGAGGTGGCGGAGTGGAAGCGGCTCGATCCGCAGCACCCCGTGCAGCCGGCGTTGCACCTGATCGCCGTGGTGGCCGCCGGCGACAAGGGATTCGACGGCAAGTATCGCAACCGTATGGACAGCACGTTGATCGAGAAGGTCTACGGCTGGGCCAGGAGCCGCAACGCAATCATGTTCCTGGATGTGCAGGTGGGGCTCAGCACTCTGCAGGAGGAGCTGCCCCGTCTCGAGCGGTTCCTCAAGCGCCCCGACGTGCACCTCGGCATCGACCCCGAGTTCTCCATGAAGGACGGCTCGCGCCCCGGCAAGAAGATCGGCACCTACGACGCGGCCGACATCAACTATGCGTCGCGCTACCTCGGCGAGCTGGTGGACAAGTACAAGCTCCCCCCCAAGGTGCTGGTCATTCACCGCTTCACGCAGCGTGGCGTCACCAACGCCAGCAAGATCCGCCTCGACCCCAAGGTGCAGATCGTGATGCACATGGACGGCTTCGGGCCGCCGTCGCTCAAGCGCGATTCGTACTACAGCTACATCAAGAAGGAGCCGGTACAGTTTGCCGGGTGGAAGCAGTTCACCAAGCCCAAGAACGACAAGCCG
>CAZNZG010000372.1:0-2421 GCA_964577455.1 uncultured Gemmatimonas sp. | reverse complement strand
GGGGAGCGAGCCCCACCGCGTTTTCACGAACACGTTCTCGCCGCCGATCGGGTTGGCCGAGCCGTGCTTGATCATGGTGGTGGTGAGCCCACCGGCGAGCTGCCGGTAGAACCAGATGTTGTTGTGCGTGATCACGTCGCCCATCTGCACTTCTGGGACGATCGCGAACCCGCTCTCGTTGACCGAGCTCACGCCGCCGTGTGTGTGCGGATCGATGAGGCCCGGCGTGACGTGCTTGCCGGTCGCGTCGATCTCCACGGCACCCTTGGGCGCGGTAAGCTTCTGGCCCACCTTCAAGACCTTGCCGGCCTGCACGAGAAGGTCGGCGTTCTCGAGCTTGCCCTGTGCGCCCTGCGTCCACACGGTGGCGTTGCGCACCACCAGCACCGCCGGCTGCTCGGGCTGCGAGACCCTGCCGAATTCCATGGACGGCCGGATGAAGGGCAGGTCGATCTTCGGCACCTTCACCGCGACGGCGCCGCGGGCCGGGCCCTGGAACGCTTCGGTGCGCGTGCCCTTGTAGGTGGCGTCGGTACCCGTGGGGAGCGACATCCAGCCGTAGAACTCGTTGTCGCGCACGGCACCGGAGAGGAGCACCGCACCCTCGAGGCCCAGCTGCTCACCGTTGAAGGTGGCTTCGAGGCGACCGGTTTCGGCGATGACGCGCACGCCCGTGAGGTTCACCGGACGACGGCTCGGCATTTCGATCGTGCCGCGGATGCGGTTGAGCGGTCCCTCGAGACGCAGGGTGGCGCTCTTGAACGTGCCCTGATCTTCCGACGTGATGGTCCAGGTGCCGCGCGGATCCACCTGCGGCGGACGCGTCACGCCGAAGCGCGTACCCTGCACCCACACGTCGCGGATGGCGCCTTCCTCGGTGAAGAGATCGCCTTCGCTCACCACGAGGTTGGCCGCCTTGCCCACGGCGATCGTGCCGTGCGTGCGCTCGATGCCGAGCCACTGCGCGGGGACCGTGGTCAACGCGGCGAGCGCCTTGTCGGGGGCGAGGCCGCGTGCGACGGCCACGCGGAGGTTGGGGAAGAACTGGTTCAGCGACGACAGGCCGTCGGCGGTCAGGGCGAACGGAATGTTGTTGGCCGCCAGCTGCGCCGGGTTGGTGGGCGCGAGATACCAGTGACGCAGGTCGGCGAGTGACGCGTTGCTCGCCGCTTCCGGGTTGGCCACGTTGGGCGCGTCGGGGAAGGCAAGCGGCACGATGAGCGGCTGCGTGCGTCCCTTGAGCACGTCCACCAGACGATACTCCTGACCGCTGCCGCGGAACCACGGCGTGAGCTTGTACTCCGACGCGATCTTGTACGCGCGCAGGTACTCCTCTTCGCTGTCGGTCTGGAAGACCACCGGCTGCTGCCCCTTGACCGCCTTGCCGAGCGCGGCGAGCGCTTCGCTGGTCTCGGGGGGGAGGATCGAACGGCCACTCGTTTCGTAGGCGCCCCAGGCACGGATGTACCACTCCGCGTCGAGCAGCGTCTGCTTCATGAGCGCGGTCGTCCCCATGGTGGAGTTGGGGTACATGCCGCCGAGGGCGAAGGAGCGCTGGAAGCCCACGCTCTGTGCGAGGTCGGGGCGGAGGACGCGCTCACGGACGCCGGCGTCGGAGAGGTTCACGACCGAGGCGGTGCCACGGAAGATGCCCTGACGTGGCACGGCGAGGGCCGCACCGAAGCCGAGGGAGCGGAGTGCGGTGCGGCGGGTGGAGTCGTCCTAGAGGTTGGCGGTGGTGCTGAACCACGCGCGCACCAGCGCATTCCAGTCGGTGGGGCCCACATCGCCGCCCTGCTGCGGCGCGTCGCCACCCAGGTCGGCGTGCGCGTCGATGAAGCCCGGGTACACGGTGAGCCCCTTGAGGTCCCACACGCGCGCACCGGCGGGTGCAGCGGCGCCGGCACCCACGGCCGTCACGACGCCGTTACGGATGACGATGGTGGCATTGTCGAGCACCTGACCCGGGGCGGTGACCACGCGGGCTCCCACGAGGGCATGGAACCCCGTGGAGTTGCCGCGCAGGCCGGCGACGGGCTCGGTGCGGGAAGCTTGCTGGGCCTGGAGGCTGCCGGCGGCAAGCACGGCGAGGCCAAGCAGGGAGCGGACAAATTTCACGAAGAACTCCCGGGACGGGCCGAAATCGGCCCGTCGGTAGCGATGGGTGGCGAGGGGCGTCGGACGCGCCCGACGATCGCGAGCGGGCATGCGACCGGTCAGGGTGTAGTCTGCGGCCGGATGCCCACCGATGCAAACGTCCGGCGCGGGGGGAACGTTCGATCGGGAGAGCCTTCACCGGGGGGCATGCCGGGAAGGGGGCTTACCGGATTGCTGCTGCTCCTGTTCGGTCGCGGTCCCTCGCCGCTCTGCCCGTGGTTATCCCGCGACCGGTCCCGGGGTGGCGAGGACCTCGTCGATCTG
>CAZNZG010000371.1:0-2516 GCA_964577455.1 uncultured Gemmatimonas sp. | reverse complement strand
CGCGCGCGATGGCGTGGCCGTGCTCAACGCCGATGACCCCGCGTGGCATGGGGTGACCAATGCGCCCCGTACGCTCATGTTCGGCACGGCCACCGATGGGCAGGTGCAGGTGAGCGCGCGCGATGTGCAGTTCATGGCCAACGGCAGTCGTTTTCTGCTGGTGGCGCCGTCGGGGGCGCAGGAGGTCGTCCTGCCGCTCATCGGTGACTTCAACGTGGCCAACGCGTTGGGTGCTGCGGCGGCCGCGCTTGCCCTGGGTATACCGTTGCCGACGATCGCCGAACGGCTCTCGCGTGCGCCGCAGGTGCCGGGGCGTCTGGAGCGCCTGCGCACCGCGCCCACGGTGCTGCGCGACTATGCGCACACCCCCGATGCCCTCGATCGGGCCCTGCGCGCGGTGCGCCCCTTCACGCAGCGCGAGAGCGGCGAGGCCACCCGTCTCATAGTCCTCTTCGGCTGCGGTGGCGACCGCGACCGTGGCAAGCGACCCGAGATGGGGCGTATCGCCGTGGAACTCGCCGACGTGGCCATCGTCACGAGCGATAATCCGCGTACGGAAGACCCCGAGCGGATTCTCGACGACATCGAAGCCGGCATGACCGGCGCGGCGTCCGGCCGGCAGCATGTGCGCATCACTGATCGCCGTGAGGCGATCGCCCAGGCGCTGCGCATGGCCGGGCCGCACGACGTGGTCGTGCTGGCCGGCAAGGGCCACGAAACGTATCAGATCCGCGGCACCACATCGTACCCGTTCGACGAGAGTGAAATCGTGGCCGAGCTGTCACGCGAGCTGTTCATGGCAGGCGATGGTGGAGGTGCGGCGTGAGCCCCTTTACCACCGCCGGTACCGAGTTCGCGGCCGTGCCCGCGGTCTCGCCGCTGCACGCGCACCCCTACTGGACCTTCGAACGCGTGGCGCAGGCGCTCGGCACCGGACCGTCCATGCGCAACGCACTCGCGGGGATCAGTACCGATACCCGCAACATCACCCGCGGTGATCTGTTCGTGGCACTGCAGGGGGAGCGCTTCGACGCGCATGACTTTCTCGCGGAGGCGCGTGACGCCGGCGCCGCGGCGTTCGTGGTCCGTGATCCCACCAGGGCCGCCGGCCTTGGTGTGCCCACCTACGTGGTCCCCGATACACTCGTCGCGCTGGGGCAACTGGCCCACGCCTGGCGCAAGGCATGGGGGCGCAGCGTGATCGCCGTCGCGGGCTCCAACGGCAAGACGAGCACCAAGGAGCTGCTCAAGGCGGCCTTCTCCCGGACCTTCGTGGTGCACGCCACCACGGGCAATCTCAACAATCGCATCGGTGTGCCGCTCACGCTGCTCGCCACGCCGAGTGACGCTGAAGTGGCGATCGTGGAGCTGGGCACCAACATGCCCGGCGAGGTGGCGATCCTGCGCGCGATCGCGGCGCCCGACGTGGCGGTGCTCACCAGCATCGGTGAGGAGCATCTCGAGGGGCTCGGTGATCTCGCTGGTGTACTCCGCGAAGAGAGCGACGTGTTTCATGGCGTGACGCTGGCGGTGGTGCCGTCGGCGCACCCCGAAGTGGAACCGATCGCCCGCGATCGCGCGCGCGCCGTCGTAAGCGCCGGGCTGTCGTCGGGGGCGGTGACACCCGACAGCTGGGGGCTCGACGACGAAGGGCGACCCTGGTTGACCGTGCAGGGCACGCGTATCGACCTGCCGTTGCGCGGCGCGCATCAGGCGGCCAACGCCATGCTCGCCATTGCCACCGCACAGGCGTGCGGCGTGCCGCTGGATGAGGCGGCGCAGGGAATGGCCACCGTGCCGGTCCCCAGCATGCGCGGCGTGTGGGACACGTATGGCGAGGCCACGCTCATCAACGACGCGTACAACGCCAACCCGGCTTCCATGCGCGCGGCGATCGCGCTCCTCGGTGAGGTGGGGAAGGGACGGCAGCGTGTCGCCATTCTCGGATCCATGCGCGAACTCGGAGCCACCGCCGACGAGCAGCACCGCGAAGTGGCGCGCGCGGCGCTCGCCTCCCCCGCAGATCTCATCGTGGGCGTCGGCGACTTTGCCGCCGCCTTCGCGACCGTCGCTCCCGATGATCCACGCGTGGTGACCAGCGTGGAACTCGATACGCTCTGGCCGCTGCTCGAGCCTCGGCTCGATCGCCGCGCCGTCATTCTGCTCAAGGCCTCGCGGGGCATGCGCCTCGAACGCCTTGTACCGCAACTCACCGCGTGGGCCACCACGCCCACCGCCTGACCCTATCGCGTGCTCTACTTCCTGCTGCAGCCCCTTGCGCGCGATGTCGGCGTGCTCAACCTGCTCAACTACATCACGTTCAGGGCCACCGCGGCCTTCGTGACCGCGTTGCTGCTCTGCTTCATGTTCGGGCCGGCGATCATCCGTCGCCTGCGTGACATGGCCGTGCATCAGGTGGTGCGCGCGGGTACGCCCGATTCACACGCCGGCAAGGGGACCACGCCCACGATGGGCGGGATCATCATCCTCGTGGCCACCTTCCTGCCCACCATCCT
>CAZNZG010000370.1:0-2526 GCA_964577455.1 uncultured Gemmatimonas sp. | reverse complement strand
ACCACGTACGCGTTCTCGATGGGGCGCTGCAGTGGCACCAACGGGGATTCGCTCACGGCAGCGCCGAGTCGGCGGCCATCACCGCGTTGAGCAGCACGTTCGCGCCGTTGGTGATGTCGGTGGCGCGCGAGAACTCCTTCGGCGAGTGACTGATCCCGCCAACACTCGGCACGAAGATCATCCCCATGGGCGCGATGTGCGCCACTTCCTGCGCGTCGTGTCCGGCGCCACTGGGCATACGCTGAGACGAGAGCCCGAGTGCCGTGGCGCTCTGCTCCACGACCCCCATGATGCGTGCGTCGGAGAGGGCCGGCGTGCTGTTCACCAGCTGATTGAAGGCGAACGTGGTCCGTGTGTCGGCGCCGATCTCGCGCGCGATCTGCTCGAAGGTGCGCGTGAAGCGATCGATCTTACCCTGTTCGAGATCGCGCAGGTCCACCGTGAGGACCACCTGGCCGGGAATGACATTGGTGGTGTTGGGCAGCACGTTCACGCGCCCCACCGTGGCCACCTGGCGCCCCGGTTCCTTGCGGATGGCCTCATTCACCGCCACGGTGAACTTGGCAGCGGCGAGCATCGCGTCCTGCCGTTGATCCATGGGGGTGGCGCCGGCGTGATTGGCGAATCCGGTGATCGTGATCTCGAACCAGCGAAGCCCCACGATCCCCTCCACCACGCCGATCTGCCGGCTGGCCTTCTCGAGCAGCCCGCCCTGTTCGATGTGAAGCTCGATGTACCCGGCAATGTCTCCCGGTTTGCGCACCGCGTCCTGCAATCGCGAGACATCACCACCGATGATGCCGATGCCCTCGCGCACCGTCTTGCCGCTGCGCGCGACCTTCTCGAGATCGGCAGGGGTGAGCAGGCCCACGGCGATTTTGCTGCCGATCGTTCCGCCCTCCTCGTTCTGCCACACCACGACCTCGAGCGGATGACGAAGCCGCACCTTCTGCTCAGCCAGGGAACGTGCCACTTCGATCGCGGCGAACGATCCCACCGGGCCATCGTAGTTGCCGCCGTCGGTCACCGAATCGATGTGCGAGCCGATCAGGATCGGCGCGCGCTTCGGATCGGTGCCCGGCACGCGGGCCAGCATGTTCCCCGCCGTGTCGAGCCGCAGTTGCAGCCCGCTTTGCGTGAACAGCTCCCGCGTGAAGGCACGCCCCGCGAGATCCGCCTCACTGTACGCCACGCGATTGATGCCGGTGGGCGTGCGTCCGATGCGATCGAACTGGGCAAGCCAACCATTGAGGCGATCACCGTTCACGACGAGCGGGCGCTGCTGCGACGGGCGTTGCTGCGACGCACGCTGCGCTGCGGCACGACCGACGATCGGGAGGGCCGCGAACGCGGCGGCATGCTGGACGAACTGTCGACGGTGCATGGTCTCAGGGCTGAATGCGTGGGGCGGCGGTCCGCGCCGAAATGTATCTTTCCCCGCCATGATCCGCCGACTGCTTCTCGCCTCGTTGATGGCCTCTCCGGTGGCCGCCCAGAACGCCGACTGGCCCGTGTACCACGGGAATGATGACCACACGCACTTCAGTACGCTGTCGCAGATTTCCCCGGCGAACGTGAATCGGCTCAAGGTTGCGTGGACCTTCGACACGAAGGATGCGTTTCCGGGATCGGAGATGCAGGCCAATCCCATCGTGATCGACGGCGTCCTGTATGCCACCACCCCCAAGCTGCAGGTCATCGCGCTCGACGCGGCGTCGGGACGGCAACTCTGGCGTTTCGATCCGCAGAACGGTGCCCCGCCCACGTCGCGCATTCGTCATCGCGGCGTGGTGGTGACCGGCGATCGCGTGCTCTTCAACTACCGCAATCGTCTCTACGCGCTCGACCGCCGCACGGGACAGCCCATTCGCACCTTCGGCGACAGTGGCTGGATCGACCTGCGTCAGGGGCTGGGTCGACCGGTCGAGGGGCTCTCCGTGAGTGCCAGTACGCCCGGTGTGGTCTTCGGTGATCTGCTGATCATGGGCAGCACGGTGCCCGAGCAGCTGCCGAGCGCCCCCGGCGACATCCGCGCCTTCGACATCAACACCGGGCAACTCCGCTGGAGCTTTCATACGATCCCGCATCCTGGTGAATCCGGATACGACACGTGGCCGGCCGACGCGTGGAAGATCGCGGGGGGTGCCAACGCGTGGAGCGGCGTAACGCTCGATGCGAAGCGCGGCATGGTGTTCGCCGCCACGGGATCGGCAAGCTACGACTTCTACGGCGCGAATCGTCTGGGCGACAACCTCTACGCCAACAGCGTGATCGCGCTCGACGCGCGGACGGGACAGCGCCTCTGGCACTATCAGGTCCTGAAACACGACGTGTGGGATCGGGACCTTCCCGCCGCGCCGATCCTCGTGACGGTCCAGCGTGACGGCAAGCCAGTGGATGCGCTCGCACAGATTACCAAGACGGGGCACACGTTCCTCTTCGACCGCGTGACCGGCACGCCGCTCTTTCCCATCGAGGAGCGCAGCATGCCGCAGCAGACGCTCCCCGGCGACCGGGTGTCCCCCA
>CAZNZG010000369.1:0-2528 GCA_964577455.1 uncultured Gemmatimonas sp. | reverse complement strand
GCGCAAAGGAGACGTGCATCAGCGCAAGATAACCCACTAGCTTCCGGGATGTCTTCGATGTCCTCCGCCGTTCGATCGGCAGCCCCCACACCAGACGCACCGCCGCCGGTGGCCCCGCACCAGGGGTTCGGTGCGACCGATGCCGGTCTGGTGCTGATGGCCACGATCTGGGGGGTGAACTACAGCGTGGTGAAGGCCGGGCTGCAGGCCATGACGCCGCTGTCGTTCACCGGGGTGCGCATGATGCTCGCGGCGGCGGTGCTGTTTCTCATCGCTCTGCTCATGCGTGAGGCACGCTGGCCCAGCCGGCACGACATGGGGCGCCTGCTGGCCCTCGGCCTCCTCGGCAACGGCTTCTACCAGCTGCTGTTCATCTCGGGCATGGCGCGCACTCGCGCCGGCGTGGCGGCGCTGATCGTGGCGGCAGGACCGGCGTGGATCGCCATCGTGTCGCGCCTGCTGGGGCGGGAGCGTGTGTCGCGTCTGGGATGGGCTGGCATTGGCCTTCAGCTGGTGGGCGTGTTGTGCGTGGTGGGCAGCACCCAGGGCTTCGAGGGTGGCGACGAGGGGCTGCTGGGCGCGGTCCTGATCGCGACCGGCAGCATGGCATGGGCGATCTACAGCGTGCTGTTGCAACCGTACACGCAGCGCGCGAGTGCGCTGCACCTGTCGGCGATCACGTTGCTGAGTGGGGCACTGATGATGGGGCTCGTGGGGCTCCCCGACATGCTGCGCCTCGACTGGCGCACGGTGAGCCTCACCGGGTGGGGGGCGGTGGTCTACTCCGCGCTCGGGGCGATGGTGCTGGGGTACATGCTGTTCTATCGCGGGGTGCGCGTGCTCGGCCCCACCAAGACGGCGATGTACGGCAACCTGCAGCCGATCATCGCGATCATCGTCGCGTGGGTCATGCTGCACGAGCAGCCCACGGGGTGGCAGCTGCTGGGGGCAGGGTTCGTCATGGCGGGGTTGCTCGTATCGCGGACGGCCAAGGTGCGCCCCGCGCCGGAAGCTCTGGAGGAAGCCGCGTGAAGGTCGTGTTGTTCGACATCGACGGAACGATCCTGCGCACCGACGGCGCGGGACGACGGGCCATGGAGCATGCGCTGTTCACGGTATTCGGCGCGCACGGTGACCCGGCGTATCGCTACGACGGCAAGACCGACCGGCAGATCACGCGCGAACAGATGCGCTGGGCCGGGGTGAGCGATGAGGCGATCGACCGTGGCATGCCCGACGTGTTCGCGATCTACAGCGAACGGTTGTCGCGCGAACTGGCGAGCGGTGCGGAGCAGGCGATTCTGCTGGCCGGCATTCCGCCGCTGCTCGAGCGCCTTCGTGCACACCACGAGGTGACCCTCGGCTTGCTCACCGGCAACATCGAAGCGGGGGCGCGCCAGAAGATCGAGGCGGTGCAGCTCGCGTGGGAGCAGTTCCTGGTGAACGCCTTCGGCAGTGATCACGAACACCGGCCCATGTTGCCCGCGGTGGCCCAGCAGCGCGCGCGCGCCTTGCTGGGGCGTGACATCCCCGGCGAACGCATGGTGATCATCGGCGACACACCCGCCGACATCCACTGTGGGCGTTCGCTCAATGTGCGCGCGATCGGTGTGGCCACCGGGCGCTACACGGTGGACGACCTTGCCGCGCACGACCCGGCTGCGGTGTTCGATTCGCTCGTGGAAACCGACGCGGTGGTGGAGGCGATTCTCGCGTGACGACGTCCGCGAGCACGCCGGTCGAGGTGCGTGTGGTGGGGATCGTGCGCGGGCGCGAGATCGACGCTGCCGCCCGCGTGTTCCTCGACGACTCGGCGCTGGTGCTCGAATGGCCCAATGCGGCCGCGTGGCGCCTGGCGCTCGACGGCATCGACGGTATCGGGACGGGGTCGTCGTCGTGTACGGTGTATCTCCCCGATCACGACGTACTGGAACTCACCGCCGGCGAGTCGCTGCACGCCCTCGCGATGGCCGTCACGGAACGGGCGTGCCGCATGCCCGAACTCACGCGCGGATTGCGCGACCTCGGGGCGGTACGGCGCGGTGGCCGCATCGCTGTAGGCGTGACGAGCCCGCTGCACACCGCGCACGATCGCTGGTTCGCACCGCTGCTGTCGGCACGTCGTGCGGTACACGGTGTGAGTGACCCGCAGCGTCAGGTCATGCTGCTCGACGGCGCGGCGCTACAGCAGGCGATGCTCGAAGCGGCAGGGAGCATTGCCGTCACCCTCGCCCCCGATGACCACGCCGAGCAGCGCGCGCTCGAAGCCGCGATCGAGGACGAGGCCCACCCCATGTTCGTGGCGCTCGAGCATCTCCGCCTCGCCGGCGACACCGTGCGCACGGGGCAGGCAGACAGCCGCTTCGCCGACTGGCGACGCTGGGTGCATGCGGCACGCACGGTGTTCGAGAAGGCGGACGAGGGATGGGCGGGGATCGCGGAGATCGTGGGGGAGAGCTGAGAGGACAGCAACGGCTGACTGCGGGAGCGGGCTACTACGGGAGCCGCAACTACAGGAGCGAAAATCA
>CAZNZG010000368.1:0-2595 GCA_964577455.1 uncultured Gemmatimonas sp. | reverse complement strand
CGATGTCAGCCCGGATAGCAATGAGGCGGAATCACGCAGAAGGTGAGAAGTGAACCCGCGCGGGTTCAGCTCTCGGCATCTGCGTCATTCCACCTCACCGCTATCCCGGCTGACCTCTCCGCCTCACCCGTCAGTTCTCCGTCTCGAGAACTGAGGGCGCAGATCTCAGCGCGCCGTAAAGTCGGTGGACGCCGTCACCCCTCTGCACGCTTCCGCGATGAGCGTCGCGGCCCGGTCCAGGTCTTCCAGCGACACCATCTCGTTGGGCGAGTGCATGTACCGGTTCGGGATGCTCACCAGCGCCGTCGCCACGCCCGTGCGGGCGAGCTGCATCGCGTCGGCGTCGGTGCTCGTGAGGCGGCCGGCGGCGTGGATGGAGTAGGGGATCTCGAGGCGCTTCGCCGTGTCGGCGAGCAGACGGTACACCACCGGGCTCGTGACCGACCCGCGCGTGAGTACGGGCCCGCCGCCGATCGTGTGCTCGCCCACCTCCTCCTTCTTCATCCCCGGATGGTCGGTCGCGAACGTCACGTCGACCGCGATCGCCATCGTGGCGTCTACCGACTGCGCCGCCACCCGCGCCCCACCGCCACTGTAGCCGATCTCTTCCTGCGCCGTGGCGGCCGCCACCACGCGCGCCGCGCCGGGGTGCTGCGCGTAGCGACGCAACGCCTCCAGCACCACGAACGCCCCGATCCGATCGTCGATGCTGCGGCTCACGATGCGCTGGTTGGGCATGTCCATCGTGCGCGAGTCGATCACCCCCGGGTCGCCCACTTCGAGATGCTCGAGCGCCTCGGCCTTGGTCTTCACGCCGATGTCCACCCACAGGTCCGTGATCTTGCTCGCCTTCTCCCGCTCGTCCGGCTTCATGAGATGGATGGGCTTCTTGCCGATCACACCGTACACATCGCCGTGGCGCCCCAGAAAGCGGATGCGCTGCGCCACCAGCACCTGCGGGTCCCAACCGCCGATCGGCTCGAAGTACACGTAGCCGCTGTCGTCGATGTGCGTGATGATGATGCCGATCTCGTCGATGTGGCCCGCCAAAAGGATTGTCGGACCCGTGCCGTCGCCCTCGACGGTGGCGAGGGAGTTGCCGACCACGTCGGCGCGGATGTCGGCCGCGAAGGTGGCCGCTTCAGCGCGCCATACGCGCGCCGGCGCGCCTTCGAACCCCGACGGACCGGGGGTGTCGAGCAGGCGCTTGAGAAAGGCGATCGAAGTGTCGGAAAGCATCCAGGAAATATAGGTGCTAATGTTGTGGCATGACCCTCCTGTTACTCGCAATCGGACTTGGCGCCGGCGTGCTGTCGGGGATCTTCGGCATCGGCGGCGGCATCGTCATCGTGCCCGCGCTCATCTACTTCGCCAAGATGGCGCCGCAGCAGGCGGCGGGAACCTCACTCGCTGCGCTCGTCCTGCCGCTCGGCGCCGCAGTGGGTGCCTTCAACTACTATCGCGCCGGCCAGCTGCAGTGGCGCGATGCCCTCCTCATCGCTGTGGGCATGGCCATCGGCGCGTTTGCCGGCAGCTGGATCTCCACCAACATGGACGGCGATCTGCTGCGCAAGGCGTTCGCCGTGCTGATGGTGGTGATGGCGGTGAAGATGTGGGTGGGGTAATCGCCACCGTACGGGCAATTTGACGAGTCACTGACGCCTTCGGGCGAGTTTTGACGCCATGTTGCTCAAGACACTCGGCACCTTCGAGCTGCTCGCGCCCGGAGAGGATGGACGCCCCGTACGCGTCATGGGGCCGCAGAAACCGCTCGCCATGCTTGCCTACGTGGCGCTCGCCCCCGGGCGGCGCGTCACGCGCGATCAGCTGGTCGATCTGCTCTGGCGCAATCTCGAAGTGGAGCGCGGGCGTCGCACGCTGCGTCAAACGCTGTTCAGTCTGCGGCAGCGGCTCGGTGACGTGCTCGTCAGTGAGGGCGAGTACGTGGTGCTCGCTGCGCCGCTCATGGTGGACTGCCAGGAGTTCGATCAGGCCCGCGACGAGAACCGCCTCGACGAGGCGTGGCGGCTCTATACCGGGGACTTCGTGGCCGACTTCGCCACCGCCGGGAGCGCGCCGTTCGAGCAGTGGTGTGATCGGCAGCGCGATCGGCTGCGCGCCGCCTGGCTGAGTGTGGGTGAGGCGCTGGTGCAGCGCACGCTCCTCGAGCATCCCCGTGAGGCCGCCGGCATCGCTGCCCAATTGCGCGACGCGGTCCCCGAGCGCGCCGAGCTGTGGGCGGCACGTCTGCGCGCGCTCGTGCTGTCGGGCGAGCGGGTGGAAGCGCGCGCCGAGGTGCAGCGAATGCAGCAGCGGGTGGCAGAGGGCACGCTGTCGGTGACCGGTGAGCTGCGCGCGCTGATGCGCGAACTCGAGGCACCGGTCAGCGTGAGCGTGAACGCGAGCGACGAGCCGGCCGGGTGGCGGCGTCCCGAACTGGTGGGGCGTGAGGGCGCCTTCGCGGTGCTGCTCGCCGAATGGCAGGCCACGGTGCAGCAGCCGTCTGCGGCGGGTCGTGCGCGCCTGTCCTCCGCGTCCACGGGCGGCATGCTCGTGGTGCGCGGTGCTCCGGGCATCGGCAAGACGATGCTGCTC
>CAZNZG010000367.1:0-2602 GCA_964577455.1 uncultured Gemmatimonas sp. | reverse complement strand
CTGGTCTGCGTCATGCTCGTGAGCTCCTGCAGACTGGCCGCGACTTCTTCGAGCGAGGCGGCCTGGCTGGAGGCGCCATCGGCCAGTACGCCGCTGCTTTCGCGGAGCGCCACCGACGTATGGAGAATCTCCTCCGACGAGGTCGTCACCTCGCGCATCGTGGTCGACAGCTCGGCCATCGCCTCGTTGAAGTGCTTCTGCACTTCCGCGTTGCGTTCGGTGTACTGTCCCGTGAGACGGACCGACAGGTCTCCCGACGCGACCCGCGCCAGCGCGCTGCTGATCTCGTCGAGGAAGCGCATGGCCTCACCCTTGAGCAGCGTCTCCACGCGCTCCTGACGCGCATTGGTCAGCGCCGTGATCACGATGGCGATGTCGGCCTGCAGTACGCGATCGAACGCGCGCTGAAAGCGCCGGTACTCCGCCACGGAGGCACCGGCCGCTTCCACGGCACGGAGCATGTGCTCACGAATCACCTCGTACATGGCCACGTACCAGTTCGAGTCGAGGTCGATGCGCTCGTGCACCTGTCCCACCACCCGGCGGTACTCCACGTACTTGTCGTCCATCGTGCCGGTGAACATCGCCAGCACGTATCGGGTCACCATGGGGCGCTGGCGCTCCACGGTGGTGTGCTTGTCGATGATCGCCTGTGTTTCCCGGGTCTTGGAGATGTGCCCGTAGAAGTCGTCGATCATCGGGTTGCAGGCAGCCTTGCAGACCGATTCCCACGACTGGATTACGCCGAGGTCATCCGGCGTGACCTGCAGGAAGTCGAGGCGGCGGCGCACGTCGGGGTCGGTGACGGCTACGTTGCCCCGGGGATAACTGCGCTCGACGGTCGTGGGCTTCCGGCCAAACAGATTCAGCATCGTCTCGGAGAGAGTGTCCCCCCGCCTGCGCGCCGAGCACCCTGCATTGGGGCTCAGTTCACGAGAGGGCGCGAAACGAGTGCGGGACGGTTCTTTCCAAATATTGTCGGCGCCAAAGTCCCACACTTGAATGAAAAATCGATTACCGACGCGGAATATGGGTCCGAGCCGGGGCGGACCGGCCGCCTAACTCATTCATAGCGTAAAGCTTCGATGGGATCGAGGCGTGCGGCACGCTGCGCCGGGATCATGCCGAATAGAATCCCGATGCCCACCGATACCACGACCGCGATCATGGTGAGGGTGATCGGGACGGGCGCGTCCACGTCGAGTGCAACGGACGCCACGCGCCCGAGGAGCAGCCCCACGAGAATGCCGATCGCACCACCGATGCCGGTGAGCGTGCTGGCCTCCACGAGGAACTGAAGGAGGATGTCGCGCCTGGTGGCGCCCAGCGCCTTGCGGACACCGATTTCGCGCGTCCGGCTGGTGACCGATACGGTCATGATGGCCATGACCCCGATGCCGCCCACCAGGAGCGCCACACCGCTCAACACGATCATCACGAGGAAGAACACATCGGTGATGCTGTTGAAGGTGTCGAGAATCTGGTCCTGCGTGACGAGGTCGAAGGTGTTGCCGGATCCCGGGCGCAGATGCCTCGCCTCCCGCAGCACCATCTCCACCGACGACTGCGCATCGGCCACCTTCACGCCAGCGCGCGGCTTGATGGGAATGAACAGCGCATTGGTGCGATCGATCGTGTACGAGCGGTCCATGAAGCGATACGGCACGATCGCGCCGACAGCCTGGCCAGGGGGCGCGAAGATGTTGCCGGGTTCCTGCCACAGCCCGATCACCTGCAGGACCCGTCCGCCGATGCGCACACTGCGCCCGATCATCTGTTCGTTGCCGAAGAGCGATCGGGCCGTTTCGGTCTGGAGCACCACGACCGGCGCACCGCCAAGGATCTCGGCCCGCGTGAACCAGCGTCCGGTCACCAGCTCGCCACCCTGGATCTGCGTGAAGCCGTCGTCGGCGCCGAAGATCGCCACGCCTTGACTGCGCACCCCGTCCGCCTCGACGCGCGCCAACGTCTGCGCCCAGAGCGAGGCATAGCCGATCTCCGGCAGCAGGCGGATCTTCTCCACGTCCGCCTCGGTGAGATCCGGACGGATGCGAACGTCCTTGGGAAGGTCGTCGGGGTTGAGCGGCGTCTGGGAGAACTTCTTGAGGACGTAGAACGTGGTGGGGCCCGCCACCTCGATCGTGTTCACGATCTGGTCGCGCACGCCCTGCACGATCGCCGCCATTGCCATCACCGTCGCCACACCGATCACCACGCCGAGGATCGTGAGTGACGAGCGCAGCTTGCTCACCCGCAGCGCCTCGAAGGCGATGCGGATGTTCTCGCTGACGGCGTCGAGGGTCATGTTTCCGCCCGCATAGCGGTAATGGGATCGAGCTTCGCCGCGCGCGCTGCCGGGTAGACGCCGAACAGCACACCGATCCCGGCGCCAAGGGCGAGAGCAAGCACCACACTCCACGGCGTCACCCGGGCGGGCAGGGGGCTGAATGTGGACACCAGCACCGCGAGTCCCCACCCGGATGCCACGCCGAGCGCGCCACCGGTCACCGCCAGTGCCACCGATTCCGCGAGGAACTGCCGACGCACATCGGTTGAAGTGGCGCCCACGGCCTTGCGCAGGCCGATCTCGTGCATGCGCTCG
>CAZNZG010000366.1:0-2603 GCA_964577455.1 uncultured Gemmatimonas sp. | reverse complement strand
TGTGATGGCGGACTCGCGGGCCAAGCAGCAGACGGCGCTCGCGCTGCTCTTTCCCGGCCCGTCACGCATCGATCCCGATCGCTTCGCGGCGCGCGTGCTGTCGGCCATCGCGAGCGGTTTGGGTGGTCGCTTCTTCGAGCAGCTGCGCGACAAGCAGTCGCTCGCGTACACCGTGCAGGCGTTCCCGATCGAGCGGCGCGCGGGCGGGGCGTTCGGCGCCTACATCGCCACCGGTCCCGAACGGGAGGACGAAGCGCGCGATGGACTGCTGCGCGAGTTCGCGAAGTTCACGGAGGAGCCGGTGACGGCCGAGGAGCTCGAGCGCGCCAAGCGGTATCTCATCGGCACGCATGCCATTGCCCAGCAGTCGGGTGCCGCCGTCCTGGGCGATCTGATCGATGCGTGGCTGTTCGGCGAGGGACTTCACGAGCGCCACGAGGTCGCTGCGCGACTCGAGGCCGTCACGGCGCAGGAGATCCTCACCATGGCGCAGCGCTGCTTCGATCCGACGGTCGTGAGCGAGGGGGTCGTGCGCGGCGCGTGAACGGCTGGCCCGTAGCCCGTGGGCGGCGCCACGCCTGCGGGATCGGCGTGGTCGGTCAGTTGGCGCGCACTTCGCGCATGCGCGTCGACGCCACGCCGATGGCCGTCGCCGCCTGACGCAGGCGGCCATTGGCGGCGCGCAGCCCCAGCCAGCCGTCGTAGTCGGCGGGTTCACCGATGAGGGCGGCCCCGATCCATGCTTGCCGTGAGCCCCACGCCAGGGCGCGGCGGATCGCCGCGGTCTGTGCCGCGTCGCCGTGCGCGTGCGGGAGCCCGCCCACATTCACGAGCCAGTGCGGCTGGGTGCCGCCCCCGGCGGCCACCGCCTGGTTGTGCCAGCGATCGAAGGCCCGGAGGCGGGCGTCCACGGCGGGGAGGCCGCTGAAGGAGGGGAACACCGACGCGCCCAGCAGTTCCACCGGCGACCCGGGGCTGCTGGCCCATGCGTACACGGCGCTGTCGGTGGGATCGAGGCGGCTGGCGCTCCATCCCACGAGCGTGGCGGGTCGGACGCGCTGTACCTCGCGTGCGGCGCGCGTGAGCATGGACCGCCACCACGTGGCACTCGGTGGGGGAGGCGCAAACCAGGCAGGCACTGGGGCGACGATCGCGGGGAAGAGCACATCGGGGCGAAGCCGCACGAGCACGCGTTCGATCGATCGCACGCGATCGGCCTCGTCGGCAGCGCTGGCGCGCCCATCGAGGGTCAGCCCCACCGCCACGCGCACGCTGTCGGTGCGCAGCGGTTCGAGCACGCGCGCGAGTGAGTCGAGCGGTCCGGTACGGGTGCCGTCGGCGTCGAGCAGCACCAGGACGACGTCGGGGGAGAAGAGCTCGACCAGAGCGGCATCGGCTCGTACCACGCGCGCCGGTGGGGCACCGTCGAGCACGGGATACAGGCGAAGTCCCAGCACGAAATCACCGCGCGGGCGGGCCTGCATGGGTTCCGCGACGGCGCTCCGGTAGCTGCGGATCGCTGCCACGCCGCGCGGCCATTCGATCAGGAGGAGCGTGGCGAGTGCGGTGGCCGCCAGTACCAGCAGCGCGCGTACGGCGCCCGACAAGCGCCACCGGGCAGGGTACGCGGGGGCGAGCATGGGCACGAGCGCCGTGAGCGGCGACACGAGGGCGGCGCGGCCCACGGTGATGCCCACGATGACATCACGCGCCGAGAGTGCCGCCTGCAGTGGCAGCGGGGCGACGCCCCGCTGGGCCACGAGATAATCGCCCACGGCGATCGCCACCAGCACGAGGTCGTACAGCAGGATGGGGATGCCCTCCAGTGGCGACACGAGGCGCGCCGCGAGCGCATACAGCACCTGCAGGGCCAGCGCGATCGCCACGACGGGCATGAGCCACGTGATGCCGGAGATGGTGCGCGCCCCGGCCTCGGTGGCCGAGGCCACGCCCACGACGAGCGACGGGACGACCATCAGCCCGCAGAAGGCGGTGAGCTGGGTGAAGGCGCGCGGCGCCTCGCGCCGGGAGGCGATCCATCCGGCCAACGCAACGTCCCAGGCGAGCACGGCCGCAGCAATGCCCACCACCACCAGTGGCAACGGATCGGAGAGCACATCACGCAGCATCGTGATGTGACGATAACGGCCATGGGTGATCGCTGGCACCCCGGGGGCGGCACCCGATAGCTTTCGGGAATGGCGCGCACCACCGATGCAACACTCGTCACCCTCCCGAATCTCGTGTCCACTTCACGCGTGGCGCTGGGGTTCGGCTTTCTGGTGGCGGAGTCGATTTCGGTGCGTCTCGCGCTGATCGCGATCGCGTCGCTCACCGATTTTCTCGATGGCTGGCTTGCGCGTCGCACCCACGCAGCGTCGCGCATTGGTGCGCTCGTGGATCCGGTGGCGGATCGTTTCTTCGCGCTCTGCGTGGTGATCGGCTACGTGCTCAGCGCGCAGCTCAGTGTGTGGCAGGCGATCGCGCTGATGTTCCGCGACGTGATGTCGATCATCGGCTGGTTCGTGGCGCGCAATGTGAGCTGGCTGCGCCCCATCACCTTCAAGGCGCGTCTGCTGGGCAAGGCGGTCACGGTCCTGCAG
>CAZNZG010000365.1:0-2610 GCA_964577455.1 uncultured Gemmatimonas sp. | reverse complement strand
AGAATGATAAAGAAAGCACAATTAGCTACAAAGATTTGTGTTGTGTGCCAGAAACAGCTGCCGAGCAGCAGGCGGGATTCGAGGGCGGCATATCGTGCCTCCGCCTGGTCATCGGGTACGAGCAGCGACACCAGCACACCGGTCAGGAACGACAGCGGGATCGTCACCAGCGCCGGGTTCTTGAGCGGGAACAGCGCGCTGGTTTTGTGGAGGAGGTCGATCTGGACCGCAGGCGACAGGGCAATCAGCGCGAGCGTCGCCGTGGTCCCGACCACCATGCTGGAGGCGGCGCCGGCGGTGCTGGTGCGGCGCCAGAATACGCTGAGGACCAGCGCCGGGAAGTTGGCGCTCGCGGCAATGGCGAACGCCAACCCGACCATGAAGGCCACGTTCTGCCCCTTGAAGGCCACCCCCAGGGCAATGGCCACCAGGGCGAGGCCGATGGTGGCGATGCGAGCCACCTTGAGCTCCTCACCCGGCTTGGGGTGCCCCTTCCGGATCACGCTCGACCAGAGGTCGTGCGAGATGGCAGCGGCCCCCGACAGGGCCAGGCCCGCCACGACCGCGAGGATGGTGGCAAAGGCTACGGCGGCGATGAAGCCAAGGAACGGACGACCACCCAGCAGTTCGGCCAGCATCGGCGCCGCCATGTTGCCGCCGGCATCGATGCTCTTGATCGTGGCAGGGCCCACCAGCACCATCGCCCCGAAGCCGAGGATGAATGTCATCAGGTAGAACATCCCGATGAGCCCCGTGGCGATGAACACCGACTTGCGCGCGGCCACGGCATCGGGCACGGTGTAGAAGCGCATCAGGATGTGGGGCAGCCCGGCGGTGCCGAACATCAGTGCGAGCCCCAGGGAAATCGCGTCCCACGGATTGCTCACCAGCTTGCCGGGGGCGAGTACGCCGGCACCGTGAAGGCGTGCTGCCTCCGCAAAGAGGGCGCGCGGGTCGAACCCGAACTTCGACAGCACCAGCAACGCCAGCATCGCCGCGCCACCAAGCAGCAGCACGGCCTTCACGATCTGCACCCAGGTGGTGGCCAGCATGCCGCCGAACAGCACGTACGCCATCATCGCCGCGCCCACGATCATCACGGCGGTTTCGTACGGGATGCCGAAGAGCAGGCGAATGAGACTGCCGGCGCCCACCATCTGCGCGATGAGGTAGAACGCGATCGTGGCCAGCGTGCCGTAGGCGGCACTGATGCGCACCGGCGTGGGATCGAGACGGGCGGCCACCACATCGGCAAAGGTGTAGCGTCCAAGATTCCGCAGCGGCTCGGCGATCAGGAACAGCACGACCGGCCAACCCACCAGCCAGCCGGTCGAGTAGATCAACCCGTCGAAACCGCTGGTGGAGACGAGACCGGCGATGCCGAGGAAGCTCGCGGCGCTCATGTAGTCTCCGGCGAGCGCGAAGCCGTTCTGTCCCGCCGTGACGGACCGACCGGCGGCGTAGAAGTGTTCCGCCGTCTGCGTGCGTCGAGCAGCCCACCAGGTGATCCCGAGCGTGATGCAGATGAAGACGGCGAAGAAGCCGATGGCTACCGGATCCGGGGTGCCGAAGGAGGTGGTCGGCGTCATCGCGGCGACTCGCTGCGGGGGTCAGCAGATGCGTGCTGCGCACGCAGCGCCGCGAGAGCGGGGTCGTACACGCGATTGGCCCACGACACGTAGCGCCAGGTGAGCAACCAGGCGGCCACGATGACCAGCGCACCCAGGACGATCCCCACTGAGAGCCCCTCGGTCACGAGGGTAGCCAGCAGCCCCGGTTGAAAGGCCACCAGCGCGATGAAACCGAAGTACACGAAGACCATGCCCATCGTGAGCAGGACGGCGACTTTCCATCGCTGGGCCGCCACGTGGCGGGTGGCCGCGAGAGCGGCGGAGGTCGGGGCTGCCGCTGCAGGCGGTCGCGACATGGGAGTTCCGGGCGTCATGGCGCGCGAAGGTACACCCCGGCGCTCTACTCCGAAAGCAGCGCGGGTGGCTAGGATACAGGAGCCTGCCGATGCAGGCCTTCACTGTGTCTGCACTTCCCCGGGTTGCCCGTGACCATTCGTCAGTTCATCTCCGTCGGTGCCCTCGTCAACGCGCTCGTGGCCACCTATCTCCACATGTGGAAGATCGGGCTGGCCGGCTCGCTCTCCTGCGGCGGCGGGCATGGGTGCGAGTACATCCAGGGGAGCCGCTACGGCTGGTTTCTTGGCGTCGACGTGGCGCTGATCGGGGCCGTCGGCTACGCGGTGCTGTTTCTGGTGGCGGCCATCGGGTCGCTTTCGCGCTTCGAGGATGAGAAGTGGCCCGCGCGCATCATGCAGGGGCTCATCTTCGCGGCCTTCGCCTTCACGCTGCGTCTCAAGTACGGGGAGTTCATCGTGCTCAAGGGCTTCTGCCCGTGGTGCGCGATCTCGGCCGTCTCCATCACCGCCTTCACGGCACTGGTCGTCGTGGAGTGGAAGCGCGTACAGCGAGTGCACGCCGAGGGCTGACGGCCGTCGTTCAGGGGACTTCGGCGTCACCCACCATGACGGCGAACCAGCGTTCCATCTCGGGGCGCACGGGATAGCCGGGAAGTGTGCGCACCACGCGGCCATTGCGGTCG
>CAZNZG010000364.1:0-2642 GCA_964577455.1 uncultured Gemmatimonas sp. | reverse complement strand
ACTCACTGCACACGCGCGGATTTACGACTCGAAGCCGCCCTGCTTCTGCTTGAGCCACGTGAGCGGAATCACGAACAACGGCGACAGGAACAGCCCGAGCAGGATGTTGATCCAGGTGAGCGCCATGTAGTAGGCGGTCATCCCGAACGATGCCCAGATGGTGCCGAGGGTGCCGTGATATTCCACTGTGGTTCTCCGGTGACGATAAACGGCGACGCGGTGCGCCAGAACACGACAAGAGTAGTCGAGTCCGGGCGGCGGTGGTAGGGGGGCGCCCCACGGTCGCCGCTCCGTAGCACCCACGCCCCCCGGAGACGGGCGGTACGGGCAGGTACGGTTGACGATCACGGGGCCACGTCGCTTTTGTGCGGAATGGCCCACACCGCCGCCGAGTTCCCGGAGCGCCATCCCGGCGACCACCCTCCCGACTTCCCCGTCGACGACATCCCGCCGGGCGAGCTGTTGCGCGCCGTGCTCGATGTCGCCTTGGCGTCGGTGACGGGCCCACTTGTGCTCGCCGTTTCGGGCGGACGGGACTCCATGGCGCTGCTGCACGCCATGGCGCGCTGGGCCCCGGAGCGCATCGCGGCGGTGGCCACCTTCGATCACGCCACCGGCGAGTACGCCACCGACGCCTGCAGCCTTGTGGCGGCGCAGGCCCGCCGCCTCGGCGTGACGGTCGTGCGCGAGCGGGCCCGCACCGTCGGCACCAGCGAGGCCGCCTGGCGCGATGCCCGCTGGAGCTTTTTGCGCCGGGTCGCCCGCGGCTTCCGTGCGCGGGTGGCGACGGCGCATACGCGCGACGATCAGCTGGAAACGATCGTGATGCGGGCACTGCGCGGTAGCGGGGCGCGCGGGCTGGCCGCGCTGGCGGCGCCGTCGGCAGTGGTGCGCCCGTGGCTCGGGGTGTCGCGCGCCGAACTGGCGCGATGGGCGGAGAGCGAGCAGTTGCCGTATCTCGAGGATCCCATGAACGCCTCGCTTGCCTTCCTGCGCGGTCGGGTGCGCCACCAGCTGCTCCCCGCGCTCGAGGCGGCATCGCCGGGATTCGGCGCCGAGATGCTGGCGGTCGGGGAACGCGCCGCGACGTGGCGACGTGATGTGGAGCAATGGCTCGACGCCCATGGTGTGATCGTCCAGGGCGAAGGCACGCGCTGCAGTCTTCCGGCGCGCCTGCTCGAACAGACGACGGTCGAGGGGCGCGCGGTGATCTGGCCCGCCCTCTGTGCCCGCGCCGGCGTGACCCTCGATGCCCACGGAACCCGCGCGGCGGTGCGGTTTACCACGTCCAAGCGTCGAGGTGCGCATATCACGCTGGCTGGTGGTGCCACCATCGAACGGCGTCGGGACGCACGGGGCGATGTGTTCGACGTGCGTCGCTCCGGCAGTCCGTCCGCGGCGTGGTCGGTGTACTCGGGGCCGTCCGACGCGCTGCCTCCCAGATTCGGGCGGTGGCGCTTTCGTCGTCTCGGCGTCGAGCCGTTGGCCAACGACCCGTGGAGCATCGGGTTGCCGGCAGGGGTCCCCGTCGTCGTCCGTCCGTGGGCGGAAGGAGATCGCATTAAAACGGCCGGGGCACCAGCAGGGAGGCGCGTGACTCGGTATTTTTCTGAAGCCCGGGTCCCCGTCCTCGATCGACCGTCCTGGCCAGTCGTGCTGGTGCACGACGAGCCATTGTGGATTCCCGGAGTTTGCCGCGGTCTTGCGGCGCCGTCCCGGCCCGGAAGGCCGGAACTGATCTGGTACCGGTGTGAGCGCGAGTTTGACTGAGCATTCTGGGGCGACTTCTTCAGGACTGACCGTGGATCCGCGTCTCGACGGGCGCGCCGTCAAGCGCATTGCCTTCGACGCGCCGGCGATCGCGCAGCGCGTGCAGGAACTGGGCGCGGAGATCACCGCCGCCTATCCCGACGGTGAACTTCTCGTCCTTGGGCTACTCAAGGGCAGTTTCATCTTTCTGAGCGATCTCGTCCGGAACGTTGCACGACCATTGCAGGTGGACTTCCTCGTCGCGTCATCCTATGGCGACGCCATGGAATCCAGCGGCGTGGTGCGTTTGCTGTACGATCCGGAAACGGAATTGGAAGGCAAACACATTCTTCTCGTCGAGGACATCGTCGACTCGGGGCGTACGCTCAACCGGCTCATGGACCTGCTCGGTGAGCGGAAGCCCAAGTCTCTGGAAATCTGCGCGTTGCTGCACAAGCACATCGCGACGGAGCTCCACCACCCCACGCGGTTCATCGGGTTCGATGCACCGCATGAATTCCTGGTTGGCTACGGATTGGATCATGCCGAGAACTTCCGGCATCTCCCGTACGTCGCCAGCCTGCAGTAAGGCGGTCACCCTATGGCACCAAACATGACGCCCTCGCCGAAGAAGCCCACCAATTGGGGCCGGATCTCCAAGACGGTCTCGTTCTGGATCCTGGTCCTCCTCATCCCGGTGGCCTTCCTCTCCTACGGCAACGGTCGCGAAGCGGCCGCGCCGGAAATCGGCTATTCCGACTACCGTCAGCAGCTGGCCGCCGGCAACATCAAGTCGGCCACCTTCACCGACAACGTGCTGTCGGGGCAGTTCAACCAGGAAGTGCGCATCTCCAACCGTCCCGCGAAGAAGTTCACGGTACGGCTGGTGAATG
>CAZNZG010000363.1:0-2650 GCA_964577455.1 uncultured Gemmatimonas sp. | reverse complement strand
GTACCGTGACTGCCGAAAACGGTGCAGTCACGCTGCAGATCCCGGCCGGCGCTGTCTCGGCGAGCACGCGCATCGCCGTCACGCCCCGCACCGATGTCAGTGCGAATCCCAATGTGGGGGCCGCCTGGGAATTCGGCCCGAGCGGTACGCAGTTCGCCGCGCCCGTGACCATGCGGCTCCGCTTTCCGGCCAATGCGTTTGCCGCGGATGTGGATCTGTCTCGCCTCACCCTCGCGCGCCTCGAGAATGGCGCGTGGGTGCCGCGCGCCGAACAGGTGTCGGTCGATCCGGCCACCAGGGAAGTGCGTGGGCAGGTGCGGAGCTTCAGCACGTGGGGGGTGGTGAGCGACCCCTGTGCGCCGGGGGTGGTGTCCTTCGGTGCGGCGTTTACGGGAGCCGGCACACTCAACGCTTTCAGCTGCCTCTTTGCGTCCGGGTCCGCATCGCGCTGGTCGCGCTACTGGGAGTTCGAGGTCACCAGTCAGAGTACCTTCGAGTGGCGGGTGCGACCGGAGTTTGGGCACGTGGTGGGAATCAAGCAGGCCACGGCCAACACATCCGAGGGCACGGTCTGGGGATCGGCGGCGGGGAACGCCGGTGATTCCACCGTGCTGCGCGCCGTGCTGGCACCGGCGCGCTACCAGCTCTTCGTGTCCACCCGCGACACCAGTGCGCGCGGTGCATTCACATTCGTCGGCGGCACGCCCTCAATACCGACCCTGACCAATGGGCTGGGCTGCTCGCGGGCCACGTGGCTGGTGCCCGGGACGCGCGTGGCCGGCGCGGTGCTCGACTCGGCGGCCGGCGATTGCCGTTCGACCATCCAATTCAGTCCCTTCCCAGACGCCCTCGGGAAGCCGCTGATCCTCGACTTCTATCAGGTGAGACTGCTCGCCGGCCGCACGTACACCATTACCTACACACTCCCCTCCCGCGCTGCCTACGGTGGGGCGGCGCTTACGGTGTATCGCGGTGGCATCGTGGGGCAGGATGTACAGGACCAGGCACGCCTCGTGCGGACGGTACAGATCACTCCGCCAAGCGACGGCACCTATCTCATCGAAGCCTCGGCCAATGGCGCTCCGGCCAGCAACTGGGCGCTGCCGGCGCCCTTCGCTTACGAGGTGGCGGTCAGCGACGGTGGGGCGCCGGTCGCGGCGACCGTCGAGCTTGCGCCGAGTACGATACGTATGGGGGCCGTAGGCGATACGGTGAGCTTCGCGGTCACGGTGCGCCGCGGCGGGGCCGTGGTTGGCGGAGCGGTGCCCGCGTGGCGTAGTTCCGATCCCGCGGTGGCCACGGTGTCCAGCGCCGGTGTGATCACGGCAATGGGCCGCGGTTCAGCGACGATAACCGCCACGTGGGGGACCGGCGAAGCCACGGCCAGCGTGAGTGTTGATCCGTCGGCCTATGTGGCCGGCGTCATGGGCGTCGTACGCTCCAGCCGCGCGTCATCCGAAGTGACGGTGCCGCTGGCCGGTGTGGATACGGCAATTCATCGCCGGAACCTCGCGCGCGCCGATTCGCTGCTCGCGGTCGCCGAAGGGCTCTTCGCTCAGCTCACCGATAGCGAGAAGAGCGCCGCGGCGCGCGCCCTCGTGCGACTCGGACTTTCAGTGCCGGGCTTCTCCTCGGCAGGAGCGGCGATTGGCGCGGTGGCGCCGAGTGTCGTAGCCCCCGCTGCCTGCCTGGATCGAACCAATGGTGGCTGCGCACCTGTGCCGAACGGCTGCTGGAGTCCGGAACTCACGCGGCGGCAAGTGCGGGACTGTCACCTTGCGCTCCGCGAACTGCGTCGGAAGAACGACGCCGACTGGGCCCGTCGCTCGACCAACTTCGTAGATCCGGCGTTGCCACCCGACAGCCGGTCCTTCTCACTGTACCGGGCGATTCGTGAGTACGTGCGCCTGCAGACGATCAAGGAGCGACCGGCACCAGCGGGACAGTTGCCGGCGGTGCAGCGTGAGTTGCGGACTCGTGACGTGTGCTTCTGTGTCCGCGGGTTATTGGCGCCGGGAAGTGCCCGCGTGGAGACGACGGTACAGGCCAATGAGACCCCGTTCGTTGTGACTTCGGGTGTCGTGCAACCGTTGGAGCTGACCATCGCGTCCACGAACCCGATCGCGAGTGATGTTCGCACGCCGGTCGCTACCGAACTCCTCGGGGAGTACGCGCGGGTCGATACGCTTTGGCGTACACTCGCCGCCGAGTCGAAGGTGGCCTTCGAGCCCGAGGTGCCGCGGCCACCCACGGCGCAGGTGAACAGGCTTGTCACCGGTGCGCTGCTCTCCGAAGTCCGTATCGCCGGCGTGAGCCGCCCCGATGTGGTGGCCACGCTCGTCGATCTGGGCACCGACATCGGCCTCCGCCTCACCGGCCCGTCCAGCGCCGGCGCTGTGTTCACGGTCACACTGGAGACCACCAACGCGGAGTTCGGCATCGTCCGTCGCGACGTGCCGGTCGTGTTGCGGGCAGGGACACCGCAGATCGAAAGTGCGTCGGTGAGTGGCTGGACGGCCCTTGGGCAGAACGCCTCCTGCAACGCGGCCTTCCCGCAGGGGACCAACGGCATTGCACGTGTCCGCGTGCGGTTGTCCGAGCCGGTCCCGCCGGGGCGTGGGCTGCATGTGCGCACGTTGTTCGTGGGGGG
>CAZNZG010000362.1:0-2653 GCA_964577455.1 uncultured Gemmatimonas sp. | reverse complement strand
CGCTCTTCGACTCCATGACCATCGGCGAGAATGTGGCCATGGGGCTCCGCAAACAGGGGGAACTCACCGAGGCCCAGATCGCCACGCGCGTCGATGAGGCGCTCCGCCTCGTGGACCTCCCCGACGTGCAGAACCGCATGCCCGCCGAACTCTCCGGCGGCATGCGCAAGCGTGTGGGCATCGCGCGCGCCATTGCGCTGCGCCCCAAGTACATCCTCTACGACGAACCGACGACCGGCCTCGACCCCGTCACCTCGGCCACCATCGACCAGCTCATGGTGCGCATGCGCGAGCAGCTGGGGGTGACCGGTATCGTGATCACGCACGACATGCGCAGCGCCTACACCGTGGGCACCCGCATCGCCATGCTCTACGAGGGCACCCTGCGCGCCGTGGGTACCGTCGACGAGATCCAGCACAGCACCGATCCTCTCGTGCGTCAGTTCATCGAGGGGCGGGCCGACGTGAACGACCATTCGCCGATCGTGGCGGGGCTGCCGGGCAGCCTGCCGGCCGACGTGCCCACGCGCGCGCACGGCTGACCGCTGCCGTTCGGATCGATGCCCATGCCCCCCCGCGACCCGCACAAGCGACCCCGCGCGAAGCTCGAGACGTCCGCGGGGGGCGTCGTGTATCGGGTGCACAACGGGGAGCCGATGTTTCTGCTCATCCGCGACAGCTACAAGAACTGGGGGTTTCCCAAGGGGCATCTCGAGACGAACGAGGCGCCCCACGCGGCGGCCGTGCGCGAGGTGCAGGAGGAGACCGGCCTCGTCGACGTGATGCTCGATGGGGAGATCGATACGATCGACTGGTTCTTCCGCTTCCGCGGGAAGCTCGTGCACAAGGTGTGTCACTTCTTCCTCATGCGCACCGAGACGGAAGCCACCACGCCGCAGCGCACCGAGGGGATCACCGCCTGCCGGTGGGCCAGCTTCGACGAGGCCACGCAGCTGGTGTCGTACGCGAACGCGCGTGATGTGCTGCTGCGCGCGAACGCGATGGTGCAGGGGGTGGATGTGAACATCGACCCCGCCGGCGCCCCGCGCCCAGCCGAGCCGCGCGTGCCCGTGCCCCGTCCGGGCGACGCATGACCATGGCCCGCACACCGGCGTCGGTGCCACGCGGCGAGTCGTCGTCGGCGGCGCTGCTCTGCGTGGTCACGCTGCTCAAGCGTGATCGCGCCAGAGCGATGGTGCGGGCCGCCTTTCCCCGCCGGCGTGCGCACGTGGTGGCCGCCAAGACGGCGGCCGACGTGGAAGCGCACCTCGTGAAGGAACTGGTCGACGCCGTGATCATCGACGCGGGGGCCGGCGACGATGCGCAGAAGCTGATCGCACGCGCCGACGAGTTTTCGAGCGTCCCCTTCGTGGTGGTCACCACGTTGCTTCCCGCCGACGCACCGCTGCTCGCGCGCGCCGCCGATGCCGGGGTGTGCGACATTCTCGTGGAAGGGGTGGACGATGCCGCGGCGCGCGATCTTGTGCTGCGCCGCGCCTTCTCCACGCGCTTCGAACGGGCGCTGGCGGCGCCGCCGGCGGTCTTGCACCTGGAAACGCCGTTGCAGATCGCGGTGTGGCAGAGTGTCGTGAAGCGGGCCGGCCGCCCGGTCCGCACCGATCAGCTGGCCAAGGAGCTCAGCGTGTCGCGCGAGCACCTCTCGCGCAGCTTCGCCACGGGGCAGGCGCCCACGCTCAAGAAGGTGATCGATCTGGTGCGGGTCCTCGCGGCGGCGGAGCTGTCCAAGAACAGCGGCTACGACGTGCGCGACGTGGCGGAGGTGCTGGGCTTCGCCAGCTCCTCCCACCTCTCGAGCACCACCCAGCGGCTGGTCGGGGCCAAAGCCTCCAGTCTGTCCCGTTTGCGGGCCATGGACCTCCTGGAGCGGTTCAGCCGTTATGCCAGTACCGGGGAAGAGGAAGAGGTAACCGGGTAGGCACGCGCCACCGGTATCCTGTCAGTCCCCGCCATTTGCGGGTTGCCCCAGTCGGCCTCCTTGTGATAATTTTCACAAGCTGTACCCGAATCGTTGCACCTCCCGATTTTTCCGCTGCATTCATCGCAGTCGTCCACGTATAAAACGCCCAGCATCATGGCCACCCAGACCGCCCTGCGTCCCGGCGAAATCAAGGACATCCTCCTCCGTGAGATCGAGGCCGCCGACCTCGCCGATCTCAACGTCGAGGAAGTCGGTACCGTCCTCGAAGTGAAGGACGGCATCGCCCGCATCTACGGCCTCGGCAAGTGCATGGCCGGCGAGATGCTCGAGTTCACGTCGTCGGAGACCAAGCAGATCATCACCGGCATGGCGCTGAACCTCGAAGAGGACAACATCGGCGCCGTCATTCTGGGTGACTACCTGCAGCTCAAGGAAGGCGACGAAGTCCGTCGCACCTCCCGCGTGCTCGAAGTGCCCGTCGGCCCGGAGCTCATCGGCCGCGTCGTCGATCCCCTTGGACGTCCGATCGACGGCCTCGGCGAGATCCGCGCGACCAATTTCCGCAAGGTTGAATCGCCGGCCCCCGGCATCATCGTCCGCCAGCCCGTGAAGGAGCCGCTCCAGACGGGTATCAAGGCCATCGACTCGATGATCCCGATCGGCCGCGGTCAGCGCGAGCTCATCATCGGCGATCGCTCCACGGGCAAGACCGCC
>CAZNZG010000361.1:0-2668 GCA_964577455.1 uncultured Gemmatimonas sp. | reverse complement strand
GATCTGGGCGGGAGCGGGGAGCCGCTTCGCGCATCGCTTTCGCTGGCCGTGCTCGTGTGCCTGGTGCTGCTCGTCGCGGGGCACATGACGGGTTCGGCGTCCGCGCACCGCGCCGCATACCGCACCGCGCAGGTGCGGCTGGCCCCGTGGCTGCTCGTGGCCGGGGTGCTGGCAGGGCATACGGCACGACGAGAGCATGATCGTTGTGCCGAGAGCCTGCACGCCACACTGCAGCGCGGCGGAGCGGTCTGGGCCCGGTTCGACGAACAGTCCGCGCCGCGGCCCGCTCACGGTCGCCCGATGCGTGGCACCGTTGCGCGTGGCGCCGTTACGCGCGGGGTGGCGAGTGACCGCGCGCGATGGGGGCGCTGCCAGGTGCCCCTCACCGCCCACTGGCAGGCGACCGCCCCGCCCGTGGGCCGCGCCGTCCAGCTGCGTGCCGTGTCGCTTCGCACGGCCCGCGGGCTCCGGCTCGACCGAACCGAGCTCACCGGTACCCGCGGTCCGCGTGATCCATGGCGTGCCTGGCGGGCGCACCTTGCCGGGGTGATCGATGGGCACTTCGGTGCCCGCGCGCCGCTCGTGCGGGCGCTCCTCGTAGCCGACCAGCACGGCATCGCTCCCGAGGTACGCGAGCGATACGCCGATGCGGGACTCGTGCATCTGCTGTCGGTGAGTGGCATGCATGTGGCCATCATTGCCGGTGCGCTCCTGACGCTCGGGAGCGCGGCCCGTATGCCTCGACGCTACATGGAACCGTGCGCCATGGCGCTGGTCATCATGTACATCCTGCTGCTTGGCTGCCCCGCGCCCGCGGTGCGCAGCGCCGTCATGCTGGTGGTGACCGTGCTCAGTTCGAGGCTTCAGCGCCCGGTGCACGACTGGACGGCACTTGCCCTTGGCGCCGTCGTCCCCACCATCGATCCGCTCGTTGTTCGCGATCTCGGGTGGCAGCTCAGCGTCAGTGGCATGGCGGCGCTGGTGGCCGCGCGCGCGATCCGGCGCGACTGGCGCACTACGGCGCACTATCGCGCACAACACGGTGCCGTTCCGACGTCGCCCGGGCAGCGCGTCCTCCATCGTCTCGCGACCATGCGCGGGGTGGGCGGTTGGATGGTGAGTGAGATCCTCTCCGGGATGGTGGCCATCGTGGTGACCGCGCCGATCATCGCCTGGACCTTCGGGCGCCTCAGCCTTGTGGCACCGGTCGCCAACCTCGCCGCGGGGCCGATCGTGGGGCTGCTGCAGCCCACTCTCTTTCTCGCGCTGCTGTGGGCCTTGGTCGTCCCTCCCCCCATGGCCACCTGGCTACCCGATGCCAGTCAGCCGTTCATGGCGGCGCTCGACAGCGTGGCCGAAGCGGCCGCCGCCGTTCCCGGCGCCGTGCTGACCGTGGCACCGACGCTGGCCACCGCCATCGGGACGGGGGTTGCTGCCGCCTGTGCGGTGCGGGCCACGGCTGACCTCCACCCACGTCGCCGCGGCCGCGGGCACGGACGGACATGGTGGCTCGGAGCCGCCGCCGCGCTCGTGGCCACCGCCTGGTGGCCGGTCCTCTGGCAATGGACGGGGGCCCGGGGTGGACGCTTCGAGCTCCATGTGCTCGACGTGGGGCAGGGGGATGCCGTCGCCATCCGCACGCCGAAGGGACGCTGGATTCTGGTCGACGCCGGCCCACGCTGGCAGGGAGGTGACGCGGGGAGGCGCACCGTGGTGCCCTATGTGCGGCGGCGCGGTGGCGAGGTGGCGTTGTTCGTCATGTCGCACGCGCACGACGACCATGTGGGCGGTGCCGCCAGTGTGCTGCAGGCGCTCCGCGTGCGCCGCTGGTGGGAGCCGGCATTCGTTGGCACCAGTCCGGGGTATCGTGCGGCACTCGAGGCGATGCGCACCTCGGGCGGCATCTGGGAGCGGGTACGGCCGGGGCGCCGCTGGGCAATGGACGGCGTCGTACTCACGGTGCTGGCCCCCGACTCTGCGTGGACCGCACGGCAGCACAACGCCAATGAAACGTCGGTGGTGATGCGCGTGGACTACGGTCGTCATCGGATCCTCCTCACCGGCGACGCCGAAGGCGACGAGGAAGCCTGGCTGCTCGCGCACTACCCACCCGAAGCACTGGCGGCCGATGTACTCAAGGTGGGGCATCACGGCAGCCGCACCAGCTCCGGCCCGCTGTTCCTCGATGCGGTGCGCCCGTCTGTCGGGATCGCCTCCGTGGGCGCAGGAAACCGATACGGACATCCCGCTCCGGAAACGCTGCATGCCTTCCTCGTGCGCAACACGCCGCTGCTTCGCACCGATCGGGAGGGCACGGTGATCGTGCGCAGCGATGGACGCACCCTCGAGGTCGACAGCGGAGGAGATCGCTGGATCGTTTCGGGGCCACCACGCGTTCCGTGAGAACGGAGGGCAGCGCTGTTGTTACATCTGTTTCACCCGGGCCGTCGAGGGAAAACACGCGGCGTTGCTCTTGCACCAGCTTGCCCAGACACGACAGCTTTCCGCACACGGAACCGGTGCAGGTCACGCAGGTTTCGGCTGCACCACCGCGAGCGTCATTCCGCGATCACCCTTCGGGGATTCTACCGTGGTCAAGCATACAGCGACGTCCGTCGTCACCATCGAGCGCTTCATCATCGAACAGGAGCGCATGTTCCCGGAGGCG
>CAZNZG010000360.1:0-2674 GCA_964577455.1 uncultured Gemmatimonas sp. | reverse complement strand
GTCGACCGGGGGGCGGTGCGGGGCGAGGACCGCCACGCCGGAGAGATCGCGGACGCCTGAAGGAAGCGCCCCAACGGGCGGGGTACGTCGTCGAACGTCCCGGTGTACGTCAGCCGACGTATATACCCGTACCGCAGTGCGTCCGAGCTTCCAGTCACCCCCTGACCGGAGCTTCAATGTCGCACCGCCATCGCTTCATGCTGCCGCTCGTCCTCTGTCACCTTGCGGCGTGTACCCCCTACGCCGTGCACACGTCGGCGCAGCCGCTGCGCCGGGGAGAGCAGACCTCCACCACGATCGCCACCGTGGTTCCGCAGGGTGCGAAGTTCGATGACAGTACGAGCCAGGCAATGCCGAGCATCGACTGGGAGAGGCGGGTGGGCCTCGATGACCGATCCGACGCCGGGCTGAGAATCAATTCACTGAGCGGCGCGATCCTCACCTACAAGCGGCGCCTCGACGGGCCTTCTGCGCGCCAGACGACGGCGACGGCCATCATGGTGGGCGCGGGGTTCGTGAACATGGGCCAGCACGCGCACGGCGAAGTCACTCTCATTACGTCCGCGCCCGACAGCGGTCGATCGGTCATTCCGTATGGCGGAGTGCGGTTGGTGCAGATCGCGCCGCTCAGCAGCGAGGCTGTGCATGACAAACCCACCATCGGCCTGTTCGGTGGGTCGCGCTTTGGTGGGCGTGACGGGAACGTGGCCGTGGAGTTGGGGGTGTTCTACGACCGGTCGGCGCTGGGACTGCGGCGCAACGACATCGTGATCGTGCCGTCGGTCAGCTTCACCGGTATGTCGTGGCGTCGAATGCGGTGAGCGCCGATGCCCCTGCGCTCGACATGCACACCCTCTCACGCCCAGATTGCAGCGGTCCGGCGGCGAATGCCTCCGGACCCGACCCAGAGCACGCGGAGTGTCCATGTTCAAGAAGTTTGCGGCGGAGGCGCTTGGCCTCAGCGACATCGGGATCATCGTGTCCCCCAAGGATTACGACAAGGTCGACGCCGACGATTACCTCTTTCACGAGGATCAGGAGAAGATCTTCTTCCTGATCAAGTCGAAGAAGGACGAATACTGCTTCACCAACCTTGCGCTCATTCATGTGGACGGCGAGTCGGCCATCTCGAGCAAGCGTGTCATCCGCCGCTACGAGTACGCCGCGTACCAGATCGCCAATGTGAGCATCGAGACGGCGGGCACGATCGACCTCGACATCGAGCTCAAGTTCACGATCGGCGACACGGTCTTCACGATCGACGTGCGCAAGGATCACATCGAACAGCTCAAGGACATCTACAAGGCGCTGCACACGATCGGCAAACTGCAGCGCAAGGACGAACTCGGCCGTGCGCACGCCATCTCGGCGGCGTCGGTGCTGGGATCGATGCTCAAGCTCAACAACGCCGGTGATCCGGCCGGGGTGGCGGCGCATTACCGCACGCTGCTCGCCGAACTCAACGACGCCGTGCTGGAGCGTCACATGCGCAAGGATTTCAGCGCCGTGTTCGAGAAGTACATCCACGCCTGACGCGTGCCAGCTGCGCAGCGCGTGGCGTGCCGATGGCGGCGGTGGGCGCTTCCAGCGCTCGCCGCCGCCTGCGTATTGATGGGGCTCGCCACGCGCCGACGGGCGGAGTGGTTTCCCCAGGCCGTCGCCACGTACGGTGGTGACGTGCTGTGGGCCAGCATGATGTACTGGCTCATCGCAATCCTGCGCCCGCATGACCGCGTGGCGCGGGTGGCTGTCCTGGCGCTTTCGGTGGCCTTCATGGTGGAGGCGAGCCAACTGCTGCAGATCGAGCCGTTGCTATCGTTTCGTGACACGACCCTTGGTGCCCTCGTGTTGGGACACGGTTTTGTTGCCAGTGACCTCATCGCCTACGCCGTGGGGGTAGCGATCGCCGCGTTGATCGATGCGGCCGGGCTTCACCGATACAACCCTTCCGTTTCTTCATGACTGTTTCGTGCTACCGTGCGCGCGCATCTCTCCGGGTGGCCTTGGCCCCCCGCGCGTGTCCCTTGGTTGCCGCCGCGCTGCTCGCGCACGCCGCATGCCCTGCGCGCATGGCGGCGCAGGAGGGCCGGTCCTCCCGCCCGGCGGCGTCCGCCATGGCGCGTGCTCGGCAAGACGTCGCGGCTCCTGCCCCGATCGTCTTCGTGCACGGCAACGGTGATCATGCCGGGCTGTGGGACACCAACATCTGGCGCTTCGAGAGCAACGGCTATCCGCGTGACCGCCTGTTTGCCGTGGATCTGCCGGCGCCGCTCGCAGGCAGCACGATCGACGCCGTGGAGCTCAACCGGAGCACACCGGACGACCAGGTGGCTGCGCTTTCGGCGTTCGTGACGCGGGTGCTGCTGCGTACCGGTGCCCCCAAAGTGGTACTGGTGGGGAGTTCGCGTGGCGGCATGACGATCCGCCAGTACGTGCGCTTCGGTGGCGGGGCAGCGCATGTGGAGGCCGTGGTCACCTGCGGCACGCCCAACCACGGTGTCATGGCGGTCGCCGGCATGCCACGCATGGAGTTCCACGGTGCCGGCGATTACCTGCGGCGTCTCAACACGGGCCGCGAAGTCGTGGCCGGTATCCGCTTCCTCACGCTGCGCTCGGATTCGCTCGACAAATACGCACAACCCACCGGCGTGGGGCTCGGGAATCCTGCCATGGT
>CAZNZG010000359.1:0-2735 GCA_964577455.1 uncultured Gemmatimonas sp. | reverse complement strand
GTTCGCGGGGACCGTGGTGGCGATCACGCACGACCGCTATTTCCTCGACAACGTGGCCAAGTGGATTCTCGAACTCGACCGCGGCAAGGGCGTGCCGTACGAGGGGAACTACAGCGGCTGGCTGGAGCAGAAGCAGCAGCGGCTGGCGCTCGAAGAGAAGCAGGCGAGCGCGCGTCAGAAGACGCTGCAGAAGGAGCTCGAGTGGGTGCGCATGTCGCCGCGTGCGCGTCAGGCCAAGAACAAGGCGCGTCTGCAGGCGTACGAGGATCTGGCGAGCGAAGCGCAGAACGATCGCGTGATGAGCAACGAAATCGTCATTCCGCCGGCGCCGCGTCTGGGCAACGACGTGGTGCGCGCGAAGGGGCTGCGCAAGGCGTTCGGCGACAAGCTGCTGTTCGACGATCTCAACTTCGACCTGCCGCGCGCGGGTATCGTGGGGATCATCGGTCCCAACGGTGCGGGTAAGACCACGCTGTTCCGCATGATCAACGGGCTCGAGAAGCCGGATGCGGGCGAGCTCACGATCGGCGAGACGGTGCAGATCTCGTATCAGGATCAGCACCGCACGCTCGAAGGGAAGCGCACGCTGTGGGAGGAGATCTCGGGGGGGCGCGAGACGATCCCGGTGGGGAAGCGCGAACTCAACTCGCGTGCCTACGCGGCGAGCTTCAACTTCAAGGGCGCCGACCAGCAGAAGCTGGTCGCGAACCTCTCGGGTGGTGAGCGCAACCGGTTGCATCTCGCGAAGACGGTGATGCAGGGGGGCAACCTACTGCTGCTCGACGAACCGACGAACGATCTCGACGTGGATACGCTGCGGGCGCTGGAAGAGGCGGTGCTGGATTTCAGCGGCTGCGCGGTGATCATCTCCCACGACCGCTGGTTCCTGGACCGTGTGGCCACGCACATCCTGGCGTTCGAGGGCGACTCGGAAGTGGTGTGGTTCGAGGGGAACTACGGCGCGTACATCGAGGACCTGAAGCGCCGGAAGGGGCCCGATGCGGACCAGCCGCACCGGATCAAGTACAAGAAGCTGGTGCGGTAACGAGATACGACGAAGCCCGATCGCGCATTCTCGATCGGGCTTCGTGCTTCGATTACCCCCGCGCCGCCATCGTGCGCAATGCGGCCGCCAGTTTGTCGAGCTGCGCCGGCGTATTGAACAGCGTGGGGGTCACGCGCACGCAGTCGCCGTTGGCGAGGCCGGTGCGCTGGAAGGTGAAGATGCCGAATTCGTCGAGCAGCGTCTTCGCGGCGGCTTCGTTGGCGGCGCGGGTACCACGCCCGTGCAACCGGAAGCTGGTGATGGCGCCCACCATCGCGGGGGCTTCGGGGGTGAGGATCTGCACCCCCGGTACCTCGCGCACGGCGCGCACCCAGCGGTCGCGAAGAAAACGCAGGCGCGCGGCCTTCTGCGGGATGCCGATGGACTGCTGAAACGCGATCGCATCGGGGATCGCCATGACGGTCGCGAAGTTGGTGGTGCCGGTGTGCAGGCGGCTCTCGATACGCGTGAGGGGAGCCGCCTCATCGGCGTGCATGCGATCGATCGCGTCGAGACGCCCTTCGCGGATGTACATCGCCCCCGCGCCCACCGGCGCGCCGATCCACTTGTGGAGGTTGAGCCCCACGAAGTCGGCGCCGAGGGCGTCCATGCTGAGGGGCACCTGCCCGAAGGAGTGCGCCGCGTCCACCACCACGTCGGCGCCGCGCGCCTTGGCGAGCGCCGCGATCTCCTGCACGGGGATGATGAGCCCCGTCTTGTTGTTGCAGTGCGTGAGCAGCAGCAGCCTGGTACGCGGGTGCGCGTCGAGCGCCCTGGTATACGCCTCGAGGACATTCTCACGGGTGGCCGGCTCGGGGATGGCCAGCGTGGCCACCTGCGCGCCGCGTGAGGCCGCCAGCGCGTTCATGGCCCACTGCATCGCGTTGTAATCGAGATCGGCGTACATCACGGTGTCGCCCGCCTGCACGCCGCGGTACTGCGTGATGAGCGCCTGCAGGGCCTCGGTGGCGCCACGCGACAACACGATCTCGGCGGGCTTGGCCCCCACGAACTGCGCGACGGCCTCGCGCGCCTGCTGCATGATCGGGAGATAGGCGCGCCGCGCGAAGTACGAGCTTTCGCGATTCACGCGATCCACGTGGCGGTGATACGCGGCCAGCACCGGCGCCGCCATGATGCCGAAATAGCCCGCCTCGAGATTGATGACCGCGTCGGTCACGGGGTACTGGGCGGCGACCGTGGCCCAATACGCCTCGTCCTGGGCCACCTGATCGAGCGGGCCGGTCTGTGGCGCCATCCCGGCGAGCGGTTCCGCCAACGAAGGAGCGGTGGCCGCCAGCAGCGGGGTCCCGAGGCCGACAGCGGCCGCCCCGATGGCGGCGGCGCGCACGGAGGCCTGCTTCACGAAGTCACGACGAGGCTGGGTCATGCCGGACGCTACGAGCCGATCGGTCAGGTGACAAGCATGGGCACGAGAAAGGGCGCTCCCCGTGAGAGGAGCGCCCTTCGCCCTACGAACCCTGCCGGTGGTTTACTTCGTGGCCGCGGCCAGACGGCGGATCTCGCCGGCCATGGTGCGCACACGCGCACTGTCCTTGGCGCCCACCGCGTCCTTCGTGACCTGCGCCGCCAGCGCGGTCAGCGCGGCCTTGCGCGCGCTGCCGGTCTTGGCTTCGGCCGCGGTGAGGGCGGCGTCGATGGCGGTGGTGCGCGCCGCCGAGAGCCCCTG
>CAZNZG010000358.1:1291-2743 GCA_964577455.1 uncultured Gemmatimonas sp. | reverse complement strand
TGCAGCGACCGCGTGCGGATGCACATGCGCGATGTGGCCGAGCTGTTCGAGGAATCCCATCCGGCCATGCAGCGCACCCCCGGTTGCCACCGCTACGAAACGAAGCGGTGCCTCGGCCCGTGCGTGGGGGCAGCGAGCGAGTACGAGTACCGTACGCAGCTCTCCCGCGCGCGCGCCGTCCTCGAGGGGCGCGACGATTCACCGCAGCAGCAGCTCGTTCGTGAAATGGCCGCCGCCAGTGCCGCACTGAGCTATGAACGCGCCGGCTGGCTGCGTGACCGGCTCACGTCGCTGCAGGAGCTCGAGGCGCAACTCGCGCGCGTGCGCGAGGCGCTCACCCGCCCCAGCTTCGTGTACGCCGTCCCGGGGCGCGACACCGACGACCGGCTCTATCTCGTGCGCCATGGCCGCGTGGTGGCCGAAGCGCGCTGTAGCGATCCGCACGCGGTCAACGCGCTGCAGGACATGGAGCAACGGGCGGTGCAGCCACCCACCGGCGCGATGGTCGATCAGCTGGATGAACTGTTGCTCGTGGAATCGTGGTTCCGCGGTCGCAACGGGGAAACCGCCCTCACCTCCGACACGGTCGTGGGCGCCCTCGAGAAGCTCGCCGTGCATCTGCGGGAGCGTCTGCCGCTGTCGATCGGCACCCTGCCGTAGAAGCTCGTCGGAGACCACGGAGGACGGGATCACGGGGTGAATCCCGTCAGAATTCCCCGTACCCTCCGTCCGCCGTGCTCACCGACGAGCAGTTACCGCTGTCACTCCGCGTCGTTGCCCAACGGAATGAGCTCCACATCGGCCTGGCCCTGCCAGATGTAGAGCTTGGCCACGCACGGCTGCAGCTTGAAGCGACGGGGGCCGGCCGCGCCGGGGTTCACCACCACGCGACGCGCAGCCTTGGTGACCAGCTGCTGGTGCGTGTGGCCATACACGATCACGTCGGCGCTGGGATAGGCGCCCACCAGCTTGGGGGGCGTGGGGCTCCCCAGTTCATGCCCGTGCGTGACCACGATGCGCACCCCGTCGATCACCTCGTCGATCCGCTCGGCCAGGTCCGGGCGCCCCGGCGCGTCGGTATTGCCGTACACGGCACGAATGGGCGCGATCGTGGCCAGCTCCGCGAGCACGTCGGCGGGGCCCACGTCACCGGCATGCAGGATCTGCGACACCCCCTGCAAGGCGTCGAAGACCTGCGGGCGTACGAGGCCGTGCGTGTCGGAAATGAGGCCGATGATCGTGGCGCGGGGATTCATGGTCCGTGATGGTCCTGATGGTCGATCTTTCGCTTGGCACGGCGGCGGTCGAGCTCCGCCTGGGCGCCGTCGGCGTCCCGTGTACCGGGAAACCGCTCGGTCAAACGACGGAGCTCCGACATGGCACGCCCTTCGTCGTTGAGCGGTCCAAGATACAGGTCGATCAGCCGGTGCGTGGCATAGAGCTCGTCGGCAC
>CAZNZG010000358.1:0-1191 GCA_964577455.1 uncultured Gemmatimonas sp. | reverse complement strand
GGTGAACGTGCCCCCGATCACCCCACCGATCGCCCCATACTTGAGGCTGCGCACGAACCCCAAGTGGGCAACCGACGCGAAGGTGAACGCCATCATCCCGAAGCAGAGCCACGCATAGGCGGCAATGGCCAGCGCGCTGCGGCGGGCACGCCCGCGCTCCCGCTCGACGGCGACCTCCAGCCCAACCGGCTGCAGCGGTGACTGGAACGTCATGGGGTCACGGTTCGCTGCCCCAGCGCTTCCCCACCGAATGCTCGATGTCGAGATGATCGAGCACGCGCGCCACCATGAAATCCACCAGTTCCGCAATGGACGAGGGCTGGTGGTAGAACCCCGGGGCGGCAGGGATCACCGTGGCCCCCGCGCGTGTGACGCTCGCGAGGTTCTCGAGATGAACGAGCGAGAGCGGTGTTTCACGTGGCACGAGCAGCAGGCGGCGGCGCTCCTTGAGCGCCACGTCGGCGGCGCGCTCGACGAGCGACCGCGAGGTGCCGTGGGCGATCGCGCTCACCGTCCCCATGCTGCAGGGGCACACCACCATGCCGCTGGTGCGGGCAGACCCGCTGGCCGGCGCCGCCCCACGATCATTGTCGTCGAACACCGTCACGCAGGTATCGAACGCGGCCGCCCCCACGTGCTGGCGGAGCGCCTCGAGGTCGGCGATGTCGCTCTCGGTGCGGAGCAGCCGCCACCCATGCCCAGACACGATGAGCCAGGTGGGCACCTGCAGCTCCACGAGCGCCTGCAGCAACCGTACGGCGTACGGTGCCCCCGAAGCACCGGTGATGGCCAGCACCACGGGGTGGCGCCTGTGTGGCGAACCGGTCGTCATGCCGTGCCTCCCATGAGCAGTCGCGCCGTGACGACGGCGGCAAGAAAGCCGATCGAAATGAGACCGTTCATCGTGAAGAATGCGGCGTCGACCCGGCTCAGGTCGTCCGCCTTCACCAGGCGATGCTCCCAGAGGAGCATGACGGCAATGCCAACGACCCCCGCCCAGAGGATGCCATTCACCACCGGGGCGGTCCCCAGCGGCTGTGTGGCGATCACGCCGGCGAAGCACATCACCGCGACCACATGCAGCGTGCGTGCGATGCCGATGGCCCTGGGTACCCCGAAGGTGCTCGGCACGCTGTGCAGGCCGTGCGCGGCATCGAACTCCGCATCCTGCAGTGCGTAGATCATGTCGAA
>CAZNZG010000357.1:0-2747 GCA_964577455.1 uncultured Gemmatimonas sp. | reverse complement strand
GCCCCTGCAGGCCGCCCACGGCGCCCAGCAGGGCGAACGCCACCACACCGCCCGCGACCAGCAGCACGGTGCGCATCGGGACCGTCTTCGCGAACACGCGCTCGGCACCGATGCCCGCCATCACGCACACGAAGAACGCCGGCAGATAGAACACCATGCCCATGGCGCGGATCTTCTTGAGCAGCGGCATGAACTCATAGAACGGGCGATAGAACGGCGTGTGCCCGGCAAACGACAGCAGCAGAAAGAAGAGCGCGAAGCCCGCGAGCGTATACGCCATCACGCGGCGCTGCTTGTCGCCGAATGCGAACGCCGCCAGCACCAACGGCAGCGCCCCCATGTACTCGGTGTGGAACTTGATGGGATTGCGCCCCCAGTACTGATCGAGCACGCCGTTGAACTGCGGCAGCAGCAGCGTGAACACCTCGCTGGGCGGCAACGCGTAGCTCGTGGCGAACTCCCATCCCTGATCGGGCCCTGCCCCACCGCGCGGGGAGAAGGGGATGTACGCGAAAAACGGCATGACCTGCAGCGCGGTAATCCCCAGACCGATCGCCACCCCCGCGGCGGCAAGACCGAGCATCGGCACCGGCTTGATCCCCGCCGGACGCTCGGGATCCCAGAACACCAGATAGAGCGCCCACAGTCCCAGCGCCAGCAACAGGAAATAGGCCATGTGGTAGTGGCCCAGAATGATGAGCGACACCACGATCGCGAACACACCGAACGCCCACGTTTTCTGGTGGCGTATGGCAGCAAGCAGCACCCAGAACGACAGCGGGGTGAGCGCCGACACGAACAGCTTGCCGTCATGACCGGGGCTCATCTGCGACGCCACGATACCGGTGAGTTCGAACGCCACACCGGCCACGATCGCCGCGCTCCAGCTCAAGCCGAGCGAGCGCGAAAAGCGGTACATGAACCACCCGGCCAGCACGAAGTGCAGCGCCATGGCGTAGGTGATCGCCAGATCCACCGGCATGATCCATCGCAGCCACGCCGATGGATAGAAGATGTCGCCGTGCATCGCGCCGATGTACGGCAGCCCGCTGAAGAGATACGGATTCCACTGCGGGATCGATCCGGTCTCCTTGAACCACTCGGCGCCGAACAGACGGAATGAGTAGCCGGCGATGAACATGTCGGAGCGGCCGCCCCCGAACATGATCTCGCCGGTGAGCAGGGGCCACAGCAGGAGCAGCGCGGCAGCGGTGCAGACCGCAAGCGCCCCAAGATGGGCGGTCGTGGTGTTCGTCGACGGGGACGAGGTCGGTTGGTCAGCCATGCGGGCAATTTACCTGCCCGCCCCATGCCGCCGCAGGGGCGCGACCCAAGCCCGGAAGCTGGGGTCAGGCGAACCCCGATGCCCTCAGGATATTCACGTATACACATTTAGTGAATCCACCACCCGAATCTTTCCCGCATGACTACCCGATTGTTGATCATCGGCGGTGTGGCCGGCGGCGCCACCGCAGCGGCCCGCGCCCGGCGCCTCGACGAGCACGCGCAGATCACCGTGCTCGAGCGCGGCCCCTACGTGAGCTACGCCAACTGCGGGCTCCCCTACTTCATCGCCCGGCAGATCGAGGAGCGGGACCGCCTGCTCCTGGCCACCCCGGCGAGCTTTGCGGCACGCTACCGGATCGATGTGAAGGTCCAGACGGAGGCACTCGAACTCGACCGCCCGAACCGACGGGTGCGCGTGCGCGGCCCTGAGGGGGAGGAGTGGCTCCCCTACGACCGTCTCATTCTCGGTCAGGGCGGCCTGCCGGTCCGCCCCCCGGTACCGGGCAGCGACGCACCGCACGTGTTCACCCTCTGGAGTGTCCCCGACATGGACCGGCTCGACCGGTTCATCACGGAGGAGCGTCCCGGGAGTGCCGTAGTGGTGGGGGGCGGCTTCATCGGGCTCGAGATGGCCGAGGCGTTCCATGCACGTGGGCTGGCCACGACGGTCGTGGAGATGCTCCCCACCGTGATGTCGCTCATGGACGGAGAGTTCGGCGTGCAGGTGGCGCGTGAACTCGAACAGCACCATGTGAAGGTGATCACCGAGGTCGGCGTTCAGGCGGTACACCCGTCCGAGCACGAGGTGGAGCTGAGCGACGGACGACGGCTCGCAGCCGACCTGGTGCTCTTCGCCACCGGGGTGCGCCCGGAACTCACGCTGGCCAGGCAAGCGGGGCTTGATATCGGGGCCTCGGGCGGACTGGTCGTGAACGAATTCCTCCAGACCTCCGATCCCGCCATCTTCGCCGCCGGTGACATGATCGAAGTGGAGCATCTGGTCTCCGGACGGCGCGCCCGTGTACCACTGGCCGGCCCCGCCAATCGGCAGGGGCGTATCGCCGCCTCCAATGCCATGGGCGCTCCGCTCCCCTACGGCGGTGCCCTCGGCACCAGCGTGGTGAAGATCTTCGACGCCACCGCGGGCATGACGGGGCTGTCGGAACGCGCTGCGCGCGCCGCCGGCTTCGATGTGGGCGTGGCGATCGTGCACGCCAATCATCATGCGCGCTACTATCCCGGTGCCCGCGAACTGTCGCTCAAACTCGTATACGATCGCACTACCGCCCGCCTGCTGGGCGGGCAGGCGTTCGGACACGCCGGGGTGGACAAGCGCATCGATGTTCTGGCCATGGCGCTGCTGGGGCGCATGACGCTGCACGATCTCGCGCAGGTCGACCTGTCGTATGCACCACCCTACTCCAGCGCCAACGATCCGGTCAATGTGGCCGCGTTCGTGG
>CAZNZG010000356.1:0-2770 GCA_964577455.1 uncultured Gemmatimonas sp. | reverse complement strand
GATCACCAGGTCGTTGAAGTGCTCCTGCACGATGATCCCGGACACCGGCGCATGCGGCAGATTGTTCTGCAGCGGCAGCCATTGATCACCACGATCGTACGACACATAGATCGCGTTCTCGGTACCGAGGTACAGCATCCCGCGACGTACGGGGTCTTCGATGATGATCTTCGCATAGCTCAGCATGCTGCGCGGAATACCGTTGACGATCTTCGTCCACGTCTTGCCGTAGTCGGTGGTGCGGTACACGTGCGGGTCGCGGTCGTTCTCCTGATGTGCATCCACCGTGATGTAGGCGGTGGCCGCATCCCACTTCGACGCGGCAATCGAGCGCACCGATCCCCAGAACGGGATCCCCGGAATGTTGGCCGTGAGGTTGGTCCAGGTGGCGCCATTGTCGCGGGTGAGCTGGACCAGTCCGTCGTTGGTCCCCACCCAGATCGTCCCCTTCTCCTTCGGTGACTCGGCGATGCCGTACACCACGCCGGCGTACTCCACGCCGATGTTGTCGGGCGTGAGCCCACCCGAGCTTTTCATCTTCGAGCGGTCGTTGCGCGTGAGATCCGGACTGATCACCTGCCAGCTGTTGCCGCCATCCTGCGTGCGGTGCACGTGCTGGCTACCGGTGTAGATCGTGTTGTGGTCGTGCGGCGAGATCAGCAACGGCGCGTCCCACACGAACCGGTACTTCACCCCTTCAGCGGGCCCGTTCGACTGCTGCGGCCACACCTCCACGTTGCGGAACTGGCGACGGGTTTCGTCGAAGCGCACCACGATGCCACCCACCATCCCCGAGCCCGACGCGGTACTCCAGATGAGATTGGGGTCCACCGGATCAGGGGTGGCCCAACCGCTCTCGCCGCCACCGACCGAATGCCACATGCCGCGCGAAATGCCGGCACTGCGTCCACCCTGTACGCGGCTGTTGCTGGGCCCCCGATAGCTTGGCTCGTCCTGCTTGTTGCCCAGCACGTTGTACGGGATGTTGTTGTCCACCGTCACGTGGTAGATCTGCGCGTTGCTGAGTCGCTGGCGGAACCACGTCTTGCCACGATTGACCGTGATGGACAGTCCCTGATCGTGCGCCACGATCTGCCGGTTGGCGTTGGTGGGGTCGATCCAGATGTCATGGTGGTCACCACCGGGCGCTTCCTGACCCGCGAGCGTGGTCAGGGTGCGCCCCCCATCGATCGAGCGTGCGTAGCTCGCGGTGTGGAAATAGAGTTCGTTGTCGTTGTCGGTCGCGACAGCCGTGCGCGAGTAGTAGTGCGCGCGCCCCATGGCGTTGCGGTCACGCGTCATGAGCTGCCACGTGGCGCCGTCGTCGTCGGTGCGCCAGAGCTGTCCGCTTTCGGTGGCTTCGCCTTCGAACGGAATGCCGTCACCCGTCTCGATCAGCGCGTACACGCGCGACGGATTGCTGGGGGCGATCGCCAGGGCATGCTTGCCGGTGATCTTCGTGGGCAGGCCATTCCCGACGAGCTTCTTCCAGGTTACGCCGCCGTCGGTGCTCTTGAAGAGGCCACTGCCGGGACCACCGCTTCGACGTCCCCACGTGTGGATCTCGATCTGCCACATCCCTGCGTACAGCGTGCGCGGGTTGGCCGGGCTCATGGCCAGATCACTGCAGCCGGCGTCGGGCGTGGTGAACAGCACCCGCGTCCACGTGGTGCCACCATCGGTGGTGCGATAGACGCCGCGCTCCTGCTGCGGGCCATACGCCGTGCCGAGAGCGCAGACAAGCACGATGTCGGGATTGGTGGGATGCACCACCACGCGTGCGATACGCCCGGTCTTTTCGAGCCCCATGAGCTGCCACGTACCGCCGGCATCCGTGGACTTGTAGATCCCCTGCCCGATCGAAATGTGGCTGCGGATGTGTGCTTCGCCCGTGCCGGCCCAGACGATGTTGCGATCGCTCGGGGCGATTGCCATGGCGCCGATCGACTGCACGGGTTGCTTGTCGAACAGCTCCTGCCAGTGCACACCGCCGTCGGTTGTCTTGTAGATGCCGCCGGAGGCGGCGCCCACGTAGTACGTGTTGGGGTCGCCAGGTATGCCCACTGCGGTACTGAATCGATTGCCTTCAGGCCCGATGTGTCGCCACGGAAGCCCCTGATACAGCGCGGGGCTGACGACCGGTTGCGGGGGAGCGACGGCAGGGCGCTGGGCCCCGAGGGCGGTGGGGACGGCGGCCAGCGCAAGCAGGCAGGCAGCGGGTCGGTGCATGACAGGTCTCTGGGTGGGGGGACCTTCCATGCTACCGCGCCCATCCGCTCCCGTCAAAAAAACAGACGGAGGCACAGAGGGAAATCCCTCCGCGCCTCCGTCTGCTGGGTGTCTCGAACCGCAGGCTCAGGCCATCTTCGCCTGCAGACGACGATCGATCGCGTCGAGGAAGTCTTCCGTGTGCAGGTACGGCGTCTTGCGATCGATGAGGATCGCGAGGTCCTTGGTCATCTCGCCCGCTTCCACCGCCTCGATGCACACCTGCTCGAGCTTGTCGGCGAACGCCACCACATCGGGGGTCCCATCGAGCTTGCCGCGATGCGCGAGGCCACGCGTCCACGCGAAGATCGAGGCGATCGGGTTGGTGGACGTCTTGTTCCCCTTCTGGTGCTCGCGATAGTGACGCGTGACGGTGCCGTGGGCCGCCTCCGCCTCCATCGTCTTGCCGTCGGGCGTGAGCAGGACGGAGGTCATGAGGCCGAGCGAGCCGAAGCCCTGCGCCACGATGTCGGACTGCACGTCGCCATCGTAGTTCTTGCAG
>CAZNZG010000355.1:0-2772 GCA_964577455.1 uncultured Gemmatimonas sp. | reverse complement strand
AGCAGGATGAGCACGCAGAGCGCGGCCACACAGAGAATCACCGTGGGGTAGATCATCGCGCCCTTCACCTTGCGGACGAGGGCGTCGTTCTTTTCCATGAAGATCGCCAGGCGGTTGAGGATGGTATCGAGGATACCACCCGCCTCACCGGCGGCCACCATGTTGGTGTACAGGTCCGAGAAGGCCTTGGGATGCTTGCGCATCGCATCGGCCACCGTATTGCCCGACTCCACGTCGAACACCACCTGCCGCACCACGGCGCTCAGCGCCTTGTTCTCGCTCTGGCGCGCCAGAATGTCGAGCGCCTGCACGAGCGGCAGACCGGCGTTGATCATCGTGGAGAACTGGCGGGTGAAGATCACGATGTCTCGCATCGAGATCGAACCGCCGCTCTTGCCGGGGGTGGACCTGGATTCGTCCACCTTGACGATGGTCAGCCGCTGGCGGCGAAGCTGCGCAACGGCATCATCGCGACTGGGCGCGTCGATTGTCGACGACTTGAGGTCGCCGGACTGGGTGCGCGCGGTATAGGTGAAGGTCGGCATAACAGCCTAGGTTGCAGGGAGCAGGGAACAGGAAACTGGTCGCAGGAAGCAGCTACGCGGTCGTGCTATCGGCGGAGACCACCGGTGAGCGGTCGCTCAGTGGCGCGGGTGCCGTTCCCGTTGGACGATCCGCTCGAGAAGTCGTCCATGGGGCCCTTGCCGATCATGCGCAAGAACTCGTTGGGATCGCCCGACGAACGCACGCACTCGTCGGCGCTCACGAGACGGTTCACGTACAGCTGGTACAGGGCATCGTTCATGGTCTGCATGCCGAACTTCTTGCCGGACTGCATGAGCGAGTAGATCTGGTGCACCTTGTCGTCGCGAATGAGCGCCCGGATGGCCGGCGTGACCACCAGCACTTCGGCCGCCATGGCGCGACCGCGCCCGGAAATCTTGGGGAGCAGCACCTGCGTGATGATCCCCTCCAGCACAAACGCCAACTGCGCACGCACCTGGCTCTGCTGGTGGCTGGGGAATACGTCGATGATACGGTTGATCGCCTCGGCCGCACTGTTGGTGTGCAGCGTGGCAAACACGAGGTGACCGGTTTCGGCAATGGTAAGCGCGGCCTGGATCGTCTCCAGATCGCGCATTTCGCCGATGAGGATCACGTCGGGATCCTCACGGAGCGCGTATTTGAGCGCCGAGGCGAAGCTCTTGGTGTCGGCCCCCACCTCGCGCTGATTGATGATGCAGTTGCGATGACGGTGGATGAACTCGATCGGGTCTTCCACCGTGATGATGTGGCCGCGACGCTCGGTGTTGATCTTGTCGATCATGGCCGCGAGCGTGGTGCTCTTGCCGGATCCTGTCGGGCCGGTCACGAGCACGAGACCGCGGGGACGCTCGGCGAAACCTGCGATCACCGCCGGCAGCTGGAGCTCGGCGAACGTCTTGATCTGGAACGGAATGCGGCGGATGACCAAGGTCACGCAGCCGCGCTGCTTGAACACATTGCCACGGAAGCGCGACAGGTTCGCAATGCCGAACGAGAAGTCGAGCTCGTCCTCCATTTCGAAGCGCTTCTTCTGGTTCTCGGTGAGCACCGAGTAGGCCAGCTGCAGCGTGTCGCGCGGCGTGAGCACGTGTTCGACCGCCGAATTCACGATGTCCCCGTCCACCCGCAGCTTGGGCCGATCACCGGCCGTCACATGCAGGTCGGAGGCATCCCGCTCGATCATTTCATCGAGCAGGGTGCGCAGGGAGACGGGAGACTGGGCAGGAGCGGTCATCGGGTTAGGTGGGGTTTCCGGCAACGCCTCGGCGTTCCCAGTACTGGACGAATTGGTGGGCGGCAGGAAACGCTACCGTCACGGAAGCTCACGATGACGTTTCACGGATGACCTGATCGAGCGTGGTGACGCCCTTCAGCACCTTGAGCCAACCGTCCATGCGGAGGGTGAGCATCCCTTCGTTGATCGCCGAGTCGCGGATGATCTGCACGTCGGCATTCTGCATCACGAGCTTCTTGAGGGTCGGGGTCATGAACATGACCTCGTAGAGTCCCTGACGGCCCTTGAGCCCCGTGCCGCCGCAGGCGTCACAGCCGTGTCCCTTGAAGAACGGGAGCTCCTCGATGCGGGTGTTGAGCGAGAGGTTGCTCAGGAACGGCACCGCCTCCGGCGTAGCCTTGGCGCGGGCATTGTTGAGGGCCTCGTCGGTGAAGCGCAGTTCTCCGAGCGTGGTCCCGGGCTTCACCTTGGCGCCGGTGAGCTCCGCGATGTCGGGGACGTACTTCACCTTGCACTTGCTGCAGATACGGCGCACGAGACGCTGCGCCAGGATCAGGTTGAGCGCCGACGCCACATTGAAGGGCTCGAGCCCCATGTCGAGGAGACGAACGATCGTTTCCGGCGCGGAGTTGGTGTGCAGGGTGCTGAGCACCATATGCCCCGTGAGGGCGGCCTTGATGGCAATACCGCCCGTCTCGAGGTCTCGGATTTCGCCGAGCATGATGACGTTGGGGTCCTGACGCAGGAACGCCTTCAGGGCCGCGGCGAAGGTCATGCCGATCTCGGTGCGCACCAGCACCTGGTTGATCCCGTAGAGGTTGTACTCCACGGGATCTTCGGCGGTCATGATGTTGGTGTCGCCGGTGTTGATCTTGGAGAGCGCCGAATAGAGCGTGGTGGTCTTGCCCGATCCCGTGGGACCGGTCACGAGCACCATACCGTACGGATTGGAGATCGCCTCCATGAGCTCGCGCTCGGCGCGCGGTTCAATA
>CAZNZG010000354.1:0-2776 GCA_964577455.1 uncultured Gemmatimonas sp. | reverse complement strand
CGTGTCCGGTGACACCATGGCACTGCGCGACCTGCGATACGGTGGCGGCCAGCCCGCAGGCTACGTGACGTCCCCCGGTGAGGTCGTGAACTACGTGGAGAATCACGACAACCAGACCCTGTTCGATCTCAACGTGTTCAAGTTGCCCATGGGCACGAGTGGCGACGAGCGGGCGCGGGTGCAGCATCTCGCGTCGGCGCTGGTGCTCTTCAGTCAGGGGATCGCGTACGTGCACGCGGGGCAGGAGCTGTTGCGCAGCAAGAGCATGGATCGCAACAGCTTCGACAGCGGCGACTGGTTCAACAGCTACGATCCCTCCGGTGCGTGGCATGGTTTTGCCCGCGGGCTGCCGCCGCGCCGGGACAACGAGGCCAGCTGGCCCTGGATGCGAGCGCGCCTCGCCGACACCACCATTCGCGCCACGCCGGCACAGGTGCAGTGGACACGCAACGCCTTCCTCGACTTGCTGCGCATTCGCCGCAGTGCGCCGCTGTTCCGCCTCGGTACGGCTGCGGAGGTGAGCCGACGGTTGCGCTTTGCCAACACCGGGCCGCAGCAGGAGCCGACCGTGGTGGTGGGGCACCTCGATGGGCGCGGACTGCCGATCGCCGCGCGCGGTCGGTGTACGGACGTGCTCTATGCCGTCAACGTGGACGTCACCGCGCACCGCGTGGAGGTCCCGTGGTTGCGTGGGCGGCTGCTGCAGCTGCACCCGGTGCATCGCCGTCCCGACGCCGCCGACACGCGGGCGCGTGAGGCTCGCTGGGAGGCAGCGGTCGCGACGCTCTCACTGCCGCCGCGTACCGCCGTCGTCTTCACCTGCCCCTGAACGGCACGCGGAAGCCGCGACCGCAGAAGTCGCGACTGCAGAAGTCGCGACTGCGGCACACGCGCGTCCCGCGTAGGTAGCTTTCCCGGATGCCCCAACCCGAATCCCGCCGTTCCGCTTCCGAATCCGCCTCGCCCTACACCACGTGGCAGGTGGGCCCCGCCCGCGCTGGTGACTGCGTGGTGCAGGTCGCTTCCAAGCCCGGGGTCTTCGCCCACGGGAGTGCCGACCCGGCCGCCTTCATGCTGGCCGAGGCGATCGTGGGCGCTGCCCACGCGGAGACCGGTGGCGTCGATACGCCCCCGGAGGGGCGACGCCGATCGTTGCATCTGTCCAGCGGCAACGGCTTCGTGCCGGCGGTGGCGGCGCACTGCGGCTACCACCCGATCGCGCTCGATCGCTATCAGGGCAACGTGGACGCGTCACGGCGCACCCTGCACGACGTCGGCACCGCGGTCGTCCATCACGCGGCCATTGCCGGTGCGCTCGTGCCCGACGGCTCCTGCGCGCTCGTCACCATTCGCATTCCCACCGACAAGCTCGGGGTGCAGCTGGCGATCGCCGAGGCGTTCCGGGTGCTGGCCCCCGGGGGCACGTGCATGCTGGCGGGGGCCAACGACGAAGGGGCCAAGCCCGCGGCCAAGCTGCTCGAGCGGGTCTTCGGTCATGCGCGTCTCGATGCGCAGCACAGCAGCCATCGCCTGCTCACCGCGCGGAAGCTGGCACCGGCGCCGCGTGATCCCGAGGCGATCGCTTCACCGTGGCTCGACGAGGAGCACTTTCACGAGGTGCCCACGCGCACGGGGGGAACCGCCTTCACGCTGTACACCCGCCCCGGCGTGTTTTCGTGGCAGCACCTCGATGAGGCCACCAATCTGCTGGCCGGGGTCATGCGCATCGATGCGGGGGAGCGGGTGCTCGACCTCGGCTGCGGGGCCGGTGTGCTTGGCGTGGTGGCCGCGCGTCAGGGGGCGTCGCGTGTGCTCATGCTCGACGCTGATGCCGATGCGGTCCGCTGTGCCACCCGCACGGCGCAGCAGGCGAAGTGCACCGCGGTCGAGGTACGTGCCAGCGATGTGGCGGGGGCCGCCGGCGACGAACGTTTCGATGTGGTGGTGAGCAACCCGCCGTTTCATCTCGGCAAGGGGACCGATCTGCATATCCCGCGCGCCTTCATCACGCAGAGCTACGATCGCCTGCTCCCCGGTGGACGGCTCTATCTCGTGGCCAACCGTACGCTGCCGTACGAATGGCTCATCGAAGAGACCTTCGGCGAGGTGCGTACCGCCCACGACGGCCAGCGCTTCAAGGTGATTGGCGCGGTGCGGCGTGACTGATCAGCCGACCGAGAGTGCGCCGCCTGCGTCGCGGAGGTGGCCGAAGTGGGTGAACCTCTCGAACGCCATCACGCTGGCGGTCGTGATCTGGGCGGCGCCGCGCTGCTGGCCGCATGTGGAGGCGCTCGTCGGGGTGCGCGCCCGTGATGCGCGCCGCCCTGAATATGCGGTCACCACGAGGAGCGGCGAGCAACTCACCAGTACCTCGCTTCGTGGGAAAGTGGTGCTGGTGAACGTATGGGCCACCTGGTGTCCACCCTGTCGCGCCGAGATGCCGGCGCTGCAGCAGCTGGCCGATGCCTACGCAGCCGAGGGGATGGTGCTGTTGGGGCTATCGGTGGATCGCGGCCCCGCCGGCAAAGTGGACGCCTTTCTCGCCGAACGGGGCATCACCTATCCGGTGGCCATTGTCGGTGACGACGTCATCGCGGCCTTCGGCGGCGTGCGCGGCTACCCCACCAGCTATCTCGTGGACCGGCAGGGCGTGGTGCAGCACACGGTCATGGGGCCGGTGGCGCCGCTCACGCTACGGCCGGCCATCCGCCGACTCCTGGCCGACAGCAGCACCCGTCCGTGACGTCTTGGGTGACACTTTGGTCGATACCTGCAC
>CAZNZG010000353.1:0-2779 GCA_964577455.1 uncultured Gemmatimonas sp. | reverse complement strand
GTTGCAGATGTAGACCGACGGGCCCGAAATGAATTTCCGGACGGCGTCCTTGGACTTTCCGCAAAAAGAGCAGCGCAGATGCTTGTCGTGGGACATGGCGTTCCGGTACGGTTGGCAGTCGGGGGTCGGATGACCCCCGTCCAGCATTTTGGGCGTACGGCACGACGACGCCGCACAGATGGTAGAGTTAACCCTGCAAGACCTTCAGGGTCAAGCGAATCCACACCCTTGGGAGTCTCGGCACCTGCCGGAAAAACCCCACTCGGGCACAGATTCCGGGGGGGCGGGTCCGCGGTGCCTGTCCGGCCGTTCGCGGTGGCGTTACCACCCCGGCGCTGCCAGACTCCCCCGTATCCGCGTACTACCCCTCTTCCCGTCACAGGGTACCAAGGTTCCGCATGTGGCCGTTTGAAGCCTTCCTGGTGGTACACATCACGACCGGCGCCGTCGGACTGATCCTTTTCTGGATCCCCACCATCGGCAAGAAGGGCAGTCCCACTCATCGGAAGTATGGGATGCTCTTTTCCCGCCTCATGATGGTCACGGCGAGCATGGCGATCGGCATGGCCACCACCACGCTGTTCGCCCCGCTCGAAACGCACCCCAAGCAGGTGGCGCTCAACTGGCCGCAGTATCGCATCGAGGGAATCTTCGGCTGGATGATGCTCTATCTGGCCATTCTCACGATCCAGCTGGTGTGGCACGGCGTGGTGACCATCCGCAACAAGAAGCACCACCTCGCCAATCGCCACTGGGGCAACGTGGCGCTCAACGTGTTCACGATCTTCGCGGCCCTGGTGTGTGCGTACCGCGGGTGGCTCATCGACGAAGGGCTGATGATGGCCTTTTCGATAGTCGGCGTCGCGTCGGGGCTCACGAATCTCTGGTTCATCTACACCGACGAGCCCAGCCGCATTGCGTACCAGCTCGAGCACGTGAAGGCGATCGTCGGGAGCGGGATCTCGGTGTACACGGCATTCATGGCCTTCGGCTTCGTGCGGCTCAGCCCGGGGCATGCGCTCAACCCCCGCATGTGGGCCATTCCGCTCGTCGTGGGGCTGGCGATCATCATCTACCATCAGGCGCGCATCCGCATCGCCTTCATGCGCCACCGGCAGGTGCCCACCAGTGCGAAGGCGTAGCGCGTGACGCCTGCCGCCTCCGCATCGACGCTCTGGCGACCGCCGGCCCCCACGCCGCGGTCCCCGGTACCATCGCTGCTGCGCCTCATGTGGCGCCGCGAGAAAGACCTGCTGGGACTGCTCCCCGACCTCGCCTATCGCGAGATGGTCACGCCGCTCGGCTATACACGCCGCGGCATCCTGCTGGTGAATGATCCCGTCTGGGTGAGCCGCATTCTCACCGATCACGACACCTTCCCCAAGAACGATCTGTTCGTGGAGGCGCTCGAGGATCTGGTGGGGAACTCCATGTTCGTGACGAGCGGCGACAGCTGGCGCCGGCAGCGCAGGATGGTCGACCCGGCGTTCTCGCACATGCGGATCAATCGGGCCTTCGACTTCATGGCAGCGGCGGTCGATGACTACGAGCAGCGTTTCGACGCGCAGGCTGCGTCGCAGGAGCCGTTCTCGCTCGATGCGGCCATGAGTCACCTCACCGCCGACGTCATCACGCGCACGATCTTCTCCGTGCCACTCGCGGGGCAGACCTCGCATGACGTGTTCGAGGACTTCATGCGCTTCGAACGGCAGGTGGGAAGCATCGACATCAAGCGCCTCCTCTGGGACAAGCCGTGGTCCCCGCATCAGCAGCCTGAGCCGGTGCGTCAGGCCTGTGCGCGCATCCGGCTGCATCTGGGGGCCATGCTCGATGCGCGGCTGCAGCATCCCGAGTACGACGACATCGCCGGCGCCATTCTCGAGGCCCGCGACGCCGAGACGGGCCAGCCGTTCGACCGCGAGGGGCTGATCGATCAGCTCGGGGTCTTCTTTCTCGCGGGCCACGAGACCACGGCGAGTTCGCTCACCTGGGCGTTTTTCATTCTGTCACAGCGTCCCGAGATGGTGGCGCGCATCCGCGAGGAAGTCGAGGCGGTCGTCGGGGATGGCCCCGTACTGCTGGAGCATACCAAGCGGCTGCCGTTCGTGCGCAACTTCTTCCGCGAAGTGTTGCGACTCTATCCGCCGATCACCTTTCTGCCGCGCGTGGCGGGGAAGGACACCGAGATTGCCGGCCGGCGAGTGAGGCGGGGCACGATGCTGATGATCGCGCCATGGAGCATGCACCGCCACGAAAAGCTGTGGGATCAGCCGGATCGGTTCGACCCCGACCGCTTCCTCCCCGAGCGCGAATCGAAGCAGGTACCGGGAAGCTATCTCCCGTTCGGATCGGGCCCGCGCATCTGTGTGGGGGCCGCATTCGCCACGATCGAAACGGCGCTCATCATCGCGCGACTCGCCCGCCGATATGACTTCGAGACACTGCAGCCGGAGACGGTACGGCCGTACGCGCGGCTCACCACACGGCCGGCGGTGGAGATCATGATGAAGACGCGCCGCCGCTGATGTTTCCATTGCCGTGAGCGATGGGAAACGCGTCAGCACGGAGATCGCCGAGGCTGATGAGGGCACGGAGCACAGCGAAAAAAGCAAAGGGGAAGAACCGATGATTCGGTCCTTCCCCTTTGTTGTGCTCGTTGCAGTGCTCCGTGCCTCTCGCCAGGCTCCATGATCTCCGTGATCTCCGTGATCTCCGTGTTCGCGTGTTCACAACACGGAGCCGGTGGAAATCACCTTACTTGGCGGCGACGAGCTCCGCC
>CAZNZG010000352.1:0-2779 GCA_964577455.1 uncultured Gemmatimonas sp. | reverse complement strand
GCATCCGATCGCTCGCGCGCCTCGCCGCGCTCACGGCACTGACCGTCACCACGGCCTGCGACGGCATTTTGCAAACCGAGCCCGTCACGTCGCTGCCGCAGGACCAGATGATTCAGGACGCCGCCACCGCCACCGCGTCGCTCAACGGCGCGTACGACGCGCTGCAGAGCGGCAGCTACTACGGCCTGTCGGCGCAGCTGGTGGGTGACCTCGCCGCCGACAACACCGTGTGGTCGGGTACCTTCCAGTTCCTCGGCGAGATGCAGACCAACCGCATGCAGGCTGACAATCAGGAGGTGACGGCCTTCTGGACGGCGATCTACTCCAGCGTCAATCGCGCCAACCTGCTGATCGACAAGGTGCCCGCGGTGACGAGCATCCCCGAGGCCACCCGTGCCGATGTGATGGGGCAGGCGTACTTCATCCGGGCGCTCGGCTTCCACAACCTGGTCAAGTACTGGGGGCCGGTCCCCATTCCCACCAAGGTCACGACCGGCCCCGACGAGTCGAAGGCCTACGTGCGCACGCCGGTGAATGAGGTGTACACGCAGGTGCTGCGAGATCTCGACAGCGCGCAAGCCCTCATCCGCAACACCACCAACACCCGCTACGCCACGGCAACAGCGGCCCGCGCGCTGCGCGCTCGCGTGCTCTTCTACCGGGCCGGGCTCCCGGGCAATGCCAGCAGTCAGGCCGATTATCAGGCGGCGCTGGACGCAGCCAACGTCGTGCTGGCCGGGCGCGATACCCTCGTGGTGCCCTACGCCGATCTCTTCTCGGCACTGGGCAGCAACACCACGGAGGACATCTTCCGCGTGGCTTTCAACGCTACCGAGACGAACGGGCTGAGCAACTACTATCTCTCGGTGGGACGCGCCGAGGTGGCACCCAGCAGCGGGCTCGATGCAGCCTATCCGGCTGGCGACGTACGGCGCACCGTGACCGTACGCCCCAGCGGTGTGGCATCACGTCCCCTCAACGGCACCAAGTGGTCGGCGCGTCCGGGAACGGAGCACGTGCACGTGATCCGTCTGGCCGAGGTAGTGCTCATCAAGGCGGAAGCACTCGCGCGCCTCAACCGTCTGCCTGAAGCGGTGGCGCAGTACAACAAGGTGCGCATCCGTGCAGCCCTGGCACCGCACACCCTCGGGAATCAGGTCACCACGCAGGCGGATGTGATCAACCAGATCGAACTGGAACGCCGTCTCGAGCTCGCACTCGAAGGTGACCGCTGGCCCGACCTCGTCCGCCTGGGCAAGGTGATTCAGGTGAAGGGCATTCAGGACCGTGCGGGACAGGCGCTCTTCCCGATCCCCATTCGCGACGTGCGCGTGTCGCCGCAGCTCACGCAGAATCCGGGGTACTGACCCCGCGGGCAGTCGCGACTCATGCAGACGGGGGGCGGAGATCGGCGGGTGCCGGTGTCCGCCCCCCGTTTGCATTCACTGGCGTGAAAGCACCCGCCCCGGACGGGCCTCGGTGACCGCCGTGCCGTTCCACACCAGCACACCGTTCACCCACACGCGCTGCATACCGGTGGACAGCGCGCGCGGTTGTTCGAAGGTGGCGCGGTCGGTCACCGTGGCCGGATCGAACAGCACGAGGTCGGCCTTCATCCCCGGTGTCAGCGTGCCGCGGTCGCGCAGCCCCAAACGCGCCGCCGGCATGCCCGACATCTTGTGAATCGCCTCGGCGAGCGTCATCCACCGCTGTTCGCGCACGAGGCGCCCCAGCACGCGCGGAAAGGTGCCGGCGCCGCGCGGATGATTGTTGGCAATGCCACCGTCGCTGGCGACCATGACCCACGGTTGCCTGTAGAAGGTGCGCAGATCCTCTTCGGTCATCGCGTGACCGATCATCCCCGATTCTTCGTCGCCCTGAAAGCGGATGTACGCCTCGATGTCGCTCACGCCAAGCAGGCGCGCCGCCTCGTCGAGCCGCTTGCCCACGAACTCCGGGTGTGCACCCCAGCGCGTGATCTGCACGTTCTTCGCGCCGCCAATGTCGTCCAGCCCACGCCGCACACTGGCCGAGTCGGTGTAGCGCTTGTTGGGAATGAGCACACGCGGTGTGGACTGCCACGCGAGATACGGGTACGCATCGGCGGTGACATCCACGCCCCGCGCGCGCGCCGCCTCCACCATCGTCACCGCCTGATTTGCCTGTCCCCACACGCCCACGGTGCCCAGCTTGATGTGCGTGATCTGCACGGGCACCTTGCCCTGCTCACCGATGGTGATGGCTTCTCGCATGGCCTCCATCGCGAGATCGGCCTCGTCGCGAATGTGCGAGATGTAGATGCCGCCCTTGGCCCCGGCGGCGCGCGCCATGGTGACCACTTCGTCGGTGGCCGAGTAGCTCCCCACTTCGTATTCGAGCCCGGAGCTGAGGCCGAAAGCGCCTTCGTTCATCGCCTGCGTGACCAGCGCCGCCATGCGCGCCACTTCGGCAGACGTGGCCGGTCGCTTGTAGTCGTAGCCGATGACCTCTCGGCGGATGGTGGCGTGTCCGGCGAAAGTGACCACGTTCACGGTGGGGGGTTTGCTGCGGAGGCGCTGCAGATACTCACCGATCGGCCAGGGAGAGCTGCCATCGGGGCCCACGGCCATGGTGGTGATGCCCTGCGACACCTGCGACACAGCGGCAGGTTCCACCTCGATCCCCGACGACGAGTGATTGTGCGTGTCGATGAAGCCGGGGGCGAGCACCATGCCGGTCCCATCGATGATCGGCTCGCCGGGGCGCGGCGTGACGGTGCCCACGGCCGCAATCACGTCAC
>CAZNZG010000351.1:0-2780 GCA_964577455.1 uncultured Gemmatimonas sp. | reverse complement strand
CCTGGGGTTCCCGTTCAAGGAGTTCCTGTACGACCTCTGCGGCGGGCCGCTGCCCGGACGTGAAATCAAGGCGGTAATCCCGGGCGGCTCGTCGGTGCCGATCCTCCCGCGTGAGGAGGCCGAGGGCGCGATCATGGATTACGAGGGCATGGTCGCGGCCGGCACCATGCTGGGATCGGGGGGCGTGATCGTATTCGACGACCGCCAGTGCATGGTTCGACAGATTGCGCGCCTCACCCGTTTCTATGCCCACGAGAGCTGCGCCCAGTGCTCGCAGTGTCGCGAGGGCACGGCGTGGACCACGCGCATCATGGAACGCATTCGCGATGGTGAGGGAACGGCCGAGGATCTCGACACGCTGCTCGCAATCGCCGACAACATGAGCGGCAAGACGATCTGCGTGCTGAGTGATTCCTGTGCCACGCCCGTCGTGTCCGGGCTCAAGAAGTTCCGCCACGAGTTCGAAGCGAAGATCGCGGCGAATCCGTCGATGGTCACCGTGCCCGGGGCGTTCCGCGCCTCGGCGGCGTGAGGACACTATGGCCGACGTGAAGATGGTCTCGCTGACGATCGAAGGGCGCCCGGTGACGGTACCGGACGGCATGTCGATCCTCGAGGCGGCAAAGACCGCCGGGGTGCTCATTCCGCACTACTGCTACCATCCGGGGCTCCCGGTGGCGGGAGTGTGCCGCATGTGCCTCGTGGAAGTCGAGAAGTTCCCCAAGCTGGCCCCCGCCTGCGCCACCAGTGTCATCGAAGGGCAGGTGGTCCACGTGCACTCCCCCAAAGCGCTCGAAGCGCGCAAGGGCGTGCTCGAGTTCCTGCTCATCAACCATCCGCTCGATTGCCCGATCTGCGATCAGGCCGGCGAATGCGAACTGCAGGACTACACCTTCGCCGAAGGGCGTGCCGACTCGCGGTATCGGGAGCCGAAGCGTTTCAATCCGGTCGAGGACTTCGGCGGCGATGTGCTCTATGTGCAGAACCGCTGCATCCTGTGCACGCGTTGCGTGCGCTTCATGGGCGATGTGGCACAGGAACCTGTGCTGAACGTATCCGAGCGCGGCGATCGTGCGTTCATCGGCAAGGCCGAAGGCCATGATCTCACGAACCCGTGGGCCGGGAACGTGATCGATCTGTGCCCGGTGGGTGCCCTGTTGAGCAAGGACTTCCTCAACAAGGCGCGAGCGTGGGAGCTCGATCGGGCGCCCACGATCTGCACCGGCTGCAGCCAAGGCTGCAACGCCGTGGCGGAGACCCGCGACAACGTGCCCGTACGCCTCAAGCCGCGTCCCAACGACGCGGTCAACCAGTACTACATGTGCGAGGTGGGTCGACAGACCTACCGCGAATTCGGGCGCCGCGATCGTGCCGACCAGCCGATGGTCCGCGTGAACGGCAGTCTGCAAATCGTCGACTGGGACGCTGCGCTCAGCGCCTCGGCGCGAGTGATGAGTGCAGGCCGTGTGGTCGTCGTTGCGTCGCCGAACCTGTCGAATGAGGCGCTGTTTCTCCTCGAGCGTCTGGTGGCCAGGACGAACGGGCAGGGGGTTTTCCGCCTCGAGCGCGGCGCCGTGGTGCCGCTTCCCGGCGCGCCGGACCTCGCTCTTCGCGAGGAGCGCGCGGCCAATGCGACGGGGGCCCGGCAGCTTGGCTTCGCCGAGATCGCGCAGGTCACCGACGCGATTCGGGATGGCGACATCGTGCTGGTGGTTGGCGATCCGCTCGACGGTGTGAGCGCGGACATGCTCGCGCGAGCGGGCGAGCTGGTGTACGTGGGCACGACCGTGCCGATGCTCGCGCAGGCGCGTGCCACCGTGGTGCTGCCGGTGACGAACACCTGGGAGGAAGAGGGCACCTTCGTCAACCTCCGCGGTCGTGTGCAGCGCTTCCTGCAGGCGCGGACAGCCCCCGGCGTGGCGCGTCCCACGTGGTTCGTGCTGGGTGACCTGCTCGGTGCCATGGGTGCCGGTGGCGAGTACCACCTGCCATCCGACGTGTTTGCGGCGCTCAGCGCCTCGCACCCTGCATTCGCCGGGCTCGACTACGACGCACTGGGGCTCCGCGGACTGCCGGTCGTGGAGCAGACAGCCGCCGACGCGACAGCGGTGGCGGGGGCTTCCGCATGACCCCCATGCCACTGCTTGCCGCCATCGATCTTGGTGCCTGGTTCCCCTACGCCGATTCGCAGCAGGCACCGGCAGCCATTGGCACGTTCGTGGCCGCCAGTGTCATCAAGATCCTCGTGTTCTTCGGGATCTACCTGGTCACCGTCGCGCTGCTCACACTGCTCGAGCGCAAGCTCGCCGCGTGGTTTCAGGATCGACGCGGCCCCAATCGCGCGGGCCCCGGCGGCATACTCCAGCCGGTCGCTGACGGCATCAAGAACTTCATGAAGGAAGAAACCAATCCGGTCTTTGCCGATCGGTGGCTCTTCATCCTCGCGCCGGCGCTGGCGTTCATCCCCGCCATGCTCACGTGGGCGGTGCTGCCGTTCGCGGCACCGCTCCCCACGCCGTGGGGACTGATCGACATGGCGATTGCACCGCTGCCCGTGGGCTTCCTGTTCACGCTCGCGATCTCGTCGCTTGGCGTCTACGGGATCGTACTGGCAGGATGGTCCTCGAACAACAAGTACGCACTCCTTGGCGGACTCCGCTCGAGCGCCCAGATGATCTCCTACGAGATCGCGATGGGGATGTCGACGATCCCCGTGATCCTGCTGGCCGGCAACGTCTCGATCGGAGCGATCATCCAGCAGCAGGCGTCGTCCGGCTGGA
>CAZNZG010000350.1:2509-2797 GCA_964577455.1 uncultured Gemmatimonas sp. | reverse complement strand
GCGGCGCTGCCGATCGCGCTCGGCAAGGATCTCCAGGGGCGTCCCGTGGTGGCGGACCACGCGAACATGCCGCATCTGCTGATCGCAGGTGCCACCGGGTCTGGCAAGTCCGTATGCGTGAATACCATCATCACGAGCCTGGTGTATCGGCATACGCCGCGTACGCTGCGCTTCCTGATGGTCGATCCCAAGATGGTGGAGCTCAGCGTGTACAACACGCTGCCGCACCTCCGGCACAAGGTCATCACCGACAACCGTGATGCGGCCGCCGTGCTCAAGTGGGCGGTG
>CAZNZG010000350.1:0-2499 GCA_964577455.1 uncultured Gemmatimonas sp. | reverse complement strand
ACCTGCAGGAGTTCAACCGTCGGGTGACGCAGCATGAGGAAGGCACGGGGGCGGCGGTCCTCAAGCCGCGCAGCCCCGACGTGGCCTTCGAAGATCGCACGTATGCGGGCGGGATCCTGCCGTACATCGTGGTGGTGATCGACGAAATGGCCGACCTCATGATGACGGTGCAGGGGGAAGTGGAAACGCCGATTGCGATGCTGGCCCAGAAGGCGCGTGCGATCGGCATTCACCTGATTCTCGCCACGCAGCGGCCGAGCGTGAACGTCATCACGGGGCTCATCAAGGCGAACTTTCCCTGTCGTATCGCGTTTCGTGTGGCGTCGCAGGTGGACAGCCGCACGATCATCGACGGCGCGGGCGCCGAATCACTGCTCGGGAATGGTGATATGCTCTTCATTCCGCCGGGGAAGTCTGAAGCGTCTCGCTTGCAGGGCGCGTACCTGTCGAGCGAGGATACCGAGGCACTGCTCCGCTGGTACGACGATGCCCGCCTTCGCATGGAGGCGGGGGCCGCCGGGCCGGGCGCGGGCGAGCCCGACATCCTCGAGGCGGTGCGTGCGCAGGAAGCCAAGGCCGCCGGCGGTGACGAGGACGACGATGCGAGCGCGTCCGACGAACGGGATGCGCGCTTCCGTGAGGCGGCGGAGGTGGTGATTCAGCATCGGCAGGGGTCCACCTCGTTGCTGCAGCGTCGCCTGAAGATCGGCTACGGCCGCGCCGCCCGAATCATCGACCAGTTGGAGGCCGCCGGGGTGCTGGCGCCATCCGAAGGGGCGGCGCGCCCTCGTGACGTCCTGGTCGGTGTGCAGGATCTGGACCGCATCTGCGGAGACGGATAGCCGTAATTGCGGATTTAGCGTGGGATAACCGGGGGGGCATATTGACGAGCTAGGCCACTCCGGCGAACATAGAACCATTCCGCGTGTCCTCAGTCGGCGTATGGGATGCCGGATTCCCTCCTTTCGTCCGTGCCCGATGCACGGACCGCCGAACCTCGACTTTTTTTTCCTCCCTCCCGAGGTGTGTGATGTCCCTGTTCCTCCGACGTATGTTGGCGACCACCGTGGTCGCGCTGGGCATGGTGCCCGGTGTGTCCAGCCGGTTGGCTGCCCAGAGTGGCGTGATCACCGGCAAGGTGACCGACGCGACGACGGGTCGGCCGATCGAGAACGCGCAGGTGGGCGCCCTGCTCACGGGTGGACAGCAGTACGGCGCGGTTACCGGTGCCGACGGCAGCTACCGCATCATCAACCTGCGTGACGGCAGCTACACCGTCACGGCGCGTCTGATCGGCTACGAGCGCAAGGCCGTGCAGAACGTGCGTCCTGGTCAGGTGGTGAATTTCGCCCTGACGCAGGCAACGACGACGCTTTCGCAGACGGTCGTCACCGCCAGCCGCTCCCGCCCGGAGAAGGCGCTCGACGCACCGGCGCAGATCTCGGTGATTTCAAGCGAGCGGATCGAGACCACGCCGGCGGTCACGATCACCGACCACCTTCGGTCCACGCCTGGCATCGACATCAACCGCGGCGGCATTGCGCAGGCCAACATCGTGGCGCGCGGCTTCAACAACGCGTTCAGTGGCTCGATGCTGATGCTGCAGGACTACCGCTTCGCCGGTGTGCCGTCGCTGCGCGTCAACGTGCCCTTCCTGTTCACCGGCACGAATGAGGACATCGACCGCATGGAAGTGCTGCTCGGTCCGGCGTCGGCGCTCTACGGCCCGAACAGCTCGAACGGCGTGCTCCATGTGATCACGAAGTCCCCCTTCAACTCGCAGGGCACCACGATCTCGGTCGACGGTGGCGAGCGCTCGGTGATTCGTACGGGCATCCGTACGGCGCAGAAGATCAACGACCAGATCGCCTTCAAGCTGTCCGGTGAGTACATGCAGGGCCGCGACTGGGAGTATGCCGATCGCAGCGAGCCCACCACCTTCCCGACCACCGCGAATGTGCCGGCCTCGCGCCGTGGGCAGATCAACCAGCGCGATTTCGACCTCAAGCGCTACACGGGTGAAGCGCGTCTCGACGTGCGTCCCACCGAAAACACCGAAGCCATCACCACGGTGGGCTACACCAACGTGGGCAGCGGCATCGAACTGACGGGTGCCAACGGGTCGGCGCAGATCAAGAACTGGACGTACCTGAGCGTCCAGCAGCGTTTCCGCTGGAACAAGCTCTTCGCCCAGGCCTTCCTCAACTCGAGCGACGCCGGCAACGACAACGCGCAGGACGATCAGGGCACCTACCTGCTGCGTTCGGGGCAGCCGATCGTCGACAAGTCGCGTGTGGCGGCCGGGCAGATCCAGCACGGGTTCGACCTCGGCAAGAAGCAGAGCTTCACCTACGGCGCCGATTACATCTGGACCAATCCGCGGACTGGCAACACGATCAACGGCGGCAACGAAGACGTGGACAACGTCTCGGAGTACGGCGGGTACATCCAGTCCTCGACCAAGCCGAACAAGTATTTCGAGTTCCTGACGGCGGCCCG
>CAZNZG010000349.1:0-2856 GCA_964577455.1 uncultured Gemmatimonas sp. | reverse complement strand
CCACGATCGAGGCGGCGCGGGCCGGCGAGGCCGGCAAGGGCTTCGCCGTGGTCGCGAACGAAGTGAAGGAACTGGCTCGGCAGACCGCCAAGGCCACCGAGGAAATCGGCAGCAAGATCTCGGGGGTACAGTCGGAGACGACGTCCGCGATCAACGCCATCCGTGAGATCACCGGCGTGATCACGAAGATCAACGAAATCTCCACCACGATCGCCGGCGCGGTCGAAGAGCAGAATGCCGCCACCAGCGAGATCTCGCGCAATGTGAGCGAGGCCGCGCGCGGTACGGCGGAAGTGAGCTCCAGCATCGCGATGGTCACGCAGGTAGCGGCGGAGGGTGGCCGCACCGCCGAGAGCATCAAGGGAGCCGCCTCGGGGCTGTCGTTCGAGTCCGAGCGCCTCAATCGCGCCGTGACCGAATTCCTGACCAAGATGCGCAGCATCTGATCCGATCCTGCCGGGCAGGTGGTACCTACGCCACCTGCCCGCCACCCCGATGCGAGGACCTGATGAAGCACATACTCGTCGTTGACGATTCGTCCACCATTCGCAAGGCCATTCGCCGGATCCTCGAGCAACTCGGACATCGGGTGCACGAGGCGGCCAATGGCCAGGAAGCGATCGATGCCCTGTCGCGTGGCGGCAGCTTTGATGCCGTCCTGTGCGACATCGACATGCCCGAGATGGACGGCCTGGCGTTTCTCGCGGAACTCCCGAAGCATCCGCAGCTGGTGCGTCCCCCGATCATCATGTGCACCACGCACACGAGCTTCGACAAGATCACGCTGGCCCTCACGCTGGGCGCCTCCGAGTACATCATGAAGCCCTTCGACGCCGAGATCATCGCGTCGAAACTCGACGCCTGCGGTGTGACATGACCAATGCCGCTGCGCCGATCCGCGTGCTCATCGTGGATGACAGCGCCGTGGTTCGCGGTGCGCTGGGGCGCATCATCGACGCCGAATCGGACATGAAGGTGGCCACGACGGCCCCCAACGGCCGGATGGCGCTCGATGCACTGAAGCACACCCCGGTGGATGTGGTGTTGCTGGATATCGAGATGCCCGAAATGGACGGGATCACGGCGCTGCCACGCATCCTCTCGCTGTATCCCGATACCCGCGTGATCATGGCCAGCAGCATTACGCAGACTGGCGCCGAAGTCACGTTGCAGGCCCTGTCGCTGGGAGCGGCGGACTACATCACAAAGCCAGCCGCACGTTCCGGTGCCGTCACGCTGGCGCAGATGCAACAGGAGATCGTGGGGAAAGTCCGCGCGATCGGCCGGGCCACCCGCAGCCGGCAGCAGCGGCGCACGGGAGCACCCGAGAGTCATGGCGCGACATCAGCGCTGGCCGGTTCGTCGACACCGCCGACCGCCATTCTCGCATCGCGCAGTGGCGCCGCCACGCCCCGGATCGTGGCCATCGCCTCGAGCACCGGCGGTCCCAATGCGCTGGCGGACGTGCTGAGTCACCTGCCGAAGGCGTTTCCCCTTCCCATCCTCATCACCCAGCACATGCCGGCGGTGTTCACGGGGCTGCTCGCACAGCGCCTCGAACGTGACACGGGCCGCGCCTGCAAGGAAGCGGTGGATGGCGAGCCGATCCTCCCGAATCACACGTATGTGGCCCCCGGTGGCTTCCACATGATCGTGCGAACCGAGGAAGCCAAGCCGTACATCCAGCTCAGCCTGGCGGAGCCGGAGAATTATTGCCGTCCCTCGGCGGATCCCATGTTCCGCTCCATCGCCGCGATCTACGGGGCGAGTACGCTGGGTGTGGTGCTGACCGGCATGGGTGAAGATGGCATGCGCGGTGCGCGCGCCATTCACGAACGCGGTGGACGGATTCTCGTGCAGGATGAAGCAACAAGTGTGGTATGGGGCATGCCGGGCGCCGTGGCCAATGCGGGTCTCGCGTCGGCGATTCTTCCCCTGCCGGAAATTGCGGGAGCCATACAGGCTTCCTGTGGAGTACTGGTATCATGATCGCAGCGGACGACTACGCGTTCTTGAGTGATCTTCTCAAGAAGCACAGTGGCCTCACCCTCGGGCCGGGGAAGGAATACCTCCTCGAGAGCCGCCTGCCGGCGGTCGCCTCGGTATACGGCCACGCGGATCTGCCGGCGCTGGTGAAGGCCTTGCGGGTGGCTCCCCCGAAGGCGCTGGTCAAGCATGTGTGCGACGCGATGACGACCAACGAGACCATGTTCTTTCGCGACACCAAGCCGTTCGTGGCGCTCGAGAAGGAACTGCTTCCCGCGGTGGCCGCACGCGCGAAGGCGCAGGGACGACCGGTGCGTATCTGGTGTGCCGCGAGTTCCACGGGCCAGGAGCCGTATTCGATCGCGATGATCGTGGCGCAACTCGAGCAGCAGCTTGCCGGCACGCGGGTGGAAATCACCGCGACCGATTTCTCGAGCGCCGTGCTCGCGCGGGCGCGGGCCGGCATCTACAACCAGTTCGAGGTACAACGCGGGCTTCCCGTCCAGATGCTGGTGAAGTACTTCAAGCCCCATGCAGACGGGTTTGAGCTGCTTCCCGAGATCCGAAATCGTGTGACGTATCAGGAGATCAATCTTCTCGATCCGTTTCCGTCCTTCTGGCAGTTCGATATCATCTTCTGCCGCAACGTGCTGATCTACTTCGATGTCGCCACGAAGAAGGACGTGATCGATCGGATGGCGCGCATGCTCACGTCGGGCGGTGCCCTGTTCCTGGGTGGCACCGAGAGCACGCTGGGTATTACCGACAGTGTGGTGCGCGTTCCCGGGAATGCCGGTGGCATGTTCTGCCGTCCGGCCGACCTGGACAAGCACACGACGAGGGCCGCGTGACTGCGCGGCCAAGACGAAA
>CAZNZG010000348.1:0-2864 GCA_964577455.1 uncultured Gemmatimonas sp. | reverse complement strand
AGGTCGTCGAGGATGCGGTTCACCGCGCGCTCGTAGAAGATGCCGTCGTTGCGGAAGCTCCAGAAATACAGCTTCAGGCTCTTCAGCTCGAGGCACACCTCGGCCGGCACGTAGGTGATGCGGATCGTCGCGAAGTCGGGCGCGCCGCCTTCGAGCAGCTTGAGCTCCACCGCGTCCGTCTCCACTCCGCCCAACGGGCAGAGCGACGTGAACTCGGCGGTCTCCATGTAGATCTCGTACTTCCGGTCCGCGTACGGATTGGGGAAGGTCTCGAGCAGTTCTGGCTTGGGCATGTGAGAACAGTAAATGACACGGGCGCCGTTTTCAGGCGCCCGATGATGAATCCCGATACGGAATGAACAACCGCCGGGTCACGACAGTTCGCGGAGCCGCTTGCTCCACTCGTCCAGCATCATCCGCTCGGCCGCGGTGAGACTGTCCATCCCTTCCGCCGCGATCTTGTCGAGTACCGCGTCGAGCGCCGTGCTGGCCACCGGCGTTGCGACCGCCGTGGGCGCCGGCTGCGGCTTCGGGGCCGGCGCCGGGCGCACGCGCGCCATCGCCGCCTTGCTCTGCGCCACGATATCGTCGCTGTCACGCTCACGCGGACGGCTGGTCTTGGGTACCGCACGCGGCGGCTCGTCACCGTAATCCGGCGCCGGCGTCACGCGCCGCCGGAAGCGGTCGAGGCTCCCGGCACCCGGCGCCCGCAGATACACCCACCCCGCCACCATCCCGCCGAAGTGCGCCGCGTACGCCGTGCCGCCCGCACTGCCGCTGTCGAGCACCGTCATCGTGATGTTGATGAGCGCCATGAACGCCACCAGCCACTTCACCTTCATCGGCACCACACCGAAGAACAGCACTTCGTCGTCGGGCCAGCGGCTGGCGTACGCCACCGCCACGCCAAGGATCGCCGCCGACGCGCCGATCAGGATGCCGCCGTTGCGCTGGAACATGTAGTGAAAGGCCCAGCCACCGAGCCCGCACCACAGATAATACCAGGTGAACGTGCTCGCGCCCCAGCTGCGCTCCACGCGCGGACCGAACAACCACAACGTCCACATGTTGAGCAGCAGGTGCATGAGGCCACCATGCACGAACATGTACGTGGCGATCGTCCACATCGACCCCGACGCCATGTCGCCGGCCGAATAGCCGAACCAGTTCGCCATGTTCGCGTCGCCCACCAGCGTGGCCTGCACGAAATACACGGCCACGCACAACCCGATCAGCCAGTACACGGCGCTCGGACTGCGCGAACTCTCGAACTCGTCGTAGGTGACGTAACTCATCTCAGATCAACGAAGGCGGGGCGACGACCGATCCAGTGCATTTTCTACCTACTGGCGATCCCGACGTCGGGCGAGGGCGAGCATCACGATCTGCTCGCACAGCTCAGGAAAACTAATGCCCGCAGCCGCGGCGGCCTGTGGGATGAGACTGGTAGGTGTCATACCCGGCAACGTGTTGGCCTCCAGACACCACGGCTCCCCGGCAGCGTCCAGCCGGAAATCGATGCGCGCGTACCCCCCCAGCTTGAGAGCGGCGAACGCCTTGGTGGCATGCTCCGCCAGGCGCTGGGCCACCTCCGGCGGCAGTTCGGCCACGAACTCCTTGGCCATCCCCGGGGTGTACTTGCACTCGTAATCGTAGAGCTCCTTCACCGGCTGGATCTCGATCGTGGGGAGGACCCGGTCCCCCAGAATCCCCACCGTGAGTTCCTGCCCCGCCACGAACCGCTCGATCATCACCTCGTCGTCGTAGCGGAACGCCTCGGTCACGGCCGCGGCCAGCTCCCCCGGCTCGCGCACGATGCTGAGTCCCACCGTGCTCCCCTGCTTGGAGGGCTTCACCACCACCGGCCACGACAGAGCCCGCCCCACCTCGCCGGCATCGAGCGTGCGCACATCGGCCGGCGCCATGATCCAGTCGGCGGTCTGCACCCCAGCCGCGCGCAGCACCACCTTGCTGAGGTGCTTGTCCATGGCCAGCGCGCTCGCCAGATGGCCGCTGCCGGTGTACGGCACCCCCACCATGTCGAGCAGCGCCTGAATGGTGCCGTCTTCCCCCTGCCCGCCGTGCAGCGCGAGGAACAGGCAGTCCGCCTCCGTCACCTCCGGCAGCGTACCGAGGGTCGGCGACAATGACCGGCTGGCCAGCCCCTCCAGCGCATCGAGACTGGGAGGCGCACTCCCCACCCCCGCCGCCAGCAGCGTCCGCTCGGTCTCGCGCGTGAGCACCCCCTCGGCGGGGTCGAGACAGATCACCTCGTGGCCGCGCTCGCGGAGCGCGACGGCAATGCGGAGGCCGCTCGACAGCGACACATCGCGCTCGGCGGACACGCCGCCGAGGAGAACCGTAATTCGCAATGGGGTGGGCATGCTGCAAAGTACCGATGGCAGCGTTCCGATGGCACGTCTGCGGTCACCCGGAACGCAAAACCCGAACCCGTCACCCGAAACTGATCAGTTCCGGGTCATGAGTTCGGGTTCGGGGTGTCGGGTGTGAACTGCTACTGCCCCGCGCTCTGCTGCAGCACGAACTGTACGATCCGGTTCAGCGTCTCGGCGTCGGGCACCCGCTGCCATTCCTTCACAACCGTCACCCGGTCCCAGGCGTCGAGCGTCACATGACGCCCCTCGCGCGGTGCCGTCGGATCGATCGCGATCCACGCCTGCCACAGGGTCAGCCCCTGCGCATTGAGCTCCACCCCGTGAGCATCTTCCCACGTGGACGGTCGAGGATCGGCGAAGAGTGCCGCGAGCCGCCCCTTGCTGAAGTCGCGCAGGGGGGCGCCGAGTGAATCCGTGAACTGGTCGAGTGCGTAAATCATGGAACGGGAGCGGGGAATCACGCGTCCG
>CAZNZG010000347.1:0-2924 GCA_964577455.1 uncultured Gemmatimonas sp. | reverse complement strand
GTGAAGGCCGACGAAATTGCGCAGCTCACCACCACGGAGTCGGACATTCGGCTCGTGTGCCGCAAGCTCGTCGATCGCGCCAACGCCCGCGGCGGACCGGACAACATCACCGTGGTGGCGGTGCGCTTTGAAGGCGACGGCCTGATCGACTCCACCGCGAGCGACAGCGTGGGCTACAACGCCTTCCCACTCGCGGGCACCCTCAACGATCAGACGCGCGAAATTCCCGTCACGCCGCGTCCGCCGCGCAACACGATCAAGAGTGACCCCACCCCGAGGACCGGGGTGCGGCGCCCCACCCCCGCCCAGTCGCAGGCGGTCCAGGACGCCGATGCGGCGTCGCTCCAGCCTGCTCCTGCTCCGGTGATCGAGCAACGCAAGGCGGCCGTGCAGCCCATCTTCATGCTGCTGGCAATCGTGGCCGTGGCCGCTACGATCTGGACGGCGTTACAGCTGCTGCGCTGATCTCCGCCTGATACGGCACCATCGCTGGTCAGCGATGGCGCAAGTTCAACGCTTGCGCAACAACCCGCGCCCCGCCGCCTGCTGCATCACGCGGTCGCCGCTCCACGCGAGAATGGTCGGCACCTGCATCTGCAGCTGCTGCACCCAGCGCGGATCGCCGAGCCCCACCATGACCACCTCCCGCTGCAGCGCTGCGGCCTGCGCCGCGAGGTCGCGCACCGCGGTGATGGTGTCGTCGCGCAGCGAGGTCCGCCCCTTGTTGGGGAGATAGTCGGCGAAGAGGGCGATCACGAACGGACCGCCGCTTGCCGCGGTGGGAGCGCTCACGATACGCGCATCGTTGCCGGCGAGACGCATCGCTTCCACGATGCCGGTGCGATCAGCGCGACGCCCTTCCACATCGTCGTCGTCATCCACGATCGCGACTTCCGTCACGCTGCCCATCGGCGGTACGACGCCATGTTCGAAGCGAAGCACCTTGTCGGCCAACAGCGCGCCCCACGCCGTGTCGGCGCCACTGGGGCGCCGCCAGTCGTTGGGTGGCGACACCCACTGCGCCCACTTGAGGCGGCGGCGCACGCTCTGCTTCACACGCTCGGTATCGAGCGTACCGTCGTCCAGCGCGCGCTCGAGGGCATCGAGCGTGGTATCGAGATCGCCCGGCGACAGCAGCACGTCGCACCCGGCGCGCAGCGCCTGCACGCAGGCGTCGGCCACATCACGCCCATCGCACGCGCCCGGAAGCGTCATGAGGTCGCCCACCAGCAGATTGTCGAACTTGAGTTGCTGGCGCAGCAGCCACTGCAGGATTTCGCGCGACAGCGTGGCGGGCACCTTGCTGCTGTCGAGCGCCGGGTACGCCACGTGCGCCGTCATCACGCTGGCCACCCCGCCACTGATCGCCGCACGGAACGGATGCAGATCGAGCTCCTTGAGCTGATCGGCCGGCGTGTCGATCGACACCGCCTCACGATGCGGATCCTTCACGGCGCGCCCGAGACCGGGGAAGTGCTTGGCGCATGCCATGACGCCTTCCGCCTGGGTGGCTTCGACCCACGCCTGCACCAGCTGCGCCACCTTGCGGGCGTCGCTGCCGAAGGAGCGTGTCCCCATGAGCGGATTCTCGGTCAGCAGATCGAGATCGCAGACGGGCGCGAGGTTCCAGTTCACGCCCATGGTGCGTGCTTCGCGCGCCGTGAGCCGCGCGGCACGGCGCAACGCTTCGATGTCGCCGAGTGCGGTGATGGCCGAAAGCGGCGGCAGCCCCGTGGCACCGGCGAACTGCTGCCCCGCGCCACGCTCGAGCTCCGCCGCCAGCAGCAGCGGGTGCTTGGACTTGAGTTGCAGTTCCTTGGCCAGCGCGCGCACGCCGTCCTGCTCACCGCCGGACAACAGGAACCCGCCCACACCGAGCGACAGCGCGTGATCGATGAGGGGCCGCGCTTCGGAGAAACTGCGGTCGGGGGTCCAACGGATGACGGGCAGCAATAACTGCGCGAGGTCGCGGCGCGACTGTTCGCTCATGACTTCAACTCAGAACCAGGAGTGAGTGCGCCAAGCACACGCGGCGCACGGGCACCGGTGGCGGCAGGCACATTGCCCGCGCGACCGGTGAGATGAAGATACCCAAGCAGGGCGAAGGCCACGGCCTCTTTCGCTTCGGCATCGAAGAAAAGCTCGTCGAACAACCGCACCGCCGGCACCGCGCGCGCCGAGTGTACGCCATGCCGGGCGAACGCCCCCTCGATGCAGCGCACGAGGAACGGATTGCGGGCGCCGCCACCCGACAGCAGCACGTCCTGCGGCACCGGGTGCACGAAGCGGGTGTACTGATCGGCGATCGTGGCCGCCGTGAACGCCGTGGCGGTGGCCACGGCGTCGTGCGGCGTGCCGCCAGCGTTCGTGCACTGCGCGATGAACGCGTCGATGAAGGCCGGCGTGAACAGTTCGCGCCCCGTACTCTTGGGTGGCTGCTGCGCGAGGAACGGCAACGTGAGCAGCGACTGCACGACCGGTTCGAGAATGCGCCCCGCCGCGCCGAGCGTGCCGTCGGCATCGTACGGCATGCCGAAGAGCCGTTGCACCACGCCGTCGATCACCACCACGCCGGGGCCGGTATCGAAGGCGCGCACGCGTGCCGTCGATGCCTCGTGGCCCCCGTCATGCACCGCGTACAACGAGGCCAGTGCCTGCGATGCCGGCGGCACCAGCGTCACGTTGCCGATCCCGCCGATGTTCTGGAGCGCGCGCCACGCACTGTCGTGCGCGAAGAGCATGGCATCGGCCATGGGCACGAGTGGCGCGCCCTGCCCTCCCACCGCCATGTCGCGCGTGCGAAAATCGCTCACCACCGCGCACCCGGTACGCTCGGCAATGCGCGCGGCATCGCCGATCTGCCACGTGCTGTGGCCGGGCTCATGCCAGAGCGTCTGGCCGTGCGACGCGATTCCAAGCACGTC
>CAZNZG010000346.1:0-2927 GCA_964577455.1 uncultured Gemmatimonas sp. | reverse complement strand
CGGGGACGGAGGCAGCCGACCGCCGGGAGGGAAAGGCGGTCAACGATCACGTGGACAGGGCCATCGGCAATCTTTGTTTGGTGGCCGAACAAAGGATGTGGGGCGGTTCACAAGCTGTCAAGAATGGGTTTCCGGGGGGCTGCCGTGATGCCCGGGCCTGTGTGGGCCTCGCCGGCCGCTGCCGCGCTCTCCCTGCTGAAGAACGGACCCGCTAGCTTGCATGAATTCCCACGCAGACGGCGCGGCCCCCAGCCGCGCCGTCTGCTTTCCGTTCCCCGGATGGCATAGCTATGCAGGCGCCCATGCACCCCGTGCAGCCGCACCGCGACTTCCTCAACATCGCCGACTTCTCGACGGCCGAAACGTTCGCCCTGCTCGATCTCGCCGAACGCATGCGAACGGGGAAGTACGACGCCAAGCCGCTGCTCGGGAAAGCGCTGGCGATGCTGTTCATGAAGTCGTCCACCCGTACGCGCATGTCGTTCGAGGTGGGCGCCATTCAGCTCGGCGGGACCGCGCATTTCCTCTCGCCGCGTGACGTGCAGATCGGTCGCGGTGAGCCGATCGCCGATACCGCTCGCGTCCTGTCGCGCTACGTGCAGGGGATCATGATCCGCACGTTCGCGCATCAGGACGTGGTGGAACTCGCCGAGTACGCGAGCGTCCCGATCATCAATGGGCTCACCGATCTCTCGCACCCCTGCCAGGTGCTCGCCGACGTGATGACCATCCAGCAGCATCTGGGCGACGTGCGTGGCAAGAAGGTCGCGTGGATCGGCGACGGCAATAACATGGCCAACTCGTGGATCGAGGCCGCGGCGCATCTGGGCTTTTCGCTGCGGGTGGCCTGCCCCGAGGGCTTCGACCCCGACGCGTCGTTCCTCGCCGATGCCGCCGCGAAGCATGCCGACGTGCAGCTGCTGCGCGATCCCCGCGAGGCGACCGACGGCTGTGACGTCGTCACGACCGACGTGTGGGCATCGATGGGGCAGGAGGAGGAACAGGCGCACCGCGCCATGGCGTTCGCGCTGTATCAGGTGGATGGGGAGCTCATGGCTCGCGCCGCGAAGCACGCCATCTTCCTGCACTGTCTCCCCGCCCATCGCGGCGAGGAAGTCACCGCCGAAGTCATCGACGGACCCCAGAGCGTGGTGTGGGACGAGGCCGAAAATCGGCTCCATATCCAGAAGGCCATCATGGCCGCGCTCATGGGGAACGAGCCCCTGTAACACCTTACGCTACCGAGACGTCCACATGCCCATCGCTGCTGGCCAGCCTGCTCCCGATTTCACGCTTCCCACCGAGACGGGCGACATGCTCACGCTGTCGTCGCTGCGCGGTCAGTGGGTGGTGCTCTACGCCTACCCCAAGGACGATACTTCGGGGTGCACCACGGAGTCGTGCGAGTTCCGCGACGCCTTCCCGCGCTTCAGCGGCAAGAACGCCGTCATTCTCGGCATCAGCCCCGACGGCGTGAAGTCGCACCTGAAGTTCAAGACCAAGTACGAACTGCCCTTCACGCTCGTGGCAGACGAGGAGAAGGTTGCGCTGCAGGCGTACGATGTATGGAAGGAAAAGTCCATGTACGGCAAGAAGTACATGGGCGTGGAGCGCACGACGTTCGTGATCGATCCCGCCGGCACCATCGCCAAGGTGTTCGAGAAGGTGAAGCCGGCCGGTCACGCCGCCGAGGTCGAGGCCGTCATCGGCTGATCGGCGGGAACGTCCAGGAGCACAGGGAGGCTGCAGAGACAGCGGAGGCCGCGAGGACCAATCTGGTCTCCGCGGCCTCCGCTGACTTCCTGCCTCGCTGGCTTCCTGGACGTTTCAACCGCGCCAGTTCGTGAACGCGTCCGCCACCGTCACCGCATGGTAGCCTCGCCGCGCGAGGAATGCCGCGGCGTGCGCCGAGCGTGTGCCGCTCGCGCAGTGCACCAGGACCGGCTGATCGTTGGCCAACTCCTTGAGGCGGGGTAGCAGGCGGGTGTGGGCGATGTTCTGCGCCCCCGGCACATGCGCCGTGTCGAAGTCCACCTTGCCGCGGACGTCGAGGATCCGGACCCCTCCGGCGCGTCGGCGCTGCTCCATCTGGTCCATCGAGATCGCTTCCATCGTGGTCACCTCGCCGCCTTGCGCCGCGTACTCGGCGAAGTCCGCTGGCGTGAAGTACCCGCGGATGTCGTCGAGCCCGATGCGCAGCAACAGCCGCACCGCCTCGTCGACCCGCGCCTCGTCGATGATGAGGTAGATCGGGGTCCCCTCTTCCACGTACGACCCGGCGATGTTCACGAACTGGTAGCTCCAATCCGCCAGCAGGGCGGCGGGGAGGTGTGCCGCGATGAACTCCGCTCGCGCCCGGGTATCGAGTACCACCGCCGTGCGGTCACCTGCACGGGCGCGCAACTCGTGCTGTCCGAGGCGGGGGATGCCTGGCACGGCCCCGATGACCTTCGGGCCGATCTTGTTGTCGCGCTTCATGCGCGCGAAGTACAGCGGCGGCTCCGGCTGCCCGCTGAGGATGTATTCGATGAAGGCCGTCTCGTTGCCGGCCGCACGGATGGCGGGATTGAAGCGCAGCTCGTACCCCACCGTCGACGACGGCACGTCGCCCAGCGACTTGCCGCACGCACTGCCGGCGCCGTGCGCGGGCCACACCTGCGTGTACTCCGGAAGCTTGCGGAACCGCTGTACCGACCGATACAGCTGCTGTGCGCCGGGAATCATGGTGCCGCTCACGCCCGCCGCTTCCTCCAACAGGTCGGGACGGCCGAGATCGCCCACGAACACGAAGTCGCCGGTGACGATACCGATCGGATCCGTTGCGCCGCTCCCGTGATCGATCACCTCGTACGAGAGATGCTCGGGCGTATGACCAGGGGTGTGGACTGCCACGAACTCGATGTTGCCGACCTTGAACCGATCGTCGT
>CAZNZG010000345.1:0-2975 GCA_964577455.1 uncultured Gemmatimonas sp. | reverse complement strand
CGTGCCCGCCGTGTGGCCGCCACGGCGCTGAAGAGCACCGGAATGCCCATCGCCAGCGAGAACAGCCCGAGGAAGCGGATCGCGAGCGTGACACGATCCACGATCGAGCCGATCGTCTGCCGCACCAGGGTGAGGTCGAGGCTCGACACGTTCGGGAAGCGCCGCACCACATCGCGCTGCATGGCGGCGAGCGGTGCCCCTGCCGGCACATTGGCCACGATCACGAACTGCTGCGGTGCACGGCGCAATGCAGCGGGCTCGAACACCGCGAAGAAGTTTGCCTCGAAGCGCCCCCAGTTCACCTCGCGCGTGCTCGTGAGTACGGTGGTCACCGGCACGCCCTGCACGTTCCACGTGATGGTGTCGCCGAGTGTCACGCCCATATCGCGCGCCACATCCTGCTCGAGCGAGAGCTCGAATGGCGCGTCGGGGTTTGCGGTGCGCGCCGTGGCCCGTTTCTCCGCCGACGCGAACCACGAGCCGCCGGTGATCTTCTCCGAGGGCTGCAGCGAGTCGCGATAGGTGGAGCGGTACTCCCGGCGCAGCGCCCAGCCCGCGCGACGCACCGTGGTGTCGCGCTGCATGGTGGCGACGCTCGTGCCGTTGATCGCGTCCACGCGCATCGTGACGATCGGTGTCTGCTGCACGATGGGATGCTGGCGCGCACGCAGGATGGAGTCGAGCGGCGCCGCCTGATCCTCCTGCACGTCGAAGAGCAGGAGGTTGCCGGCCGCGGCGTCCGCGCTCGTCTGCACCTTGCTGAGCAGGTTGGCCTGCACGAGGTACACGGTGCTCAGCAGGAAGGCGCCGAAGCCCAGAGCGAGCGTGACCGCACGGGTCTGGTTGGCCGGGCGGTGGAGATTGGCAATGCCCTGACGCAGCGGAAACGGCCACGAGGGGTGCGTGGTGCGACGCGCCACGGCAATGAGCGACGTGGCCGCCACCCACAGCACCGCCACCACGGCGATGATCCCGCCGGTGATGGCCAGCCCCTCGCGCACGGTACCGATGCGCGAAAGTACGATCGCCACGATGCTCCCCAGCAGCAGGCCGTCCACCAGCAGGCGCGCACCATCCTTCCATTCGCTCGGCAGCGCGCTCGGATCCGCGTTGCGGCGGATCGCCTGCAGCGGCGACACGCGACGCAGGGCCAGCAGCGGCCGCAGCGCGAACACCAGCGACACCCACACCCCGGTCGCGAGCCCCAGCAACAGCGGGCGCGGCTCGAGCATGATCGCCACATCGACGGGGAGGAACTCCCCCATTACGCGAGGCAGCAGGAACTGCACCGCCACACCCAGCGCGGCGCCGGCGGTGGCGCCCACGAGCCCCATTGCCGCCGACTGCACCACATAGAGTGCGAGGACCTGCCGGCTGGTCGCGCCGAGGCAGCGCAGTACCGCCACCGTGTCGATCTTGGCGGAGACGAAGGCGTTCACACCGCTCGCCACGCCGATGCCGCCCAGCAGCAGGGCGATGAGCCCGATGATGCTGAGGAAGTCGGCGAGGCGGGCGACCGCTTCGGTGAACTCCCGCTCGGTGTCGGCAACCGTGCGCACGCGCACGCGGGTACGCGGCGCCGTAAGGGCGGCGCCGCCAGCGGTGGCGCGCGCAGTGGGCGCAGACGTGGCGGCCACCGTGGAGTCGGCGGTCGAATCCGCGGCGGTCGAATCCGCGGCGGCGAGTGCGGCGGTGACGGGGAGCGTGGCGATGGTGTCCGGTGCTTCTTCCCCTTCGCCGCCGGGGCCGGTGCGCTCGCGTTCGCCGCGTGCCTCGCGCTGCTCCATGCGCGCGGCCTCCACCGGATCGATGCGGCGGCGGAGTGCGCGTGCCACCTGCGCGGCCGCCTTCGGCGACTCGAGCGCTGCCGGAAGCCGCAGCACGATGTCGTACTCGGCGCGGCTGCCGAACTTCAACAGCCCCATGGCCGCGAGCCAGCGGTCGGATACGTACACCCGCGGCCCGATCACGGCCGTGATCCCGGCGTCGCCGGGCACGTTGCCGAGCGTGCCGCCAATGGAGAAGGTGAGTTGCCCCAGCTTGAGCCGGTCGCCGACCTTCGCGTCGAGGGCGATCAGCAGCGACGGATCCACGAACACGACGGTGTCGTCGTGCACGCGTTGCCAGCCATTGGCGGGCACGGTCTCGATCGCGCCATAGAACGGATAGCCCGGCGAGACCGCACGCACCTGGACGAGGCGGGTACCGCCCGACGGCTCGGCGAGCGCCATCGAGGCAAAGGTCGTGACGCGCGACGAAGCCACGTTGCGTGCGGCGAGCGAGTCCACGAGGGTGTCGATCACCGCGGGAAAGGCCGCGCGCGCTTGAAGCGCCATGTCGCCACCGAGCAGCGTACGCGACTGCTCGCGGATGGAGCGGGTGACATTGCCGGCGAAAGAGTCGATGGCCACGAGGGCGGCCACGCCGAAGGCGATGCTCGACATGTACAGCGCGAGCCGACGACGTGCCGTACGGCTCTCGCGCCAGGCGAGACGGAGCAGGGCCTGCGCCGTCATGCCTGTGCCGCGGGCATGGCAGGCGCGCCCTGCGCGGGACGATGCTCTGCGTGCACGATGTCTTCCACGATGACGCCGTCGCGCAGGCGGATCGTGCGCTGCGTACGCGCCGCGAGGTTCACGTCGTGCGTGACCAGTACGATCGTGCAACCGCGTTCGCGATTGAGTTGCTGCAGCAGTTCCACGATCTTCTCGCCGGTCGCGCCGTCGAGATTGCCGGTGGGTTCGTCGGCGAAGAGAATGCGCGGCTCGTTCACGAAGGCCCGCGCGAGTGCCACGCGCTGCTGCTCGCCCCCGGAGAGCTGTTGCGGAAAGTGATGCACGCGGTCGCCAAGGCCCACGCGGGTGAGCAGGTCGCGGGCACGGGCGGCGGCCTCCTTCACCCCCACCACACCGGCCAGTTCGAGCGGCACCTGCACGTTTTCGAGCGCCGTGAGCGTGGGAATCAATTGAAAGCTC
>CAZNZG010000344.1:0-2984 GCA_964577455.1 uncultured Gemmatimonas sp. | reverse complement strand
TGAACATCTGGAACACGTACCCGAGGTGGCGGGCGCGGAAGGCATCACGCGCGCCGCTCGACATGCGGGCAAAATCCTCACCCAGCACCTTCACCTGCCCCGACATAGCCTGCAGGACGCCGGCAAGAAGGCCGAGCAGCGTGGTCTTGCCACTGCCGCTCGGCCCATGCAGGAACACCGTTTCACCCCGGGCGATCACGAGCGACTCGATCGCCAGCACATCACGGCCGGTACGATACGCGAAACGGAGCTTCGAGAGTTCGACGGCCGGCGCCGTCGACGACGTGGCCATGCGCGCTTACTTGGAGGAGTACGGTTCGACCTTCAGCCCTTCGAGCGTGTAGCCGACGGTGCCGTAGGGGCTCTCCACGCTGGCGATCTTGAGCTTCCCCGACATCCACACGGCGTCGAACAGGTTGAGCTTGACCGCCTTCTTGCCGCTCATCTCGACCATCACGATCTGGTTCGGCGGCGGCGGCGGGGTGTGCACGCAGGCGCCGTAGTAGGGCACCAGCAGGAACTCGGCGCCTTCTTCCTGGAAGTCGTCGAGCGGCACCACGAACCCGGGAATGCGCACCGTCTTCCCTTCGAGCTTCTTGAGGGTGTCGGTGGCCTTGCCGTTGGTGTAGTCGAGACCGGCGAGCACTCGCCAATCGATGTTGGCCGGCGCCTGCGGCAGCTCCGCCACCGCGACCTTCACGGCCGGCGACGGGGACGTGATGGCCGCCACGCGGGGGAGCGGCTTGCCGGGCGACGTGAACGCCGATGCGACCACCACGAGGGTCGCCAGGCCGGCGAGGGACCACCACGAATTGGAACGACGCGTCATGAATGCTCTCGGTTGGGACGGGACATCAAAGATACGCGTGGGACCCCCAAATGTTGCCAACCATCGGGGCAAGAATGGCCCGCCGGATCGGAGCATTCGGGACTTCGGGGTATATTGGGTCATGTCCCGCGCCGAAATCACCACCCCCGAGGCTCTCTCCGAGGAGGGGCTCGTCGAGCTCTCCCTGCGCCCCCAGCGGCTGGCGGAGTTCATCGGACAGAAGAAGGTCAAGGAAAGCCTTGCCATCGCCATCGACGCGGCACGGGCACGGCGTGAGCCGATCGACCACATCCTCTTCTTCGGCCCGCCAGGACTGGGCAAGACCACGCTCGCCGACCTCATTGCCCGCGAACTGGGGGTGAACCTCACCACCACCTCGGGCCCCGCACTCGAGAAGCCTGGCGATCTGGTGGGCCCGCTCACCAACCTGCGCGAAGGCGATGTGCTGTTCATCGACGAAATCCATCGCCTGCGCCCGGTGATCGAGGAGTTCCTCTATCCCGCGATGGAGGACTACAAGATCGACATCCGCCTCTCGGAAGGGCCGAAGGCGCAGACGGTCACCATGAACATCGAGAAGTTCACGCTGGTGGGTGCCACCACCCGGCTCGGCATGCTGACCGCCCCCATGCGCGCGCGCTTCGGCCTCGTGCACCAGTTGGCGTTCTACCCGGTCGAGGAGCTCGAAGTGATCGTGCGCCGCACGGGTGACGTCCTGCGCGTGGAGATGGACGCCGCCGGCGCGCACGAAATCGCGAAGCGCTCTCGGGGCACGCCGCGCGTCGCGAACCGGTTGCTGCGTCGCGTGCGCGACTATGCCCAGGTGCGGGCTGACGGTCGGATCACGCTCGACGTGGCGCAGGCGGCCCTGGCGCTGCTCGATGTGGACCACTTCGGGCTCGACGACATGGATACACGGCTGCTCAAGGCGATCATCGAGAAGTTCGACGGTGGACCGGTGGGGCTCGGCACCATCGCCGCCGCCATCGGCGAGGATCCCGGGACCATCGAAGAGGTATATGAACCGTTCCTCGTTCAGCACGGCTTTCTCCAGCGCACCCCACGCGGGCGCGTGGCCACGGCGCACGCCTACCGGCACCTCGGGTTCGTGCCGCCGATCGGCGCCGCCGAGCAGCCGGGACTGTTCTAGCCGCCTCTCTTCCCTACAACGCCGGCAAGTGGTCGGCGCCTTCCGAGCGTCACAGTGAGCATTGCCCGCCGTTTTCGCCTTGTGGCCATGGCCGTCGGCAGCGTCGTCGCCGGACTGCCCGCCACCACACAGGCGCAGATCGTCAATCAGGTCACGCCCATCGGCGCGGCGTCCGGGTCCGTGGCGTTCCGCGCCGACTCGATCGCCGCGATGGGTGATACCACGCAGGCCCTCGCGCTCCTCGAGGACGCCGTGCGCCGCAACCCACGGGATGCGGTGTCGTGGTACTACCTGGGCTGCCTGCTCTGGAACCAGACGGGGGTGGGGATGCGCCCCGGTACCTACAAGGACCAGAAAGCGGTGCGGAGGGTGTCGGCCGCCGATTCGTCGCTGCGCCTCGCCACCCGCTACGCCCCCGACAGCGCGCGCTATCTGCTCACCCTCGCCTCGTTCAACCTGCGCAGCGGCTATGCCTCCGTCATGGCCTCGGCGCGCGGGCAGTTCAACGACGCGCTGAAGGCAGCGACCACCGCCCGTGACACCCGGCTCCTCGCGCAGGCGGCCGACGCCATCGGTGATGCCGCCTGGCGTGACTACGAAGGCACCTCCAATCGGGCGCTGACCACCGACAACCAGCGCATCCAGCTCACGAACAACAACGCGTTCCAGCGCAAGGATGCGCTCGCGTACGTGCAGAGCTTCGCGCGGCGGATCGAGCCGCCCACCGGCGACGCCGCCTACAACAAGGCCCTCGAACACTTCCGCATGGCGGTCGAGGCGGACTCGTCGAGCCTGCGCTACAGTCGCCATCTCTACATGGCGCTCGCCGAACGGAAGAACTGGACCGAGCTGCGCGACGTGGCCCGGCGCCGCGCCCCCCAGGTCCCCCACGACATCCAGTCGCGCCGCGCGCGCGGCCGCGCCCCACACCCGCACGCGGAAAACCCCCAGGCCCGCGCCCGCGATCAGCAGGACGACAAACGCGTCCACCATCGCGCGCACCGC
>CAZNZG010000343.1:0-2985 GCA_964577455.1 uncultured Gemmatimonas sp. | reverse complement strand
GAAGAGCCGTCTCGAGAACGGCATTTCGTACACCGAGTTCACCTACATGCTGCTGCAGGCCTACGACTACCTCGAGCTGCACCGGCGCGAGGGGGTCACGCTGCAGATGGGCGGCAGCGATCAGTGGGGCAACATCACCGCCGGCCTCGAGCTCATTCGCAAGACCTCGGGCACGGAGGCGCACGCCCTCACCTTCCCGCTGATCACCAATGCCGACGGCACCAAGTTCGGCAAGAGCACGGGTGGCGGTTCGGTATGGCTCGACCCGGAACGCACGTCGCCGTACAAGTTCTACCAGTTCTGGATGGGCGCCGACGACCGCGACGTCTCGCGCTACCTGCGCTTCTACACGCTGCTGTCACTCGAGGAGATCACCGCGCTTGACGAGGCGGTGCGCACCGATCCCGGCAAGCGGGCCGCGCAGCGCGCCCTCGCCGCCGACGTGACCGCGCGTGTGCACAGCCCCGAGGCCGCACGCGTGGCGCAGGAGGTATCGGCGCTGCTCTTCGAGAAGGGCGATCCCCAGCAGCTCTCCGACGCCGCGCTCGCTGCGCTGCGCGCCGAAATCCCATTCGCCGAGTACGTGCCCCCCGCCGAGAACGCGCCGGAGTCGGGGATCGACGTGTACGAGTGCCTTACGCTCCTTGGCATCGCCGCCTCACGGGGCGCGGCCAAGCGGCTGCTGGAGCAGGGTGGCGTGAGCGTGAACGGGACCAAGCTGACCGCCGCCGACCGCGTGATCGGCGAAGAGCGGCTGCTGAGAGGGCGGCACCTGTTGGTGAAGAAAGGCCAGCGCGAATTCGGGCTGGTGCGGGTGCCCTGAGAGCTGACGGGAGAGACCCGAGAGCGTCAGAGCCAAAGCTGAAGAGGGTCAGGGTGAGCAGTCAGCGGGGATCGCCGTGAGGCTGAATAACGCAGAAGGTGAGAGGTGAACCTGCGCGGGTTCAGCTCTCACCTTCTGCGTTGATCACCTCGCACTGCTATCCTGGCTGAGCTCTCCGGCTCACGCATCAACTCTCGATCTCACCGTCGCAGGTCTGCGAGGTTGCGTAGTTCAGAGCGGCGCGAAGTGGAGCGGCATGGTCAGGTTCCGCGTCACGTTCACGAACCCCGCGGCTCTCGCCAATGCGCGCGCGCCCAGGTCCATCGCGGCCATGCGCGCATACGGGAGCAGGCCGTCGTGCAGAAGCAGTTGCACCGCCCGATGCAGTACGAGATGTCCGATTCCCTTCTGCCGGAAGTTGGGGGTCACGAGCACGCGAATGCGTGACAGGCGCCCCTCGGCACGATCCGCCGTGGCGAGCGCCACGAGCACCCCGCCGCGCATGGCCCCCACGTGGCGATCACCACCCGTGGCGTACTCCGCCCAGTCTTCGCGGCTCACATCGAAGCGCATCATGTCGAGCAGCATGACGGCAGGCTCGTAGACGAGCATGGCGCGAGCCGCTGGCGCTGCGGTGAGCGTCCGTTCGTCCGCCATCACGATCAGCTGGTCCGTGTCCGACTCGGCTGACAACGGCGACCCCACGTGACGATGCCCTTCGCGCGGTACGTGGCGCGAAAAGACCCGCAGCGCTTCCGCAATGGTGCGCTCGGCCAGGGCAATCGGGTGACGGTCCTTCGGGGTTCGGCTCATCGGCGGGGAAGGAGGAACAGGCCCTCACGTTAAACATGCAAGGTCCGGCCCCCAGAACCAGTGCCGCCGCGATATTGCGCGGCGCCCCGCCCACATTCCCCGGGCGGTCAGCCGTCGAGATACCCAAGGACGGCGTCGATCTCGTCGATGGTGTTGTAGAGGTGCGGCGACAGCCGGATGGCGCCTTCACGGACCGTGTGACTCACATGCGCCGCAGTCAGGCGCGCGGCCATCGCATCGAGAGTCGTCGAGGTGAACGAAACGACACCCGCGCGGCGCGACGGATCCGCCGGCGTGACCAGACGCACGTCGCCACGTGACGTGGCCCAGTCCACGATACGCGAACCGAGGGCTTCGATGTGGGCGGCGACGTTAGCCACCCCCGCATCGAGGAGTACACGGGTCGCGGCGTTGGCCACGGCGAAGTCGTGATACGCGAGGGTCACCACTTCGAAGCGGCGGGCGTCGTCGAAGAAGTCGAACTCGTAGTCGGTGAGGCGCGTGTAGTCGGTCGTGCTCTTCATGCACGCCCACCCCACGTCGAGCGGCTCCAGCGCCGTCACCAACGCCTGGCGCACGTAGACGAAGCCCGTGCCCCATGGCCCCAGCTGCCACTTCTGGGCGCCGCTCGCGAAGATGTCCACGGGCAGCGCGTGCAGGTCGATCGGGCGGATCCCGCACGACTGGATCCCGTCCACGATGAAGAACACGCCGCGCGCCCTGCAGGCGCGACCGATGCGCTCGAGGTCGGCCACGTATCCCGTGGCGAACTGCGTCCAGCTTACGACCACGGCCACCACATCGCTGCGTCGTTCGATTGCCTGCACCAGCGTGTCTTCGTCGGGGAGACCGTTCACGCGCGGAATGAGCTCCAGCTCCACGCCGCGCGACCCGAGGGCCTGATACGGATACACACAGCTCGGGAACTCGCCGTCGAAGGAGAGGATGACTCCCGGTCGCAACGGCAGCGCACGCGCCGCGAGATTGAGCCCATACGTGGTGTTGGGCATGAGCGCGATCTCCGTCGCATCCGCCCCCACCAGCGCGGCGAACTGCGCGCGTGCCGTGGCCGCCGCATCGAGCTGGGCCTGAAACGGAATGCGGTGCGGCTCCGCGCGCAGGGCGCTCCAATGGTTCGCCACCGCCACCGCCGACTGCGGCATGGGACCCACCGATGCGGCATTGAGGTAAATGCCGGACGCGGCTGTCATCGCGGGAAACTCACGCGCGCGGAGACCAGCAAAGTCGCTCATGGAATGGATCGGATGGGGGGCCTACGAGGTCGGAGTTCGGAGTTCAGCAGGGAGATGGAAGTCCGATGCCCGAAACCGCCATCGGATATGCCCGAC
>CAZNZG010000342.1:355-3005 GCA_964577455.1 uncultured Gemmatimonas sp. | reverse complement strand
GGCCGCAAGCCCAACGAAGTGCGTGCAATCACCATCGACAATGGCGTACTGCCGCGCGCGCATGGCTCCTCGCTCTTCACGCGTGGCCAGACGCAGGCGCTCGTCGCCGCCACCCTCGGCACCGCCAAGGACGCGCAGCGTCTCGATTCAATCAAGGAAGCGGGCGAAGTCACGCGCTCCTTCATGCTGCACTACAACTTCCCGCCGTTCTCCACTGGCGAAGTCCGTCCGATGCGCGGCACCAGCCGCCGCGAGATCGGTCATGGTAATCTCGCCGAGCGCGCGCTGCAGGGTGTGCTCCCCGACTTCGCCGACTTCCCGTACACCATCCGCATCGTCTCCGACGTGCTCGAGTCCAACGGCTCCTCGTCGATGGCCTCGGTGTGCGGTGGCTCGCTCGCGCTGTTCGACGCCGGCGTGCCCATGAAGGCGGCTGTCGCCGGTGTGGCGATGGGGCTCATCAAGGAAGGCAAGAAGTACGCGATCCTCACCGACATCCTCGGCACCGAAGATCATCTCGGCGACATGGACTTCAAGGTCGCGGGCACGAAGGAAGGCATCACGTCCATCCAGATGGACATCAAGATCGAGGGGCTCGACCTCAAGATCATGGAAGAGGCCCTCACGCAGGCGAAGGAAGGCCGACTCCACATCCTCGGCGAGATGGACAAGGCGCTGGCGGCTCCGCGCGCGGAGCTCTCCAAGTACGCCCCGCGCATCGTGACGGTGCAGATCCCGGTCGACAAGATCGGCGAGCTCATCGGCCCGAAGGGCAAGAACATCCGCGGCATTCAGGAAGAGACGGGCGCCGAACTCACCGTTGAAGACGATGGGACGGTCACCATCGCTGCCGTGGGCGGCGAGAGCATGGAGCGCGCGAAGCAGATGGTCATGGCCATCACCGCCGAGCCGGTGGTGGGCGAGACCTACGAAGGTACGGTCAAGACCGTGACGGCCTTCGGCGCCTTCGTCGAAATCATGCCCGGGACCGAGGCGCTGTTGCACGTCTCCGAGATGCGCTGGGAGCGCGTGGAGAAGCCCGAGGATGTCTGCAAGAAGGGCGACCGCGTCACCGTCAAGCTCGTGGATCGCGATGAGCGCGGCCGCCTCCGTCTCAGCATGAAGGCGCTGCTCCCGAAGCCGGAGGGCATGGTGGACGAGCCCCAGAGCGAGCGCCCGCCGCGTCGTGACGATGGAGAGCGCGGAGATCGTGGTGGACGTGGTGGACGGAACGGCGGTGGTCGCGATCGGCGCTGATGCTTCGGGCGCGTCGGCGCCCCAGCTGCACCGTACGGATCTGCCCAATGGACTGACCGTGCTCTCGGAAGCCGTTCCGGGAGCGCGGTCGGTTGCTTTCGGGGCCTGGATCCGCGCAGCTACGTTGCACGAACAGCGCGAGGAAATGGGGCTCTCCCACCTCCTCGAGCACATGGTGTTCAAGGGAACGCGTAGCCGCAGTGCCCAGGAAATCGCCTTCTCGCTCGAAACGCTCGGCGGGTCGCTCGATGCGTACACCGAGCGTGAACACACGTCGTATCAGGCGCGGGTACTCGATGAGCACCTCGTCGATGCCGCGAGCGTGATCGGTGAGCTGATTTTCCATCCGCTGCTTCGTCCCGACGATCTCGCGCTCGAGCGCAAGGTCATCCTCGAGGAGATCAGCATGGTGGATGACACGCCCGACGACATCATTTTCGACGTGCACAATCGTGCCCTGTGGGGAGACCATCCGCACGGGTACGCGATTCTCGGCACGCGGGAGACGGTCAAGTCGCTCGACGTGTCCCACCTTCGTGCGTTGCATACCCGGGCCTACCACCCGGGGCGACTGGTGGTGGCCGCCTCGGGGCGCGTCGAGCATCAGCAGTTGCTCGACATTCTCGGGCAGACCGGTTGGCTCGAGCAGCCGCGTGGTGATGTCACCCCGTTCGCGGTCGATCCGGTCGAGGTGGCCGGGCCGCACGCAGAGCACGTCAAGCGCAAAGACATCGGGCAGACGCACATCGTACTGGGCGGGCAGGGCATTCGGCACGGAGACCCGCGACGGTTTGCGTTCGCCCTCGTGGACATGCTGCTCGGTGGCGGCATGAGTTCACGGCTGTTCCAGAAAGTGCGCGAGGAACTGGGGCTGGCATACAGCGTACACAGCTTCAGCAGTTCGTATGCCGATACGGGGGCACACGGGGTGTACGTGGCCACCGCACCGGAGAGTGCGCAGGAGGCACTCGATGCGGTGCGAGCGGTGCTGCGTGACGTCGCCGCCCACGGCCTTTCTGCAGACGAATTGGCGGCGGGAAAGCGCCAGCTCCGCGGACAACTGGTCATGTCCATGGAAGGGATTTCCTCCCGCATGTATCGTGCGGCCACCACGGCGCTGTACGGTGAGCCGTTCCGCACGATCGACGAGCTGATGGCGCTCGTGGATGCCATCGACGAAGAGCAGGTGCGCGAGGTCGCGCAGGATTTCTTCGATCCGGATCGACATATTCTCGTGAGCCTCGGTCCCAAGGCCGTGCGCTGACGAACTCCCCTTATCCAGAACGACTATGCGTATCGGCGTACCCAAGGAGATCAAGACCAACGAGAACCGCGTGGCGCTGGTCCCGGCCGGTGCTGAGGCCCTCGTGGCGTCCGGTCACGAGGTCTACAT
>CAZNZG010000342.1:0-345 GCA_964577455.1 uncultured Gemmatimonas sp. | reverse complement strand
GCAGGCATCGGCAGCGGTTTCGAAGACACGGCCTACACGGCGGTCGGCGCGCAGATCGTGCCCGACGCGGCCACCGCGTGGGGCAAGGCTGAACTGCTGCTCAAGGTGAAGGAACCGATTGCCACCGAGTGGCAGTACCTCCGCCGTGATCTCACGCTGTTCACCTACTTCCACTTCGCTGCCGACGAAGAGCTGACGAAGGCGCATCTGGCCAGCGGCGCCACGTGCATTGCGTACGAGACCGTGGAGCTTCCGAACCGCGATCTCCCGCTGCTGATCCCGATGTCGGAAGTGGCGGGGCGCATGGCGGTGCAGGAGGGGGCCAAGTACCTCGAGAAGTTGTAC
>CAZNZG010000341.1:2622-3011 GCA_964577455.1 uncultured Gemmatimonas sp. | reverse complement strand
AACCGAGTATCCTAACCCGACCGTGCCCGGAGTCAAACAGCCGCGTTGCCCGGGGTCTTCTCGGTGACTAATTTTCATTTCATGTCCAAGTCATTGCCGCGCAAGACGTTTCCGTTCCAGACGCCCAATCCGGTGCCGCTCTATCTGGCGCCCATGGCTGGCGTCTCGGAATCGCCTTTCCGCCGGCTGTGCCATGATCACGGCGCCGATGTGGTCGTGACCGAGTTCCTCTCGGCCGAAGGCATTCGTCGTGAGAACGAAGCGACGGTCTCCAAACTGCGCTTCTCCCCCGGGGAACGACCCATCGGTGTGCAGATCTTTGGCGCCGAGCCGTCCGCCATGGCCGATGCGGCAGCCATGGTGACCGACATGTTCATGCCCGACTTCGT
>CAZNZG010000341.1:0-2612 GCA_964577455.1 uncultured Gemmatimonas sp. | reverse complement strand
ACATCAACTTCGGTTGCCCGGTCAAGAAGGTGGTGCGCAGAAACGGGGGGTCGGGATGCCTGCGCGACCTCGACCTCGTCCAGGAGATCATCCGGGCCGTCGTCAGGTCTACACACCTGCCGGTCACGGTGAAAACGCGGAGCGGCTGGAACGAGGAGATGCGCGATCCGGTCGGCATTGCGCTGCGCATGCAGGATGCGGGCGCGAAGGTGTTCACCTTGCACGCACGCACGCGGACGCAGATGTACACGGGGAAGGCCAACTGGGACGAGATCGCGAAGGTCGTTGAGGCACTCGACATCCCGGTTCTGGGGAATGGGGACATCAAGACGCCCGAAGACGCGAAGCGGATGCTCGACCACACGAAGGCCGACGGCATCATGATCGGACGAGGCTCCTACGGACAGCCCTGGATCTTCCGGCAGACGCGCGCCCTGATCAACGGCGAAGTCATGCCGGCGACCCCTGGAGTTCACGAGCGATTCGCCGTGGCGCTGGAGCACGCCCGTATGGTGCAGGCCTACGAAGCCGATCCCGTGGGCGCAGCCATCGAGTTTCGGAAGCACCTGGGATGGTACGTTAAGGGACTTCCCAACTCCGCCGATCTCCGCGCCAAGCTCCATCAGGTGCGCGACTTTGCCGAGGTGGAGACGATCTTCGAGAACTACCTCTGCTTCTACGACGAATACGTGGCGCGGGGCCTCAAGGCCGAGGATCCGGACGTCTCTGATCTCAGCTGCGAAGCGGCCTGAGGTTGCTTGAAACCCACTGGCGCGTGTAGTGTAGAAGGGTAGGGTAGGTCCGTTCGAAATCGGGGGTGACTGGCTTCGACGGGGTTGGTGAAGCTCTGGTAGCGTGCCCAGGTCCTCGAGCACCTGGTAAAACACTCGGGAAAATACCAATCGCGAACAACAACCTCGCGCTCGCTGCCTAACCTTCGGGTTACGTAGCAGTGCTCACGCGGCAGCCCGCCCGGGGCGGCACGTGAGTATCGCAAATCTGGGCTAGTCCGGCGCTGCGCCTTCCGGCGCTGGGCGAATCTCTAGAAGGCTTGTCCCGAGGTGGGCTTTCCATTGGCCAGCCGAGGGAGACCTCAATCAATGGAATACGCACGTAGAAGCTGGGGTCGATCTAGTCTCGGACAGGGGTTCGATTCCCCTCACCTCCACTGATCACACACAAAACGCCGAACCGCGATCTTCGTGGTTCGGCGTTTCGTGTTTGCCGCATGATGGCAGGGGACCCGTCGGGTGCCCGATCGAGTGGATACCCGCTACCGGATGCGGGCCGAATCGGCGAGCGCCGCCTGAGCGGCGGCCAGGCGCGCTACGGGCACGCGGAACGGAGAGCACGACACGTAGTCGAGCCCAACCTCGTGACAGTAGGTCACGCTCCGTGGCTCGCCACCGTGTTCGCCGCAGATGCCGACCTTGAGTCCTGGCTTCACTTCACGCCCGTCGCGCACGGCCCACTTCACCAACTTGCCCACGCCCTTCCTATCGAGCACCTGGAAGGGGTCGTCCTCGTAGATCCCACCGTCCACGTACTGGGGCAGGAAGCGACCGGCGTCGTCTCGGCTGAGCCCGAACGTCGTCTGTGTGAGGTCGTTGGTGCCAAACGAAAAGAAGTCGGCTTCGGTGGCGAGTTCGTCAGCCGTGAGCGCCGCGCGTGGCAGCTCGATCATCGTCCCGACCAGGTAGGGGACCGAATCGCCCATGACACCCATGATCTGATCCGCCGCGCGCTCGATGATCGCACGCTGATGCCGCAGTTCCGTCACATCGGACACGAGCGGGACCATGATCTCGGGGCGCACATCGATGCCGCGCCGTTGCGCTCGCACAGCGGCTTCGAAGATGGCGCGCGCCTGCATTTCCGTGATTTCCGGATAGACGATCCCCAAACGGCAACCGCGATGGCCCAACATGGGATTCGTCTCGCGCAGTGAACTCACCACGCGCGCGAGTTCCTGTCGGGACAAGTTGAGCGAGGCGGCGAGCAGCGAGGACTCCTCGCCACCGTGCGGGAGAAACTCGTGAAGTGGCGGGTCGAGCAGCCGGATCGTGACCGGACACCCATCCATTGCCTGAAAGATGCCCTCGAAGTCCGTGCGCTGCATCGGCAGCAGCTTCTCCAGCGCTCGGCGCCTACCGCCTTCGTCGCGGGCCACGATCATCTCGCGCATCGCCGTGATGCGGTCACCCTCGAAGAACATGTGTTCGGTGCGGCACAAGCCGATCCCTTCTGCGCCGAAGTTGCGCGCCACTCTGGCATCACGCGGCGTGTCGGCGTTGGCGCGCACCTTGAGCCGGCGGTGCTCGTCAGCCCAACCCATCATTTTGGCGAAGCCCTGATAGATGGGTGCTTCGCTCGCCGGTTGCTGCCCGCTGATCACGCGCATCACTTCCGACGGTTGCGTGGGGAGATCGCCGGCAAACACACGGCCGGTCCCGCCGTCGAGCGTGATCCACTCGCCTTCACCGATCGTGACGTCACCGATCCGCATGTGGCGCTGATCGTGCGCAATCTCGAGGGTGGTGCATCCCACGATTGCACACTTGCCCATGCCGCGCGCCACCACAGCCGCATGGCTCGTCATGCCGCCGCGCGTG
>CAZNZG010000340.1:0-3060 GCA_964577455.1 uncultured Gemmatimonas sp. | reverse complement strand
ACCACGCTCTTCGCCGGGCAGATCACCGGCGTCGAGGGGTACACCGAAAGCAGCGCCACCGGGTTGCTCGCGGGAATCAATCTGTCGCGCATGCTGCGTGGCGAGGATCCCGTGGTGCCGCCGCCCACGACCATGATGGGTGCCCTCTACCGTTACCTGCGTGAGGCAGATCCCAAGCACTTTCAGCCCATGAACGCCAACTTCGGTCTGCTCGACGACCTCGAGGGCGTGCCGGCCAAGGTGCTGAAGGACAAGACGCGCAAGCGTGAACTGTTCGCGGAACGCGGGCTGTCGGTGATGACGGCGTGGCGTGACACGCATGCCCTGTCGGTAGTGGGCATGGCATGAGCGCCCTCGCATGAGCGCCGTCGAATGAGCACCATCGCGTGAGCAGGGTCGCGTGAGCGACGAGGCCGTGGAGCAGCCGCTCCCCACCGAGATCACCGAGTTTCTGGTGCATCTCGAGAAGGAGCGCGATCTCTCCCCCAATACGCTCGCGGCGTACACGCGCGACCTGCGCGAGTTCAGCACGTGGCTGGCGCAGACGCATGGCATCGACGGGTGGGATTGGAATGAGCTCACGCGCACGAGTGTGCGTGGCTACATGGCGCACCTTACGCGGCGCGGACTGGCCAAGCGCAGCATCGCCCGCCAGTTGAGCGCGGTGCGCAGCTTCTACCGGTGGATGCATCGCGATGAGCGCGTGGACGTGAACCCGGCACGCGCGGTGGGTACCCCGCGACTCCCGCGAACGCTCCCCGCGTATCTCGATCGCCAGCAGGCGGAGACACTGCTGCAACACGCGGCCACGCGCGCGCAGAATCTCGAGTTCACCGACGTGCGCAATCTCGCGATGCTCGAGCTGTTCTACTCGAGCGGACTGCGTCTCTCGGAACTGCGTGGTGTGGATCTGCAGGACCTCGATCTCGTGTCGCAGCAGGTCAAGGTCCGTGGCAAGGGGCGAAAGGAGCGCATCGTGCCGCTCGGCGATCATGCGCAGCGCGCGCTGCGCAATTATCTCGCGAAGCGCGATGCCGTGCTGCAGAAACTGGGTGGTGTGAAGGCTGGGCGCCTGGCCCGCGGCGCGGTGTTCCTCAGTGAGCGCGGCGCACGCATCAGCGCGCGTGCGGTGCAGCACGCCATGGTGTCGCTGCTCGATGCTGTCGGGGAGGGCGCCGACCTCACCACACACTCGCTGCGCCACACCTTCGCCACGCATCTCGTGGATGCCGGCGCCGATCTGCGGGCCGTGCAGGAGCTGCTTGGTCATGCCAGCATCAGCACCACACAGATCTACACGCACACGAGCGTGGAGCGGCTGAAGAAGGTGTACCGGCAGGCGCACCCGCGCGCGTGACGGTACGGCGCGCCGCTGGCGCGCCATGATGACGAGGAAGGGAGCAGGGGGAAGGCCGTCAGGGTGAAGGACGAAGCACCTGCCTCCTTCCGCCTGCCTCCCTTCCTCCTGCTTCCTCCCTTATCGGCCAGCGGCGCGCCGATGGCGCGCCATGATGACGAGGAAGGGAGCAGGGGGAGGGCCGTCAGGGTGAAGGACGAAGCACCTGCCTCCTTCCGCCTGACCCCCTTCCTCCTGCTTCCTCCCTTATCGGCCAGCGGCGCGCCGCAGGCGCGCAATTCCTTACCCCGGCGTGCCCCCGCCGAGGATCATCGCCGCCCGCACCGCATCGAGATTGCCGCCGCATATCACGATGCCGACCGTCTTGCCGGCGAGGCGGGGCGCCAGCAATCGCAAGCCGGCGAGCCCTGTGGCACCGGCACCCTCGGCGAGGTTGTGCGTGGTCGACCACAGCTCACGGACGCACTGCGCGATCACCTTGTCGCCGGCCAGCACGAAATCCGCCAGCCCGCCGCGCAGCGCGCCGAAGGTCAGCTCGTAGGTCGAGCCCGTGGCGATGCCCTCGGCGAACGTCTGCACCGGGGCGTTGCTGCGAGGGACACCGTCGCGCCAGGCGTCGTGCTGCGCGGTCGCGCCCTGACTCTGCACCGCATACACCTCGAGCGTTGGCTTCACGGCGGCGGCGACGGCCAGCGCACCGACCGCCTGCGACCCACCCCCGAGCGCCAGCACGATCGCATCGAGTGCCGGCACCTGCTCGAGAAACTCGGCGGTCATCGTTCCGGCGCCGGCAATCACCGGCAGGTGATTGGTGGAGTGCACGATCGTGCGCTGCTCCTGTTCAGCGATCGCCCGGCACGCAGCCACCGTCTCGTCGTAGCGGTCCCCCACCTCGATGAGCGTGGCGCCGTACGAGCGGATTCCGGCGTTCTTCTCCGGGTTGTTTCCCTTGGGGACGCACACCGTGACCGGTACACCGCGCGCCGCCCCCGCCCACGACAGCCCGAGTCCATGGTTGCCCGTGGTGGCCGCGATCACGCCGCGTTCCGCCTGCTCCGACGACAGCGCCGTGATCGATGCCGTCCCGTTGCGCACCTTGAAGCTGCCCGTGGGGAGATGGTTCTCATGCTTCACGAGCACACGGATCCCGTACCCCACCAGCTCGTCGAGCAGCGGGTAGTGGCGTACCGGCGAGGGGTCGAGCAACGGGCGCAGGCGCTCTCGCGCCGCGGTGATGTCGTCGTAGGACACGGGAAGCGACACGGTCGGCAGGGCAGGGTACGGACGTCGTAGGCCGTTCCGCGATGCGGGGGGCATCGCGGGCATGGCGATACGCTGCTCGGCGGTGGGGGCGGTTGGCAAGGGGGCGTACCCATCCGTGCGCGGGTCACATCCGCTGCGTGTCATCGACATGGTGCCCGTCATATCTTTCCGAGGCAGGCCGCTCGTGCGGCCCCCTGTTCGCCCCCAGACTGGAATGAGTTGCCATGCCGCTTCCGGAAATCCGCGCCACCACCATCCTCGCCGTCCGCCGCGACGGCCGTGTGGCCATCGGTGGTGATGGTCAGGTGTCCATCGGCCATACCGTGGCCAAGAACAGCGCCGTGAAGGTCCGTGTGCTCAAGGGTGGTCGCGTCGTGGCCGGATTTGCCGGATCGGTGGCCGACGCGCTCACGCTCTTCGAGCACTGCGAGGAGAAGCTC
>CAZNZG010000339.1:0-3080 GCA_964577455.1 uncultured Gemmatimonas sp. | reverse complement strand
CTGCGTCACATTTCAGGCCTCGCGTAATTCCACGTTCGGCCCATTCCCGTGTCCGCATTGACCACCGGCCCGCTCCCAGGATTACTGCAGCTCCACGACCAGTTCGGGGATGCCTTGCTGGTACTGGACCCGCAGGGGACGGTGCTCGAGGCCAACGCCGCTGCCGCGCCGCTCCAGGAGCTGCTGGCACTCTCCGTGGGACAGCGGGTGTCGGGCCTCCCCGCGCGCTGGTCGACGCTGGCCATCTGGGTGTCGGCGGCGCTCGAGGGACACGCCACGGGGGAATACGAGTTCTGGTCGGCCAGACGTTCCGACCCCGACGCGCGCGTGTGGCGGTGCCACCTGCACCGCGTCGACTCGGCGGGGCAGCGGGCGTGGCTCTGGCGTGCGCAGGATACCACGCAGCTCACGCGCCGTGCGCTCGATGCCGAAGGCGCGCTGCAGAACTTCCGGATGCTCACCGCGCAGATGCGCGAGATGCTCTTCCTCATCCGGGTGGAAGCGCCGGGACACTACGTGTGCGAAGCCGTGAACTCCGCGTATCTCGCGGCGACGGGGCTGCAAGAAGACGACGTGGTGGGCAAGCGGCCGGAGGAGGTGCTTGCCCCGGCCGAGGCGGCCTATGCGGTCATGCGCTACGAACAGGCGATGCAGGCGCCGGAGCCGCTCACCTACCGTGAAGAGGTCCAGCTGCCCGGCGGGCCGTTGATCGTGGAAACGCGCCTCACGCCGCGCCGCGATACCGACGGGCGCATCACCCACCTCGTGGGGCTCGCACGCAATGTGACCGACGTGGAGCGGGCCAGCGCCGCACTCTCCGCGTCGGAGGCGCGGTTGCGCGGCGTGCTCGACGCCGGCTTCGACGCGTTCGTGATCGCGCGCGCCGTACGCGCTGCCGACGGACGCATTACCGACTTCATGATGATCGACGTCAATGCGCGCGCCTGCGACATGGTGCAGCGCCGGCGTGACGAGGTCATCGGCAAGTCACTGCTCGACGTGTTTCCGCGCAGTCGCGACTGGGGGTTGTGGGAGCAGTGCTGCACCGTGGTGATCACACGCCAGCCGCTCGAGACCACGCAGTACGCTCCCACCAGCGACGAGCCGGCACGGTGGCTGCAGCGGCAGCTCGTGCCCGTCGACACCGATGCGGTGGCGATCAGTTCGCGCGACATCACCCAGCGGCAACTCGAGCGCCTCGCGCTCGAGGCGAGCGAGTCGCGTCACCGGCAACTGTTCGAGAACAACGGAGCCATTCAGCTGCTCGCGGAGCTCGATACGGCACGCATCGTGGATGTGAATCCGGCCGCCGAGGCGTTCTACGGATGGCGACGTGACACCATGCGCGAGATGTACGTGACGGATCTCGAGGGGATCGCGATCGATCACTGGCGCGAACTCACCTCGGGGATCGCCAGCGGGACCGGGCTCCGCATCCAGCGTGACCATCGCATCGCCAACGGTGACTTGCGGCAGGTCGAAGCCTTCCTCGGCGTGGCCGAGATCATGGAGCGGCGCGTGCTGCACGTGATCATCCAGGACATCTCGGATCGTGTGCGCGCCGAACGACAGCTGCGCGAATCGGAAGCGCGGTTCCGCGCCGTCATCGCCGGCATGCGCGAAGGGGTCGTGCTGCACGACGAGAGCGGTGCCATCCGGGTACACAATCCGAGCGCCTCGCACATCCTGCGCCTGAGCGCCGACCAGCTCACCGGGTTGGTACCGGTGGACCGTGAGTGGCAGGCCGTGCGCGAAGACGGAACGCCGTGGCCGCCCGAAGAGCATCCCGCGATGGTGGCGCTGCGCACCGGGCAACCACAGCCGCGCCAGCTCATGGGCATCCGTAGGGGTGACGATCAGCCGGCGTGGCTGAGCGTGGCCGCCGATCCGCTCATTCGCGCCGGCGAAAACCGCCCGTACGCCTCGGTGGCGGTGTTTACCGACGTGACCGAGACACGCGCCTCCGAGGATCGCCTGCGGCAGGCGCAGAAGCTCGAGGCGGTGGCGCAGCTGGCCGGCGGTATCGGTCACGACTACAACAACCTGCTCACGGTCATCCGTGGAGCCACCGGCTTCCTGCGCGAGGGTGTGGGGCCCACCTCCCCGCACCTCGAGGACGTGGCGGCCATCGAGCGCGCGACCGAACGCGCCGAGGAGCTCACCCGTCAGTTGCTTGCCGTCGGACGCCGGCAGATGCTGCGTGCCGAAGCGGTCAATCTCAATCAGCTACTCACCGATCAGCTGCCGGTGATTCGCGGGGAAGTGCCGGTGTCGATCGTGGTGCGGCTCGAGCTGGCAACGGAGCGTATCAGCGCCACCCTCGACCGTTCGCGCCTGCTCGATGCACTCCGTGCCGTGGTCGACAACGCGCGCAACGCCATGCCGGATGGCGGGCTGCTCGTCCTTGGCACCTCCGAGGTGCTGCGTACCCACCCGCACGAAGCCGCGCCCCACGGCCGCCCGCGCCACTTTGCCGTTCTCGAGGTGCGTGATACCGGGGTGGGGATGAACGAGGAGATCCGCCAGCGCCTGTTCGAGCCGTTCTTCTCCACGCAGCCGTTCGGCACGAGTCGCGGCATGGGGCTCGCGTCGGTGCACGGGATGGTGTACCAGAGCCGCGGCTTCATCGAGTGCGACTCCTCGCCCGGTGAGGGCACGTCGTTGCGGCTGTTTTTCCCCCTCACCGGCGCGCCCAAGACCCCGGTGGTGATTCAGCCCGCGGTCGCCGAGACGCGCGACCGTGGCGCGCTGCTGCTGGTCGACGACGATCCGCTGCTGCGCGATCTCGGCAAGCGCATGCTCGATCGCCTCAGTGACCAGGTGTACGTGCTCGGCTCCGGACGCGAGGCACTGGAGTTTCTGCAGACGCGCGCTGGTGACATCGCCGCGCTCGTCACCGACCTGACGATGCCGGGGATGTCGGGTCTCGAGCTGATCGATCAGGTGCAGGCCACGTGGAGTACGCTGCCGATCGTGGCCGTGAGTGGCTTTACCGTGAACCTCGACGCACGGGAGGAGCTGGCCATCCGCAAGGTGCCATTCGTGTCGAAGCCGTTCAACCTGCAGGATCTCAGAAGGGC
>CAZNZG010000338.1:0-3080 GCA_964577455.1 uncultured Gemmatimonas sp. | reverse complement strand
GCGGGGGGCAGCGTCTGTGCCTGCTCGGTATAGGGCTGCGGGGCGCCGGCCGTCAGCGCCAACCGCACACGCTCGGCCTGCGTGGCGTTCACCTCGAACAGTACGGCGATCATGTTGGCCGTGCGGATCGCCTCGAACGGGGCCGTCGGCCACTTGCCGATCGTGTCACCGGGCGGCGTGAGCCTGAGCTTGTCGAGCGTCTCGGTCGCCTTCGCGCCTGCCAGCGAATCGGTGAAGTAGAACGTCACCAGCTTCGCGTTCTTGCCGATGCGGTAGCGCGTGCCCTTCGCGCCAAAGTACGGGACGGTGATCGTGTCGAGCACCTTGATGCCCATCCCGGCCTTGTTGATGCGATCCTCGAGATGGCAGGCACGCCAGAGGCCGTCACGCGGGCAGGCCGAGTCGCTCGGCGTGGGCGGGCGCGGCACGGGGGTGCTGTACGTGACGGGCGCCTTCTCTGGAGGCGGGGTATCGCTGCAGGCGGCCATCACCAGCACCGGCAGCAGCAGGGAGAACAGTCGACGTGGCATGTCGGAGAATAGCACCTCGGTCGCAGCCCGTCATCGCGTCACCCGCTCAGGTCGACAGCGCGGATCAGTCACTTCGGGCCACCCGCTCCACCTCGTCCACGAACCACTGCGAGCGACGCCGCACCACCGGTACCCCTTCGGCCTGCAACCGCTCGGCCTGACGCTCCGGCCCGCCGGGCAGCTTCTCCAGCATCGCACCGTTCTCCGCGACCACGCGCCAGACGGGGACGTCACCGCCACGCGCCTCCTCCAACGCGGCCTCGGCCACGATGCGCAGGAAGATGCCGGTCGTAATCGGACACGTATAGTCGGCACCGAAGCGCCGGGCGAGTCGGGCACGAAGCTGCGGCGCGGTGATCACGCGTCCAGTCGGTACCTTCGCCAACTCGTCCTGCACCGCCAGCGGCGACGCAACAAGCATGCGCCCGGGCGGATAGTTGCTGCCCTTCGATTCGGCGAGCGTCTTCACATTTGGCGCGGCAGCGGTATCGCGCTTGGCCACGGCGGTCTTTCGGGCACGGCTGGGCATCGTCATCGTCCTCGCTTCGCGTTGGTGACGTGTTGGAGAGCGGGCACGGACCGGCGCATCGCCTTCGCTCCCATCATCAGTCGCATCGGTTCTTCACACGCCTCAGGCCAGTCGCACGCACACCTCGGTGCGCAGCTGCTCGGGCGCCACGGACCCAAAGGGCACGACATAGCGCTCCACCACCGGCTCATCCGCCAGGTCCCACCCCTGACGCGGCAACCATCCGCCGAGCAGCGTGAGGTAGCTCTCGAGGATCGTATCGTAAGCGCCGGCATGTACGATCACGGCGTAGGTCCCGCTCGCCACGGTGCGCTCCACGATGCCTGCCGGGAGCGCGGGGAGCGATGCGCTTGGGTCGACTTCGACCGCGGCGTCGTACCGGCATTTGTCGGGGGCGGTGATCTCGGGATCGTCGTAGACAAGACCGAGCGTGGGGCGGTCGAGCCGCACGCCCGACACCGTCGGGGCGAACGCCATCAGTTGCTCCCACGCGGGAGCGCAGGCGTCGTAGGGCCCAGTGAATCGGCAGGCGAGCACGCGTCGCATGGAATCCACCCGACGAAGCGCCGATGCGGGGGGCTCCACACGACCGTCCTCGGCCCCGCCGTGGTGGTGGTCGCGGTACTCGCTGGGCGGCATGCCGAAGTGCGCGCGGAAGGCGCGCGTGAATGCCTCGTGGCTCTCGTAACCATGCGCGAACGCGGCAGTGGCCACGTGACCGCCGGCGTGCCGAAGCCGGAACGCGGCCCGCTCGAGCCGCTGGCGTCGCACGTACTGCATGACCGACTCCCCGACCATACCCCGGAAGACGCGATGAAAGTGGTGCACGGAGAAGCCGGCGAGCTCAGCAAGTGCAGTGGGTTCCAGATCTCCATCCATTCCGCTGTGGATCGCGTCGAGTACTCGAAGAATTCGATCCGCCCATGAAGTGTTCACCATGGCCACGAAGATGTCAGGGGCGGAACGGACGCGCTTGACCGCCAGTGCTCCCGGTGGGCGGAGCGTAGTTTTCGGTCTTTATTCGTATCTATGCCATTCTCTCCCACCTTGCACCGGATTCTGTGCATGATTTGCACGATGGCGGGCCGAAAACACCCCAAAACGATTGGATTCCGGACCGGATGCGACAATATTCATGCACCTTCTGCACAAAACCGGCGGCACCGGGGTAACTCGACGCCGCCTGACCCATTCTTCTGCCCCGTCCATGGCCAACAACAACAACTCGCGCATCCTGGCGATCCGCGAGATTTCGCACCGCGCGCCGCGCCACACCTCGCGCCCCGAGGAAAACGGCGTCCAGCTCCCGACGAGCGCGTGGTTCGGCTGCAATACCTTCGGCATCCGCCAGATGCGCGCGAAGCTGCCGAAGGACGTGTACAAGAAGCTTGCGGCCTCCATCCGCCTCGGCAAAAAGCTCGACTCCGACATCGCGCCGGTCGTAGCGCAGGTCATCAAGGAGTGGGCGATCTCCCGCGGCGTGACGCACTTCACGCACTGGTTCCAGCCGCAGACGGGGCTGACCGCAGAAAAGCACGACGCCTTCCTCACCTTCGACGAGAACGGTCTCCCCATCGAGACGTTCACGGGTGAGCAGCTCATCCAGTCCGAGCCCGACGCCTCCTCCTTCCCCTCGGGCGGCCTCCGCGCCACGTGGGAAGCGCGTGGCTACACCGCGTGGAACCCGGCCTCGCCGGTGTTCATCAGCGAGACGGGCGGCGTGAAGTACCTCTGCATCCCGTCGGTGTTCATCGGCTACAACGGTGAAGCGCTCGACGAGATGACCCCGCTCCTCCGCAGCTGCGACGTGCTGTCGGCGCGCGCCACCGAGCTGCTCAGCCTCATCGGCGACACCGGTGTGCTGCGCGTGATCACCACGCTCGGCGTGGAGCAGGAATTCTTCATGATCGACCGCAGCCACTTCGCGCTGCGCCCCGACCTCGTGATGGCCGGCCGCACGCTCGTGGGCGCGGCGCCGCCGCGCGGCCAGCAGCTCGAAGACCACTACTTCGGCGGCATCC
>CAZNZG010000337.1:0-3091 GCA_964577455.1 uncultured Gemmatimonas sp. | reverse complement strand
CTGTTGCCCGCCGGCTTCGACGAGCATCCGGAGGCGCGCTATCCACTCGTGGTCAGTCACGGGCACTTCCCGTACACCTTCGAGGGGTTCCGCGAGACGCCGCCCGACCCGAACCTCAAGCCCGACTTTTCGGCGCGCTTCAACCTCGCCGGCTACAATCGCATTCAGCAGGAGCTGCATCATCAGTTCTACAAGGACTGGACAGCCCCCGCGTTTCCGCGCGTGCTGCTCATGGAGGTGCGTCACGCCACGCCGTACTACGATGATTCGTATGCGGTGAACTCCGCGTCGCAGGGGCCGTGGGGGGATGCCATCATGTACGAGCTCATCCCCGAGGTGGAGAAGCGCTTCCGCGGCCTCGGACAGGGATGGGCCCGCATCACGTACGGCGGCTCCACGGGTGGATGGGAGGCGATGGCGGTGCAGATGTTCTATCCCGACGAATTCAACGGCGCGTTCATCGCCTGTCCCGACCCCATCGATTTCCGCGCCAACACCGTCTTCAATCTCTACGACGAGACGAACGCCTTCTTCCTGGATAGTCGGTGGAAGCGCACGCCGCGCCCGGCGCATCGCAACTACCTCGGCCAGGTGCAGACCACCATGGAAGAAGCCAATCGGCGCGAGGCGGCGCTTGGCAGCAAGGGGCGTAGCGGCGATCAGTGGGACATCTGGCAGGCCACGTACTCGCCCATGGGAGCCGACGGTTATCCCAAGCCGATCTGGGACAAGAAAACCGGCGTGATCGACAAGGAGGTCGCTCGGTACTGGCGCGACCACTACGACCTGTCGTACATCCTGCGCCGCGATTGGGCCACGCTCGGCCCCAAGGTGTTCGACAAGCTGAACATCTACGTGGGCGACATGGACAACTACTACCTCAACAACGCCGTGTATCTCGTGGAGGACTTCCTGCGCGGCACCACCAATCCCAAGTGGACCGGCGAGATCCTGTACGGCGATCGTGCGGAGCACTGCTGGAACGGCGACGCCACCCGCAGCAACGCGTACTCACGGCTGCGCTATCACCAGATGTATGTGCCGCGCATACTCGACCGCATGCGGGCCCGTGCCCCGCGTGGAGCAGACACGGTGAGCTGGAGGTATTGAGAATAACCGAAGAAAACCCGTAAAACGGCTCCCCTGACGGTAACTCCTCCGTAACGTTTGTAACCGTCATGTCACGGCCAGCAGTTACATGTAACGGCTTGCGTAGACTCACGCGTCCGCTTTGTTACCGGTGCGTTTCCGAGTCTTTACATGTTGTCATACACACGCTTCCGGACGGTTACCGCCCTCGCGGTGCTGTCCTTCCTCGCCCCGACCATCGTGCGCGCGCAGTCCGCAGCGCCGGCGTCGGCCCCCGCGACGGCGCCGCAGGCTCCTGCGGCGTCTACCGTCCCGTGGTATCAGTCGTTCCGCATTCGCGGGTACGGCCAGATCCGATACAACCGGCTGTTCGAGACCAACGACCAGTTCACCTGTGAGCAGTGTGATCGCAGCTGGGGGCAGAACGGTGGTTTCTTCATCCGCCGGGCCCGCCTGATCGTGCAGGGGCAAGTCCATCCGCAGGTGTTCATCTACCTGCAGCCCGATTTCGCGAGCACCGTGGGTACGTCGGGGAACGTGGCGCAGCTGCGCGACTGGTACGTGGATCTCGGCGTGGACAAGCAGAACGTCTACCGGTTCCGCGTGGGGCAGAGCAAGGTGCCCTACAGCTACGAGAACATGCAGAGCAGCTCCAACCGCCTGCCGCTCGATCGCGCCGACGCCACCAACAGCGCCCACACCAATGAGCGTGACCTGGGCGTGTTCTTCATGTACACGCCCACCACGGTGCGGGCCCGCCTGGCTGAACTGTCGAGCGGCACCGGGAAGGGCAGCGGTGACTACGGCATGCTCACCATCGGCGCCTTCAACGGGCAGACCGCCAACCGCCCCGACGCGAACGACAACCTGCACGTGGTGGCACGGGCAAGCTACCCGTTTGCGGTGGGGCGGCAGCTCATCGAGCCGGGCATCAGCGCCTACACCGGCAAGTACACCGTCACCTCGGAGCAGCGCAGCACGGGCGTGAAGGGGCGACGCGACTGGACCTATGCCGACGATCGGGTGAACGCCACGCTGGCAATCACGCCGCGGCCGTTCGGGTTGCTGGCCGAGTACAATGTGGGGCGGGGGCCCGAATACAACCCGGCGAGGGACTCCATCGAAACGCAGTCGCTGCGCGGGGGATTCGTCACGGCATCCTATCGCGTGGATCGCGGCAAGCAGATCTTCTTCCCCTTCGTGCGCTATCAGGTGTATGACGGAGGCAAGAAGCATGAGCGTGATGCCCGCAGCCACGAAGTGAACGACTTCGAGGTGGGGGTCGAGTGGCAGCCGAGTGCCAACTTCGAGCTGGTGACCGAGTGGTACCGTGGTGATCGTCGGTTCGAAGACAAGCTGCGCCCGCGCAACCAGCAGCGCGGCAGCCTGTTCCGTATTCAGGCGCAGTTCAACTACTGAGCGTCGGCCGCGTACCCCGTCAGACACCGCTCGCGCCACCTCCCGTGCGCGAGCGGTGTTTTTCGTGCAATTTGCTTTCCGCGCGATTCCGTGCGCGAAGTCTCCGGCCAGGAATGCCCCCATGTGCTCAGCATGAACAGCGGTGCTGTGATCTTTGCCCACGATGTGGATCGTGTAGCCCGCTTCTACGAAACGGTGCTCACCATGTCACCCGTCCATGTGGAGCCGGGGCTCCGCGTGATCGCGTCCGATCGGATGGAGCTGGTGATCCATGCGCTGCCGCCAGGCACGCCGGAAAGTCCTGCGGCCGGAGGGTTGCCGGCGCTGCGCGAAGACACCTACATCAAGCCCTTTTTCGTGGTACAGAGCCTCGCCGCGGCGCGCGAAATGGCGCCCTTGCTTGGCGGGTACGTGCTGCCCCCCGATCGGGAGTTCGTATCGCGACGCTTCCGTGGGTGCAACGCAAGCGATCCGGAAGGGAACGTGGTACAGTTCCGGGAACTGTTTCTCCCCTCTTCCTGACCTCCATCGGCCAACCGCATGTCGAAGAAGAAGCACCCCGATCATCACGACGCCGAGCTGG
>CAZNZG010000336.1:0-3111 GCA_964577455.1 uncultured Gemmatimonas sp. | reverse complement strand
CAGTGCTTGCCCGCCTTCATGGCCGCGAGCATCACCGGCGTGTGCCACTGCCACGGCGTGGCCGTGTACACGAAGTCGATGTCCTCGCGCAGCACGAGGCGCTCGAAATCGCGCTCCCCCTGCGTGAACACGACGGGTGCCTTGCGGCCGGCCTTGGTACACATGTCGACCGCCTTCTGCGCCTTCTCCGGCGCGATGTCGGCGACGGCGGTGATCTCCACCCCCTCGATGGCCAGCAGTTCGCTCAATACACTGCGCCCGCGCAGCCCGGTCCCCACGATGGCCACGCGTACGGTCTGATGCTTCTCGAACGGGACGCCCAGCATGGTGCCGTTGCCGGCCATGCCCGGGGGCACCAGGTCCACACGCCAGTCGGCCGTGCTTGCCAACAGCTTCGCCGGGGTGGCGGTCAGGGCCGCCGCCGCAGCGGCCGCCGCCCCACCGAGGAGCTCACGACGCGAGAGTTCGCTCATCCTTCTCCCCGGATCTCGGAGTGATCACCGACGCTCATGCTGCCGGACACGCCCTGCACCACGACATGATCACCGAGAAAGGCATCGTGCAGCGAGGCATTGCTGATGGTGACCTGCGCCCCCGCGACCGTGTCGCGAACGGTGGCATTCCGCACCGTACTGCCGGCGCCGAGCGACACGTTGGGGCCCACGGTGGCATGCTCGATCACACATCCATCCTCGATGTAGACAGGATCGATGATCGTGGCACCTTCACCGAGCGTGGATGGCACTCGCGCCCGCCCCTTCTCGAGCATCACGCGATTCGTGTCGAGCAGCGTTTCGAGCTGGCCGGCATCGTACCATCCATCCACGTCGACCACTTTGATCTTCGCCCCCTTGTCGATCATGTACTGGAAGGCATCGGTCAGATACCACTCACCCTTGTTGGGTGCGGTGGTGAGCACGTGCGCGATACCCTCGAGGAGCAACTGCCAGTTGCGGATGTAGTACAGGCCGATGTTGGCGCGCTTGGAGATGGGCTCCTTCGGCTTCTCCACGATGCGTGTCATGTGCCCGTTCGCGTCGGTCACGACCACGCCGAACCGCTGGTAGTCCTCGACTTCCTTCGTCCAGATGATCCCGTCATCCTCGCTATCCTTGAGGATGCTCAGATCGGCATCGAAGATCGTATCCACGAAGATGATGAGCACCGGCGCATCGATGTGGTCCTTCGCGCGGGCCACGGCGCCGGCGGTGCCGTCCTGCACATCCTGTTCGATGAACACACTGGGGATGTCGTACGCCGTGCGCGCGTACGCCTCGACCTTCTCCTTCAGATGGCCGGTGATGTACACGACCTGCTCCACATTGCCGAGCCGCTGGACATCGTCCATTACGTAACTCATGACCGGTCGACCAGCGACCTTGAGCATCGGCTTTGGCACCACGTGCGTGTGTGGACGCAGTCGAGTGCCTTTGCCGGCCAGCGGGATAATGACCTTCATTACGAGTACCGGGTGAGTGAGTACTGGGTCATACGTTTGGTGGGATTGTCCCAAAATGCAGAACGGCGGCACCCTGTGGGAAGGGTACCGCCGCCGGAAACATCGATCCGCTCGCTGCCAAGCCATGCGCGTGTCAGGGCGCGTTCGTGCCTTCCCGGCCGTAGCGATCCTTGATGCGCACCACGTCGTCGAGTTCGGGGGTGCTGGCCTCGAGCACGTCGCAGTCGGTGACGGCTTCCATGTAGTGGATCGTGCCCGGCGTGATTCGGAATGACTGCCCCGCCGAGAGCGCCTGATCACGCAGCTCCGTGTCACCGGGCAGCTGCACCCAGTACTTCATTTCCCCGGTGAGGAGGTACACCGTCTCGTCCTTGCGCTCGTGATACTGCACGGACAGCGCCTGCCCCGCCGTGATGTGGAGGATCTTGCCCACGTAGCGGTCGGTGTGTGCCCAGATGGTTTCATGGCCCCAGGGCTTGGGCACATGGCGGACTTCGACGCGACCACTCATCAGCATCTCCTCATTGGTGTGTCCGTGCCCATCGGCGCGGGGGATCAGGGGGTGGGTATTGTCAGACGCGACTGCCACGTGGTGGAGCTCTCCACATGTCCGAACGGATCGAGCCAGACGGCGTCGGGACGCTCGGCCACCGTCACGGTGAGCGTCTGGCGATCCAATGCCGGATCGGCTCGCACGACGGTCCAGCCGGCCGCGGTCCGCACGCCGACCGGCATGGGATGACGATACACGCCCAGGCGCTGTAACTGCACCGTCACGGTCCACGCCGTGCGACCATCCACGGTCGACGGGCTTACCCGAGGCTCGGAGAGTCGGTAGTCCACCACGCCGGCCGAGTCGATCCACTGGCCGAAGAACCAGTCCAGCGGACGTCCGGTCACATCCTCGGCGACGCGCTGCATGGCCCAACGATCCACGTGCCGGAAGCGCCAGCGCCGGAAGTACTCGCGCAGGAAACGCTCGAACGGCTCGTTGCCCATCACGTCCCGAAGGGCCCCGTACATGGCCGCGCCGCGCGTGTAGACGGCCACGTCGTACATGTTCTTGTCCTCGAAGCCGTCGGAGCGAAGCCCAAGGGGCTGCGGCCGCTTCGCGCGCGCCGGGAGCTCGGCGTCGCGGGTATCCGACTCCATCCGGGAGAATCGTGCCACATAGTCGGCAGCGGCGAGATCCGCGGCCGGCCGATTCGCCACCTGCCGCTCCGCCGCCAACGCTGCGCGCGACCAGCCGGCGCGCCAGAGCTCGGAGTAGCTCGTGAGCCCCTCGTCCATCCATGCGCTCTGCCACTCATTGTTGGCGAGCATCCCGTAGGTGAACTGATGCCCGGCCTCGTGCACCACGAGGTCGAGGTCCTCCTCGCCATTCATCACCAGCATGGGGAACTCCGTACCGCTCTCCTCGAGCCGTTGCACGATCGTGAACTGCGGCCAGCCGTAGGAGCCAAAGCGCTCCTCGAGCCAGGCGAGCGCGGTGCGCATGTGTGCGAGTGTGCGCCCGGGCATCCAGTTGCGATGCAGCACATGCAGCGCCACCGTGTCGCCGCGTGGGCGCACCCACTCGCCGCCCTCGTATCGGAAGTCGGGCGACACGCTCCACCCGAAGTGATGCACGCGCTCCGCGACGAAGCGCACCG
>CAZNZG010000335.1:224-3143 GCA_964577455.1 uncultured Gemmatimonas sp. | reverse complement strand
CGCCCGGTCGCGGCGAGGCCACGCAGCGTGTCGGCGAGCGCCCCGCGCCGCGCCGGATCCAGCGCGGCGGTGGGTTCGTCCATCAGCAGCACCGGTGGGTCGAGCGCAAGGGCGCGCGCGATCGCCACGCGCTGCGCTTCACCGCCGGAGATCTGGCTGGGATAGGCGTGTGCGCGGTGCGCCACACCCATCGCAGCGAGCAGCGTGTCGGCCACACCAGCCGCATGCTGCGGTACGGCACCTGTGGCATGGACCGGGGCGAGCGTCACGTTTTCTCGCACCGTGAGATGCGAAAACAGCGCATGCTGCTGAAACACCATCCCCACCTTGCGGCGGAAGTCGCGCAGCTGTGATTCGCGCGGCACGGGGCCGGGTACGAGCGACATACCATCGACGGCAATGCGACCGGCGTCGAACGGTTCGAGGGCCACAGCCGCGCGCAGCACGGTGCTCTTGCCGGCACCCGACACCCCCATGAGGGCGCATACCTGCCCGGCCGGCAGGTGCAGCGACACGCCACGCAGGACCTCGCGGCGCTCGCGCACGAGACGCAGCCCCTCGATCGAGAGGACGGGCGAACTCATCGTACGCTCCATCGCGCTTCGAGACGGCGAGCCACGCGCGAGAGCGGCAGTGACATCGCCAGATAGATCACGCCGCAGAGAATGCCTGGTACCAGCCATGAGCCGGCGTTGGTGGCGTAGATCGCCGTCTGCTTCGTGAGCTCCACCACGGTGATCACGCTCACGAGCGAGGAATCCTTGAGCAGCGCCACGAAGTCGTTGGTCATGGGGGCCAGCGCAAGCCGAAGCGCCTGCGGTCCACGTACCAGCCGAAAGCACTGCCACTCGGAGAGCCCCAGCGTGCGCGCCGCTTCGAGCTGCGGCCGCGGAATCGCGAGCAAGGCCGAACGATAGATCTCCGACTCGTACGCGGCGTAGTTGAGGCCGAGCCCGATGATCGCGGCGAGCAGCGCCGGGAGACGTACCACGGTGCTGAGCCCGTAATACAGCACGAACAGCTGCAGCAGCACGGGGGTGCCGCGAACGACTTCCACGTACGTCGCGAGCGCTGCGCGTGTCACGGTCCCGCCGTACACGCGCCCCGCGGCGATTGCCCCGCCCAGCAGGACCGCCAGGAGCATGGCTGCGCACGACATACCGAGCGTGATCGCCGCAGCGCGTGCGAGCGCCGGCAGGTAGGCCCTGATCGTGGCGGGGGCGGACGCGGGGTGCCCTGCGCGCTCGGTGGCGGCGCCCGGTGTGCTGTCCGTTGCGGCCGATGAGAGGAGTCGCTGCTGATACGCGGCCTGTTCGCTGTCCCACACCCCCCAGCGGCGGAACGTCCGCTCCAGCGACCCGTCGCGCATGCGTTCACGCAGGATCGCATCGGCGGAATCGCGCAGCGCGGCGCGCTCTCTGGCAAACACCGCCACGTAGTGGCCGCGCGCGATCACCTCCGGCTGAATCACGAAGCCGGGCGTGCGGCGCTGCGCCCGCTCGGCAATCACGTGGTCGAGCAGCACCGCATCCACCCGCCCTTCCAGCAGGTCGGTGTAGGGGTGCACGTCGTCGTCGTAGCTGACGGGCACCACGCCGTGCCGTTGCTGGGCCTCGAGGAGAAGCCGGTAGGCCATCGTGCTGCCGAGGGTGGCCACCCGCTTGCCGGCGAGATCGGCGAGCGAATGGACGCGGGCCGAATCGGCGGGGCGCACGGCGAGTACCTCGCGGAACTCGAAATAGGGGAGGCTCACCGCATACCGGGCGCGCAGCTCGTCGCGATCCTCGAGCCCCGACATGCCCACGTCGAAGTCCCCACGGGCCACGGATTGCTCGATCGACGCCCACGCCACCTGCGCAAACTGCGGCCGGCGTCCGAGCCCCTCGGCGATGTAGCCGGCCAGGTCCACGTCGAATCCGCGGACCACGGCCGGGTCGGCCGGATCCGCCTCCACGAACGGCGCGCCCCCCTCGGCGTCACCGCCCCAGCGGAGCAGCAGCGGGGCCGAGGCGGCGGGTGAGGAGCCCGTGGTCGGGCCTGATGGTCCGCATGCCACCAGCGTGATGATGGCAAGGCATAGCGCGACCACCGAGGCACGTCGCGGCATGGGTCGCGTCAGTCGCCGAGGCGGCGATCGCCCACGAGATACCCCTGCACGTAGTCACGCACGGCATCGGCCAGCGGAGTGACGGCGGCGGTGTAGCCCGTGGCGCGGAGTTTGTCGATCGACGCTTGCGTATGGTACTGGTACTTGGCGCGAATCGACTCCGGCATGTCGATGAAATCGATCGCCGGGGTGCTGCCGAGGGCTCCGAAGAGGGCGCCGGTGAGGTCGAGCCAGGTGTGCGCGATGCCGCTGCCGATGTTGTAGAGGCCGCCGGCCGTGGGGGTCATGGCCAGATGCAGCGTCATGGCGATCGCGTCCTTCACGTAGAGAAAGTCGCGGCGCTGCTCGCCATCGCGGAAGTCCGGGCGATGCGAGCGGAACAGCTTCACGCGTCCCGTGTCCATGATCTGCCCGTGGGCCTTGTGCACGAGCGATCGCATGTCGCCTTTGTGCGCCTCGTTGGGGCCGTACACGTTGAAGTACTTGAGCCCCACCACGTTGGGGAGCACGCCCATTGCGGCAGCGTACTGATCGAAGAGGTGCTTCGAGTACCCGTAGGCGTTGAGCGGGCGCAACCGTGAGAGCGCGGGGGTGCTGTCGTCGGCGTCGTCCATGCCCTGCGCGCCGTCGCCATAGGTGGCCGCGCTCGAGGCGTAGATAAACCGGACCCCGCGCGCGACGGCCCAGGAAGCAAGGCGCTTTGAGGTCTTGTAATTATTTTCAAGGAGAAAATCCGCGTCGGTTTCCGTGGTGTCGGAACAGGCGCCGAGATGGAAGATGTCGCCGCCCGTGCGCTGTCCAGCACGCGATCA
>CAZNZG010000335.1:0-214 GCA_964577455.1 uncultured Gemmatimonas sp. | reverse complement strand
CGTCCATCCCCTGCGCGCCGTCACCATAGGTGGCAGCGCTCGAGGCGTACACGAAGCGGACCTCGTTCCCCAGCGCCCAGTGCGCGAGGTGCTTGGTGTACTCGAAGTTGTTCTTGGCCAGGTAGGTGGCGTCGGTCTCGGTGGTGGCGGAGCAGGCCCCGAGGTGCAGCACGAGGTCGAAGTCGCCGAGGGCGCCGCGGGTGAGCGCCGGCAT
>CAZNZG010000334.1:0-3194 GCA_964577455.1 uncultured Gemmatimonas sp. | reverse complement strand
GATCGCGCTGGTCGTGCTGAGCATCTCGCGCATCCCCGGGCCACCACGCGGCCCATAGTAGCGGATCACTAGTACATCGTTCTTCTCGTACGTGCCCGCCATGACGGCGGCGAAGCACTCCTCCTCGCTGTCGAACACGCGCGCCGGCCCGCTGTGCGTGAGATGCGACAGCCCCGCCACCTTCACGATCGCCCCATCGGGGCAGAGGTTGCCGGTGAGCCCCACGAGGCCGCCCGTGGGTGAGATCGCCTGCGACACGGGCATCACCACCTTCTGATCGCCGGGCACCACCACGCTCTCGAGATTTTCGGCAAGCGTCTTGCCCGTTACGGTGATGCAGTCGCCGTGCAGGAAGCCGCCGTCGAGCAGTGCCTTGAGCACCACGCCCGCGCCACCGATATCGTGCACATCCTTCGCGAGATACCTGCCGCCCGGCTTGAGATCGGCGATGAGCGGCGTGCGCTTGAACACCTCCGCCACATCGAACAGGTCGAAGGCGATTCCGCACTCGTGCGCGATCGCCGGCAGATGCAGCGTGGCGTTGGTGGAGCCACCCGTGGCAGCCACCACTGCCGCCGCGTTCTCCAGCGACTGGCGCGTCACGATCTTTCGCGGGCGCAGCCCGTCGCGCAGCAGCTGCATCACCGTCTCGCCAGCCAGCTCCGCATACCGGTCACGCGTTTCGTACGCGGCCGGCGGACTGGCCGAGCCGGGAAGCGCGAGTCCGATCGCCTCGCTCACGTAGGCCATGCTGTTGGCCGTATACTGGCCACCGCACGAGCCGGCGCCGGGACAGGCGACCTTCTCGAGCGCCGTGAGTTCCTCGAGCGAGCACTTGCCCGCCGCGTACGATCCCACGGCCTCGAAAACGTCCAGCACCGTCACGTCGCGATTGTTGTGACGCCCCGGCAGGATCGACCCGCCGTAGAGAAACACACTCGGCACATCGAGCCGCACCATGGCCATCATCATGCCGGGGAGCGTCTTGTCGCAGCCGGCAATGCCCACGAGGGCGTCGTAGCAATGCCCGCGCACCGTGAGCTCGATGCTGTCGGCGATCGTTTCACGGCTCACGAGTGACGCCTTCATCCCTGCGTGCCCCATGGCGATGCCATCGGTCACCGTGATGGTGGTGAACTCGCGCGGCGTGCCACCACCGGTGATCACCCCACGTTTCGCCACCTCCGCCTGCCGCTTGAGCGCGATGTTGCACGGCGCGGCTTCGTTCCAACTCGACACCACCCCCACGAGCGGGCGGGCGATCTCCTCCGCGTTGAGCCCCATGGCGTAGTAGAACGCGCGATGCGGCGCGCGCTCGGGGCCGTGCATGGCGTGGCGGCTGGGGAGCTTCGGTTCGCTCATGATATGCAGTGTATGGGAAAGATCACGGGACGCGTGAACACGGAGCGCACGGAGGAACGTGAGGGCGCCGAGAACCTCATCGAGCAGTTCTCCATGCGCTCACCACCCTCGGTGATCTCCGTGTTCACGCGTTTCCTGCGCGGAGCAAGTTCAGAGCGCCGGCCGCCGCTTGTGAAAGTCGGTCGCCTTCTGGAACTGGTGCGCCACCGACAGGATGATGTCGTCGTTGTACAGGTTCCCCGTGATCACCGCGCAGATCGGCTGTGCCTTGTACGTGGGCGCGGGCGTGCTGTCATTGGCGCGCGGGCCACCGAACCCGAACTGCGGCACGTCGAACTTGTACGGCAGGACGGCACACGGGTGCCCGGTCTGGGCGTTGGGCCCTACGTCGGCGTTGGGACCGCCGATGAAGCCGTCGAGGTCCTTCATGAACTCGCCCCACTTCTGCACCAGCATGAGCCGGCGACGCTGGTTGCTGATGAACTCGTGCGCCCGGATGTTCCGCCCGCCCACGAAGCGCGGGTTCCAGTCGGCCGGCGCCATGGGGTTGGCGTCGCCCTCATTGATCCCCCTGGGACGTGCGGGCGGCGTGTTGCCGAACGGTGCGTTGTTGTTGGTGCGCTCCGGCAACGCGTTGAGATCGAGCCCGAACTCCTTGGCCTTGCGCTGCACGTAGCTGTCAAAGGCACTCCCGTACTCGGCGTTGAGACCACCGCCACCGATTCCTGCCACCGTGGGGCGCGCGCCGATCTCGCGCGGCTTGAGGCCGAGCGCCTTGAGCTGATCCACCAGCTCCTTGGGCGCCTGCGGATCCACCCCGATACGCAGCCCTGCCAGCGACAGGGTGCGGCTGAAGGTGAACGGCGTGGTGACCGTACTGGAGTCCTTCGGGTCGGTGCCGTGCAACACGTTGAAGACCATCGCGCAGTCTTCGGCGGTGCGGCACATGGGCCCCACGCGGTCCTGCGACCACGACAACACCATGCCGCCATGCCTGCTCACGCGACCGAACGTGGGGCGCAGCGCGCTGATGCCGTTGCGGATGGACGGCGAAACGATCGACCCCTGCGTCTCGGTGCCGATCGAGAACGCCACGAGCCCCGCGGCGGTCGCCGAGCCGGGGCCTGCCGACGATCCGCTCGAGCCGATGTTGAGATTCCACGGGTTGTTGGTGCGCCCACCGTACCACCAGTCATTCTGCGCGAAGAGCCCCGTGGAGAGCTTCGCCAGCAGCACCGCCCCCGCAGTGCGCAGGCGTACGACGATCTCGGCGTCGTAGTCATGCGCCTGATCCTTGAAGTCGGCGGAGCCCCAGCTCGTGGGGGCGTTCTTCGTGGCAAAGAGATCCTTGAGCCCATACGGCACGCCATGCAGCGGGCCGCGATACTTGCCGGCCGCCAGCTCCTTGTCCATCGCGTCGGCCTCGGCGCGCGCGGAGTCCTTCATGAGCGTCACCACACAGTTGAGCGTGGGGTTGAGGCGCTCCATGCGCTCGAGATAGATGTCAGTGATCTGTCGCGATGTGATCTTGCGCGCCCTGATGAGCGCCGCGATCCGGTGCGCGGGGAGAAAGGCCAGGTCGTCGGGCGATGTGGGCGCTGCGCCCACCCATGGCTCCACGGCGAACGTGCTGCGCTTGAACGCGTTCACCCCGTGCTTCGCGACCATCTGCTCCATGAGCGCACCGGTCCCCTCGGGATACGGCATGAACTGCAGCGCCGGTGCCTCGCCGTTGCCCAGGGGCACGGGCGGCTGCTGCTGCGCGGGCGGTTGCGCGCCGGGCACGCCGAGGCCGCTCCACGCGTAGTTGGTCGCGTCGAACCACGCCATCG
>CAZNZG010000333.1:0-3199 GCA_964577455.1 uncultured Gemmatimonas sp. | reverse complement strand
GCGATTGGGAAGGGCGATGTGAACGTTGATGGTCCGGCCATTCCCGTCATCGTGCGTCCCACGCGCACTGGTGAGATACACCCGGCACTACAGCTGCGCGCCAGTGTGTCATCATCCCGCGCGCGGTGGGATTCCCTGCCAGCACTCACGCTCGTGAATCGGGTGGGTGCGCTTCGCGCCGGTGCCACGCTGCTGCTCTCCGGACAGACTGAAGATGGGCGGCGCGATGTTCCGGTACTGGCGTGGCAGCGCTACGGTCGTGGATCGAGTGCCGTGTTCGCAGCGCAGGACTCGTGGCTCTGGAGAATGGACACATCGATTCCGGTCGAGGATCAGACCCACCAGACGTTCTGGCGCCAGCTGCTACGCTGGCTCGTCGACGATGTGCCCACGCCATTCGAGGTTGCGGTGTCACCCGCGCGGGTGGCCCCGGGTGAACAGGTCGTACTGCGCGCGCAGGTGGCCACGCCGCAATTCGACGACGTGAACGATGCGACCGTGTCAGTGACCGTGACCGCTCCGGACGGGCGAAGCGACGTCATTCCGCTCGAGTGGTCGCTGCGCGACGATGGGAGCTATGCTGCACGGTACACACCACGCGACACGGGACGGTACACGATCGATGCAACCGCAGTGACCGGCCGTGATTCCACGCGTTCGGTCACCACCACGCTGCTGGTGGACGAGCGTGGCGCCGACGTGGCGCAGGCCGAATTGCGCACACCATTGCTCCAGCGCATCGCGAAGGAGACGGGCGGTCGATACTACCCGATCGGTGATGCGGACCGGCTTGCCGACGACGCCGTGTACACGACGGCGGGAGTCACGGTGCGCGAGGCGAAGGACCTGTGGGACATGCCGGTGGTATTCCTCCTGTTGGCGGCGGTGCTCACCGCCGAATGGGGCTACCGGCGGTGGAGGGGGCTGTCATGAGTCGCACGCGGAGTTGGAGGCGCAGCACGTTATGGCCGATGGTGACGCTATCGCTGCTGGCGGTACCAGCGTCGAAAGTCCTGGCGCAGAAGACGCATGCCCTCGTGGTGGCCGGCCTTTCCGGTGACGCCACATTCCGCGCGACATTCGATGCGGCAGTTAAGGCGACACACGGCGCCGCGCGCAACCGGTGGGGGGTGACCGATTCGAGCATCATCGTGCTCACCGAAGACTCCACGGCCTGGAATGGTCGCTCGACCCGTGAGAATATCGGCAACGCGTTCCTGTCGCTTTCACGGCGCGTATCGGCCGGTGATGTGCTGCTGGTACTGCTGATCGGACACGGCAGCGGTGAGGGCTCGGCGTCGAAGGTGAATCTCCCGGGACCCGATGCATCGGCGGCCGAGTATGCGGCTTGGCTCGCGCCGTTTCGGTCACAACAGGTCGTGTTCGTGAATACGGCGACAGGCAGCGGCGACTTCGTCTCGGCGCTGGCTGCGCCGGGACGCGTAGTCGTGACCGCCACGCGGTCGGCTATGGAGCGTAACGCCTCGGAGTTCCTGCAGCACTTCACCGCCGCGCTGGTCAGCGACGACGCCGATGCCGACAAGGATGGGCGGCTCTCGGTGCTGGAGGCGTTTCGCTTCGCACGGACCGAGGTGGCCAAATCGTACGAGCGCACCAATCGCATGCTCACCGAACACGCGGTATTGAGTGACTCGGTGGTGGCCGCGCGGATCGCCTTCGGATCGCGCACCGGTTCGTCGGACCCGCGGATGGCAGCGCTGATCGCCGAGCGTCAGGCACTCGAGTCCAACGTTGCAGCGCTTCGCCGCCGCAAGGAGAGTATGGAGCCAGCCGCCTATGAGTCCGAGCTCGAGCGGCTGCTGCTGGCGATCGCGGAGAAAACGCAGGCCATCAAGGCGGCGGGAGGGGGCAAGTGATCCACATGCCTCGTGCAATGAGGCGTGCAGCCGCGATGCTGAGTGCCGGCGTGTGGGCGCTCCCCATCGCGGCGCAGCAGGCGTCTCCACGTGCCCAGAGCGTCGATCGTTTCGGAGCCGAGGTGACGGAAGCCGAGAGCCTCGCCCGCCGTGGGGCACACGCCGAAGCCGTGATCCGTGCCACGCGTATCGTGAACAGCTACGAACAGACGGGGGCACGCAGCAGTGCGGAGCATACGTCGGCAGCGCGCGCCTACGTGCTGCTGGGCACCGGGAACGCCGGCGCCGTACGCGCAGCACTTCGCGCCTTCGACCGCGCGGTGGCCGCCGACTCGTCGAATCTCGACGCCCAGCGGCGAACGGGCGCTCTGTTCCTCGAGAAGTACAACGCCCCGGATGCCCGGGCCTCATATGAGGCCGTGCTTCGGCGTGCGCCCGATGACCCGGCCGCCCTGCTGGGATTGGCGCAGGTCGAGGAGTTCGAGGGGAAGGGCACGCCACTCACCACCGCACGGAAGGCGCTACAGGCGGCGCAGACCTCAGCCACGGCGGGCGCGCCCGTCCGTGCGCAGGCGCTCGGTCACGTAGCCCGGTTGCATCTCGACGCGGAAGCGTTCGACTCGGCGCGTATGTACGCCCTGCAGGCCATCGCCACCGACAGCACGGTGATGGATGGATGGGCCGTGCTGGGTGCTCAGGCCTGGGTGAGCGGTGACTCGGTCATCTTCCAGCGAGCGCTTCGAGCCGCCACGGCGCTGCAGCCTGCCCCCTCGCTGTTCTTCGTCCAGCTCGCCGAAGCGGCGGTACGCCAGCGGCGATACGCCGATGCGGTGCGGCTTGCTCGGCAAGCCGTGGGCTACGACAGTCTCTCCATCCGGGCGCTGGGTGTTCTGGGCACCACGCAGTTGCGTGTGGGCAGCATGAACGACGGGCGTACCGCCGTGGAGCGGGCGTTTGCCCTCGATCCCTACAATCTCTGGCACAAGAACACCCTCGATCTCCTGGACAAGATGCGGGGCTTCCGTACGATTACGCGCGGTCGCATCCAGCTGGTGGCACCCGACGACGAGGCGGAGTTGCTGTCGCTCTACATCTTCCCCTTGCTCGAGCGTGCATTCGACTCGCTGCAGGTGCGCTATGGATACGCACCACCCACCCCCGTGCGGCTCGAGTTCTTCCGTCAACATGCGGATTTCTCGGTCCGCACCGTCGGTCTGGTGGGACTGGGCGCGTTGGGGGTGAGCTTCGGGAGCCTGTTGGCCATGGACACTCCCAATGCACGCGAGCAGGGAGCGTTCAACTGGGGAAGTACCGCGTGGCAT
>CAZNZG010000332.1:0-3214 GCA_964577455.1 uncultured Gemmatimonas sp. | reverse complement strand
CACGCCGTCTGCTGGCTTGGTATGTCGTGAGCTCAGGCGCTGCGGGGCCCCGGGCAGCCCCGGGAGCTCCGCCGCGCCGGCCGACGAGCCGCGAGACCCGCACCGAAGTCCGCGCGACAAAATCGGTTAAGTTGCATGGATGCACGAGACCGACGCCCCGACTCCGTATGTGCCCGCGGCCGTAGAGCCCAAGTGGCAGCAGCGCTGGACCGATCGCGGTACCAACACCGCGAACCTCGCCAATCCCGCGCGCCCCTTCTACGCGCTCATGATGTTCCCCTACCCGAGCGCCGAAGGGCTGCACGTGGGGAACCTCTTCGCCTTCACTGGCAGCGACATCTCCGCGCGCTTCCACCGGCTCATGGGACACGACGTGTTCCAGCCGCTCGGCTTCGATGCCTTCGGCATCCACTCCGAGAACTACGCGCTCAAGATCGGCGCGCACCCCATGGAGCTCACGCCGAAGAACGTCGCGAACTTCACGCGACAGCTCGGACGTGCCGGTTTCATGGTGGACTGGAACCAGAAAGTCGATACCTCGCGCCCCGACTACTACAAGTGGACGCAGTGGGTCTTCCTGCAGCTCCTCAAGCAGGGGCTCGCGTACAAGAAAGCGGCGGCCGTGAACTGGTGCCCGTCGTGCAAGACCGTGCTCGCCAACGAGCAGGTGGAGGACGGGCACTGCGAACGCTGCGGCACCGCTGTCGAGCAGCGCTTCCTCGAGCAGTGGTTCTTCAAGATCTCCGAGTACGCGCCGCGGCTGCTGCAGAATCTCGACTGGCTCGACTGGTCGGCGGTCACCAGGCAGGCGCAGCGCAACTGGATCGGCAAGTCGGAGGGCGCGCAGCTCACCTTCTCGCTCGCCGGCCACGAAGAGCGCGTGACGGTGTTCACCACCCGTGCCGATACGATCTACGGGGCCACGTACCTCGTACTCGCCCCCGAGCATCCGCTCGTGGTCACGCTCACGACCGACGCCCAGCGTGACGCGGTGCGTGCCTATCAGGACGCCACCACGAAGCAGGACCTGATCTCCCGCAAGAGCACGAAGGACAAGACCGGCGTGTTCACCGGGGCGTACGCCGTCAATCCCGCCACGGGACAGCAGATCCCCGTGTGGATCGCGGATTACGTGCTCATGGAGTACGGCACCGGCGCGATCATGGCCGTGCCCGGACACGACGAGCGCGACTTCGAGTTCGCGCAGGTGTTCAACCTGCCGATCGTGCGCGTGGTCGCCGGCCCCGATGATCAGGCTCACACCCCGCTGGGCGACGCCGCCTTCACCGACGACGATCACGGTCGTCTCGTGAACTCGGGCGCGTTCGACGGCCTCCCGGTGCAGGACGCCAAGCGCAAGGTGACCGCGTGGCTCGCCGAACAGGGGCACGCCACCCCGGTCACCAACTACCGGTTGCACGACTGGTGCATCTCGCGGCAGCGCTACTGGGGCCCGCCCATTCCGATCATCTACTGCGATGCCTGCGGAGCGGTGCCCGTGCCGGAAGAGCAGCTGCCCGTCGAACTGCCCTTCATCGCCGACTTCAAGCCCGACGACAGTGGCATCTCGCCGCTGGCGCGCCACGAGGAGTGGTATCGCGTGCCGTGCCCCACGTGCGGCAAGACGGCCCGTCGGGAAACCGACGTGAGCGACACCTTCCTCGACAGCGCCTGGTACTTCCTGCGCTACCCGAGCGCCACCCGCGACGATGTGCCGTTCGATCGTGAGCGCACGAAGACGTGGCTGCCCGTGAACTCGTATATCGGCGGCAACGAGCACGCCGTGCTGCATCTGCTCTACTCGCGCTTCATCACGATGGTGATGAAGGACGGGGGCCACATCGACTTCGAGGAGCCGTTCACGCGCTTCCGCGCGCACGGGATGATCATCCGCGAAGGCGCGAAGATGTCGAAGTCCAAGGGCAACGTGATCAACCCCGACGTGTACATGGAGGAGTGGGGCGCCGACGCGTTCCGCATGTACCTCATGTTCCTCGGGCCCTACGAGGAGGGGGGCGACTTCCGCGATCAGGGGATCAGCGGGGTGCGCCGTTTCCTCGATCGCCTGTGGGCGTCGGTACGCGATGCCACCAGCGACGGTGCCCCCGATACCGACGTGCTGCGCAAGCTGCACCGCACGATCAAGAAGGTCGGCGAAGACACGGCGAACCTCGGCTACAACACCGCCATCGCGGCGATGATGGAGTACATGAACGCCGTGCGCCGCGGGGAACGCACCCCGCACCGCGACGAGGTGCTGCCGCTCGTGCAGCTGGTGGCCGCGTACGCGCCGCATCTCGCCGAAGAGTGCTGGGAGACCCTCGGACACACCACCAGCGTCTTCGACGCCGGCTGGCCGGTGTTCGACCCCGCCATGCTCGTGGACGACGAAGTGGATCTGGTGGTGCAGGTGAACGGCAAGGTGCGCGGCAAGCTCCGGGTGCCGCTTGCCATCACACAGGACGACGCACTCGCGCAGGCCCGTGCCGATGACGGCATCGCGAAGTTCATCACCGCCGAGCCGAAGAAGGTCATCTTCGTGCCCAAGCGATTGCTGAACATCGTGGTGTGATCGCGCCGAGCACGCGATGAACATCATGTTCGTCATCGCCCTCGTCAGTCTCACGCTGCAGTTCGTGACGACGGCGGCGATGCTGGTCCTGGGTGGAGCCCCGCGCTGGCGCCGTGTGCGCTGGTTCGGGGCCATTGCCTTGACTGCGGGGCTGTACAGTACCGTCGACGCCATTGCCGCGCTTCGCGCGCCTGGCCAGGACGACACCAGCTGGAGCCTGCGCTTCAATCTGTTCTTCGGCACGCTGCACGCCTCCGCGTGGCTGGTGTACACGCGCGTGGATCGCAGCGGTCGCTGGAGCTCGTTGCCGCGCTGGGTACAGCAGTTGGTAGTGGGAGGGGCGGTCCTGGCGGCGGTGGCGTGTCTCACGGGCGTTGTGGCATCACCGGAGCGCGAGCTCCTGTACGTCCCGTCGCTCGACATCAGCTACGAGCGCAATGTGCTCTCGCCGATCGGCAGCGCACTGGGCGTACTCCCCTTCTTCTTCCTGTTCCTCAGTGCCCACGGCGTGTGGCAGGACCGGCGCCGTGGCGTGGAAGGGACCACCCCGGTCCTGATCGGCTTCACGCTGTTCCTGCTCGCTGCCATCGAGGAAGTGTTGGTGGCGGCCGACGTGGTGCCGTTCATCTTCCTCGGCGACGT
>CAZNZG010000331.1:0-3241 GCA_964577455.1 uncultured Gemmatimonas sp. | reverse complement strand
CGGCCGGGTGCCAGAATTTCCTCGATGTACACGAGAATCCGAACGCCCCGCAGCGCGTGTCGGCCAATCTATACCTGCCGCCCATCCTGCACATGATGGCGACGTCGGAGCAGTTCGACGGTCGCTTCATCGGCCGGTACACGCAGAATTGGACGCTCCCCTCCGGCGCCACCCTCGCCAGCTCGTGGGATCGCATGGGCTACGACCCCAGCTCCGACAACGGCGGCCAGCTCTGGCGCGACGTGTACTGGAGCATGGGGCAGAACCTCGTGGACATGATCAACATCGCCGAGGCCGAACAGCGCTGGGATCTGCTCGGGATCGGACAGGTCGCGAAGGCGTGGGGATGGCTCAAGCTCACCAACGTGCACGGGGAGCTGATCATCAAGCAGGCCTTCGATCAGACCCGCTTCACCTTCGATTACGACACGCAGGAGTTCGCCTACCAGGAAACGATTCGCCTGCTCGATGAGGCGATCAAGAACCTGCAGCGGACCGACGGGGCCGTGAGCCAGCAGTTCCTCGCCCGGTTCGACCGCATCTACGGCGGCGACCGGGTGCGGTGGCTGCGGTTCGCCTACGGTCTGAAGGCCATGGCGCTCAACCACTTCAGCAACAAGGGGAGCTACCGTCCGCAGGACGTGATCGCGGCCGTCGACCTCTCGTTCGCGAGCAACGCCGACGACGCGCTGCTGGCCTACTCCGGGACGAGCGCGGACAACAACGATGCCAACTTCTGGGGTCCGCGGCGCAACAACCTCACCAACTACCGGCAGACCAACTTCATCGTGAACCTGATGAATGGCACGGCTTTCGGTGGCGTGGTGGACCCGCGCATGAGCCGTATGCTGGCGCCTGCCCCGGACGGACTGTTCCGTGGCCGTGACAATCAGGTGGGCAATACGGCCCTCCCTGCGGCGCAGCTGCCCAACAACTTCTTCGGGTACGTGGGCACGGCGGGCGCCGGTCAGCCATCGCGCTATCTGTTCGCCGATCGGAGCCGGTTCCCGATCATGACCTACAGCCAGCTGCAGTTCATCAAGGCCGAAGCCGCGTTCCGATCGGGCAACCGGGCGGTGGCGCTGCAGGCGTATACCAACGGCGTGTCATCGCACCTCGACTTCGTGAACGCGCGCAACGTCGATGACGGTCAGGCGGTCACGCAGATCAGTGCGGCAGAACGGTCGGCGTTCCTCGCCAACCCTGCCATCATCCCGACGGCGGGCAGCCTGACGCTGACCCAGATCATGTCGCAGAAGTACATCGCGCAGTGGGCGTGGGGGCACGTGGAAACGTGGATGGACATGCGCCGATACAACTACACCGGCCTCGATCCCCAGACGGGACAGCAGGTCTACCCCGGCTTCGCCGTTCCGGTCGTGCTCTTCCCGGATAACGATGGGAAGATCGTGCATCGTATCCGGGCGCGCTTCAACTCCGAATACGTCTGGAATCGTGCGGCGCTCGACAAGATCGGCGGGCTCGCGCTCGACTTCCATACCAAGCCGCTCTGGATCACTCAACCGTAACCGAGATGAAGCCTCTCCGCTCCTTCGCGCTGCTGCTCGGCTTCGTCGCGCTCACCGGCTGCGACAAAGACGCTGTGCAGATCAGCTCCATCACCGCGCCGATCGTTGGCGCACGGGTGAAGTTCTTCAACTTCGGCATCAACGCGCCGCAGGTGAACTTCTACGCGGGGACCACCAAGGTCACCGCCATCTCCTCCACCACCGGCACCGAGTCCACGGTGGGGGTGGCGTACGGCGCTGTGGCCGCCGGGAACAACTACACCATGCTGCCCCCGGGGCAGACCACGTTCTCCGGCCGCATCTCGGCGACCGTGGACAAGGACCTGCCGATCGCGACCACCTCAGCCACGCTCGAGGATGGCAAGGCGTACTCGGTGTATCTCACGGGGTTCTACAATACCACGACCAAGCAGGCCGACGGCTTCGTCGTGGCAGACAACTTCCCGGATACGCTCGATTACTCCCAAGCCCTCGTGCGCTTCGTGAATGCCAGCCCGAACGCGCAGGCCATGCAGCTCACCCTGCTTGAGCCGGTCGCGGGGACTGAAATCCCCGTGGGCGGCGCGGTCGCCTTCAAGGCGGCCGGTGTCTTCGTGGGGGTCCCCACGGGCTCGTACACTCTGACCGCGCGGAACAGTGGCAGCACCACCGCCGCGGTCACGCGCACGGCCGTGTCGTTCCTTCCTGGGCGTGTCTACACCATCACGGTCCGCGGCGACATGACGCTGCCGAGCACGGGCACGGCGGTGAACCGGCCGTTCCTCGACAACAGCCTCAATCGCTGATCGGCAGGAAACAGGTCGCAGGTCGTCGGTCGCTACAAAAAACGGAACAGCCCGTCGGGGTGCGGGAGAGGCGGAGACACGAAGTGGCTACTTCGTGCCTCCGCCCTTCCAGCCCACCGACGGGCTGTTCGTTCGTGGCCTGCTTGCTTCACGCCGCAAACACCGCCCGCAGCTGTTCCATCGCCCAGACCAGATCCTCCCGCGACACCACCAGCGGCGGGCTCAACCGAATCACCGTGCTGTGCGTCTCCTTGCAAAGCACTCCGCGTTGCTGCAGCGCCTCGCAGTACCGACGCGCGGGCTCGTGCAGTTCGATCGCGCACATGAGGCCACGGCCACGTACCGCCTTGATCGCCGGGTGGCGCAGCATGCGCAACTGCGACAACAGCCATGCTCCCTCTTCTGCCGATCGCGCTACCAGTCGCTCCTCCTGCAGCACCCGCAGTGCCTCACGCGCTACGGCGCACCCCAGTGGGTTGCCGCCGAACGTGCTGCCGTGCGAGCCGGGGCCGAACACGCCGAGCACTTCGCGGCGCGACACCACCGCCGACACAGGATAGAAGCCGCCTGAAAGCGCCTTGCCCAGGATGTACACGTCGGGCGTGACGCCCTCGTGATCGCAGGCGAAGCGCGCGCCCGTGCGCCCCAGCCCCGTCTGAATCTCGTCGGCCATGAGCAGCACGTTGCGCTCGGCGCACAGGGCGGCCAACTCACGCACGAACCCCGCCGGCGGCATCAGTACCCCCGCTTCGCACTGGATGGGCTCGAAGAGCACTGCGCAGGTGTTGCCCGTCATCGCGCGGCGCACGGCGTCGATGTCGCCGAAGGGCACCAGCACGAATCCCGGCGCGAACGGTCCGAACTGCTCGCGGTACGCCGGCTCGCTCGAGAATCCCACGATCGTGGTGGTGCGGCCGTGGAAGTTGT
>CAZNZG010000330.1:0-3246 GCA_964577455.1 uncultured Gemmatimonas sp. | reverse complement strand
CCGCCCCCGCCATAGCATTTGGCCAGTCCGAAAGGGCTGGCCATTTGCGTCCCGGAAACGCCGGCACTGCTCGACGGCGTGCATCAGGGGCTGGGTAGCTCAGCCGGTTAGAGCGCACGACTCATAATCGTGAGGTCGAGAGTTCGAGTCTCTCCCCAGCTATCGCGGTAAACGAACCCCCTGTCTTCACTCACGTGAGGGCAGGGGGTTCGTGTTTTGGCGGGGGTGTGGAGTGGCGGTGGTACGGACAGGCTCTCGGGAGCTTGGCCGATCAGGCCCGAGGTTCGGGACCCGGCCGTCTATCTGCGTCGTTCACCTGCGTTGTTCACTCCGGCATGGGCGGGTCGTTGGGACGACGTGCGCGCGACGCCGTGTGTGAATGGCGTACCACCCAGCGGGCGTTGCTGCCGGTGCCGGTCTGCTCGAGGATGAATGTGCCGCGCAGGTCGTTCGCATGGTCATCTCACTTCACGCTGAAGACGTACGAACCGCCCATCGGATGCCCGTCGGGACCGGCCACACGATACTTCACCGTGTACGAACCGGCCGCGAGTGGCTTGGTCACCGGCACGATGACCGTCTCGGGGGCCTGTGCGTCGGCCGCGACCTCACCAAGCACTGCCAGGTCCTCGGTCCCGCGAAGGAGCGACATGATTCGTTCGGGGAAGGAGAGCGTACCGGAGTCGTGGCAGATTACAATTGATTTTACTCACCGTAAAGCGCTGGTCGCGCTCGCAGCGTGGTCGCGCAACTCGAGCGAGGATTCGCCGAGGCGCGCGACGTGACGACCCATGGAACGCACCGATGTGCCACGCTGGGTGGGAACGGTATGTGTCAGGGCGAAGGGACACACGCCCGCGCTGCGGGCTACCAGTTGGCAGCGCGACGATCGTCTATGTGGCGGAGCGACCGGAACGCGTCGTCACGCATGCGCGTGGGGGCAATCGGCTGCGCCGGCGGGGAGGAGGGGACCCGCGACGCCCCAGCGGCAGAACAGGTGCCCCGCCGCGAACATGCCGTCGTGCTCGCAATGCTGATGCGAGGCCGGATGGCCGGCCGAGTTCGGGAGGTCGTGCACGTCCACGATGCCCGACAGGGTGCTCACCGCGAGCACGATGGCGGCAACGAACACCGAGCCGCCGGAGAGGCGGCCCTGCGGCTGGAAGTCCTCACCCACCAAGCGACGGACGCGCCGCTCCAGCAGGTCCGGACGAAGAAACCCGACGACCGCCAGCGGGCTGCGCGGTGACGTCCAGGCGCCCAGCTTCACCAGCGCACTCGCCACCGTAAACGGGTCGGTGACATGACTCGCCGCATCGTCGGCGATGATCTCGGCTTCGTCGGCGATGTCTTCGGCGATGGCGCGCAGGGCAGGGACCCAGAACAGGGCGCGGGCCAGCACGCGTAGCAGCAGAAAACGGATCGGGTCGCGTCGCCGTACGTGTGCCGCCTCGTGGGCAAGCACGGCAACCAACTCGTCGGCCGTCAATGCGCGGTCACCCGCCAGCAATGCCTCCGCGATGAACACCTGCGGTCGCAACCAGAATCCGGCCGTGAAGGCCGGGATGGGCAAGCCGGCCACCACGCGCACGTCGCTGACGGTCAACCCGCTCCGGTCGGCCAGTGCCACTTCATCCGAGGCGAGACGCCGCACCGGCAATCCGGCGAGGATGTGCCGTGTGCGGAGTGTCTTCTGTGCGACCTCGAACAGCGCCCAAGAGAATCCGACGGCGACCAGCAGGTGCAGCAGGTGATGCGCCGGCGAGAGCAGCTCATGCAGCGCGATCAGGCACAAGGCGCCGATGTGGTCGCTGCCCGACAGCGGACGTTCGGCCATCCCCAGAAGGTGCGTGCCGACGACCGGCACGAGCGACAGCATGAGGATGGCCGCGAGGCCGATCACCAGCAGTCGCTGATAGCGCCGCTCGCCGACGACGGTGCCGCTACGCAGCCATGGACGCCGCGCATCACCCACGGCGGCGGCGTGCCTCGTCCACGAGTTTGGCCAGACGATCCAGTTGGGCAGGGTCCCGTTCCGCCAGCACATCCACGAAGCACGCCGCCAACCGCTCCGGCGCGAAGTCGATCACCCCTTCCACCATGCGCCGCGACACGAAGTCATGGAAATCGGCCGGAGCCATCGCTGCCGTGTAGTGCAGCAGGCCGCCGATCTTCCGGCGCGAAAGAATGCGCTTCTCCACTAGCTTGTTCAGCACCGTCACGACCGTGAGCAGTGCGACGTCGTGTTCCACGACGATCAGTTCGTGCACGGTACGCGCCGTGACCGGTTCGTCGAACTGCCAGACCGCCGTGAGCAGCCGCGCTTCGAGATCCCCGAGTACCTTGGCCAGCCCATCAGCCGACAGGCGCACGGCGTCACCCATCTTCGGTAACGACAGGTTTCGCGCCTTCATCGCTCTGCCTCAGGAGGATGGTGGTGCGTGTGGCCCGCGGCTTTGGTCTTCGACGGCATTATCGTGATGCGGTCGCGCTGCAACTCTTCCGGCGTGGCCTCGCGTGCCTGCGTCCCCTCGGGCGCCTTCCACCACGAGCCCTCGTCGCCCGCGCGCAGGCGGTCGCGCACCTTCATCACCGTGAACATGCCGCCCATATCGATATAGCCGTGCGGGCCCTGCGCGCCCATCATGGGCAGACTGTTCTTGGGAACGGGCATGCCCATCTCGCCCATAGCGCCCATTCCGTCGTGCCCCATGGTCATGTACTCCGGAATGATGGGCTGGACGGCCTTGTCGATCACGTCGGCGTCGGCGCCAAGCATACTCACGCCGCTGTGCCCCATCTGCGTCATCGTGTGATGCGACATGTGGCAATGCAACGCCCAGTCGCCGGGATTGTCCGCGATGAACTCCATGGTGCGCGTGCTGCCCACCGGCACGAGCTGCGTCACTTCGGGCCACCGCGCCGAGCGCGGGATGTCACCGCCGTCCGTCGCCACCAGGGTCCACGTGTGGCCGTGAATGTGAATGGCGTGGTGGCTCATGGCGCTCAGGTTGCCCAGACGGATGCGCACCAGTTCGTTGCGCTCCATCATCAGTGGCGCGGTCCCCGGATACGCCTTCCCGTTGAAGGTGAGCACGTTGAACTCCAGCATCTCGTTTGGATCGGGGCGACGGGCGCCCGGAAGCACCTTCCACTCGCTCGAGAGCAGCACAAAGTCGCGGTCCGGACGACGCTCGGGCGCCACACGGGGATGAATGATGAACATCCCCATCATGCCGAGGGCCT
>CAZNZG010000329.1:0-3253 GCA_964577455.1 uncultured Gemmatimonas sp. | reverse complement strand
CGCGGCGCTCTGGGCGCCCCCGCTGGATCGCATCGTCACGATTCGCCTCGAGGCAGGCACGGTGCGCGAGGCAATCGACCGGCTGGCGGCGGTGGCTCGGGTGGAACTGTCGTACAGCGCCGAGCTGCTGCCTCCGGCGCGACGTGAGTGTCTGGTGGCGCAGCGTGTTCCGGTGGGCGCGGTCCTCGAAACACTGTTGGCCGGCACCACGCTACGGCCCATCGTGCTGGGCAGTACACAGGTGGTCCTCGCGCCGTCGCGCGTGGCCACCGGGAACAGCGAGGCGCCCGTATCGCGCCGGGCGAGTGTACTTGATCGCGTGGTCGTGACCGGTTCGCCCGATGGCGCGCCGCAGCGCGGCTCGCCATTCGCCCTCGACGTGATCGATGGGGTGCAGCTGTCGCAGCACGGGGTGGGCACGCTGGGGGAAGCGCTGGACCTGTCGGTGCCGGGCGTATGGACGTGGACCAACACCGCGGGCTCGATTACCGCACGCTACGGCAGCATCCGTGGCGCGAGTTCGTTCGGGGTGAGCGCGCCGAAGATCTATCTCGATGGCGTGGAAGTGGCCAACCCGTTGCTCGTCACGCAGCTCGACCCGTCGCGTGTGGCGCGCGTGGAGGTGATTCGTGGTCCGCAAGGCGCCGCGCTGTACGGGGCCGACGCGATCAGCGGCGTGGTCAACATCCTCACGCGACACGACGGCACGTCGGATGGCCGTCGGGAACTGCAGCTGTCCACGCAGGCCGGGGTGGCCAGCACGATGTTCGCGGCCCGCGATCCCTTCGTGCAGGAGCACTCACTGGCCTTCCGGCAGGGCACGACGGCGCGTAACGCCGGCGTCGGCGTGAATGTGGGCACGGTCGGCGCCTATGTACCGGGCGCGAGTGAACGGCGCGTGCTCGTGGATGCCGATACCCGCGTGGCGCGGAAGCAGTCGGTGCTCACGGGCATGGCGCGCTTCTCCCTCCAGTCTGCCAATGCCAGCTCGAGCGTGCTGGTCGGCGGGCGCACGCCGGTAATCACGCCCTTCGACAGCGCCACCGGACAGCGCGTGGCGCAGTACACCGTCGGCGGGAGCATCTCGATGATGCCCAACCTGCACTGGACGCACTCGATCATCGCCGGGGTCGACGGCTACCGCATGGATGGACTGTCGTCCCTCGCGTTGGCTGCACCGCTGGCACAATCGCTGTCGCAATCGCTCGCGCAAGGCAGTGCCACCTCCATCCTCGTGGGGTCGGCGCTGGCGAGCGGCGGCGCCGCCGATCGTGCCTCGGTACGCCTGCGCACGGTGGGCCGCTTCGACGTCGCACCGCACCTGATGCTGACCACCACGTTCGCAGCGGAGCAGGCATTCACGCACGAGCGTCTGTCGGGGGCGCAGGGCGTCGCCGTGCTGGGGATCGTGGGATCGGGCGGAACCACGGGCTCCGGCTCCCCGGCAGGCAGCGCGGCTGGTACCGGTGGTCGCGTGACGGGCGGCGGCCTTCCCGGAGCAACGCTCGCGCCGTGGACGCGCGGCACGCGCATGCGCGATACACGCACCACCTACGACAACACGGGACTGTCGGCACAGGCGATGCTGGCCTGGCGCGATCGCTGGTTCGCCTCCGCCGGGGTGCGGGCGGAACGCACGACCGGGGCGACGCCGAATGCGCAGCAGGCCCTGCTGCCGATGCTCGGGGTGGCGCACGTGCGCGAATACGGCAACACGGTATTCAAGCTGCGCGGCGCGTTCGGTACCGGCATCAGGCCGGCGCGCACGCTCCTGCGCAACACATCATGGATGGGTCCGGGACAGCAGAGGACGCTCGCGAGCCTCGATCCCGAGCGGCAGAGCGGCACGGAAGCAGGCATCGACCTGCTGATCGGCAGCCGTGTCAGCGTGCACGTGACACGCTTCGATCAGCGTGCCTCCGGGCTCATTCAACCGGTCTCGTCACTGAGTACCACGGTGGGGCCGAACGGTCGCCTCACGCGCAGCATGACGTACACGCTGCAGAACGTCGGCGCGATCACCAACCGCGGCTGGGAGCTCGAGGGCTCCACGCGCGCGGGCGCACTCTCACTCGCCGGGACATTGTCACTCGTGGACAGTCGCGTGGATCGCGTGGCCACGGCGTATCGAGGTGAACTCCGCGTCGGTGATCGCATGCTAGACGTGCCGGCGAGCACGATGAGCCTCACGGCCGCGTGGGTGCACGGGCGCCTCACGCTCACGAGCAGCGCCATTCGCGCCTCTGATTGGGTCGGCTACGATCGCACCGCCATCGCGACGACGCTCGACAGCGACGTGCTGCCACCGCGGAGTTTCGAAGGGGCGGGGCTGCGAAGCTACTGGGTCACGTACCCGGGCGTCACGCGCTGGCGGGCGGGTACCGCCTTTCGCCTGCGTGGCGATCTCTCCCTGGTCCTCAGCGGCGACAACCTGTTCAACGTGCAGACCGGAGCGCCGGACAACGCGACCGTGGTGGCGGGACGGACGGTGACGGTGGGGGTGAGGACGAAGTTTTGAACGGCATAAAGAGAAACGGCGGAAGGGGTAAAGGGAAACGGGTAATGGGGAAGACATGCGTACGTTGGGTACAATGCGCGGGGATTCGGTGACGCACTTTTGAGCGGTCGGCGACACCATGGGGCATGACCGACTTACGCAATCTCAAAGTGCTCGAAGCGGCGCTCTGTCTCGTGGAGACGGTGCACGACGCGGTGGATCGGCTCGACTCCTATCGCGCCCCTCGGCTTCGATCGCAGCTACTGGGCGCCATCGACTCGGTGCCGGCCAACATCGCCGAAGGCGCGCGGGGCACGCGCCCGGAGTTTGCCCACTTTCTTCGCGTGGCCCTGCGTTCGACCGACGAAGCGGGCGTCCATCTGCTGATCGCCAAACGCATCCGCGCACTGCCCCACGATGAATACTGGCGCTGCGAGAATCGTCGCGTGACGGTGTGTCGCATGCTGAACCAGTTGATCTGCTCCGTGGAAGAGCAGCACGCACGCCAGACCCAACGCCCTCTCTGACCCCCGTCTTGTCTCCTTTCTCCTTTCCTCTTTTCGCCTTTTCTCTTTTCGCCCTTTTCTCTTTTCTCTTTTCGCTTTTTCTCTTTTCGCTGTCTCGCCTTTCCGCCTTCTCTCCCTCCCCCAACTCCCTCCCCACCCCCACATCCTACACCCCCACACACCCGCGCGGCCGGGGCTCGAACCCCAGGCGGTTGGTACGCAACTGGGCGGGGGCGAAGCCCGGGCCGGT
>CAZNZG010000328.1:0-3291 GCA_964577455.1 uncultured Gemmatimonas sp. | reverse complement strand
CTCTACGCCGTCTCCGGGATCTTGTTCAATCACGAGTCGCCGCGCCGCGGGCTCGAGTTCGTCACCCGCAAGATTTCCGATGGCGTGGCGCGCATCAAGCTGGGTCTGCAGCACGACCTGCGCCTCGGCAACCTCGATGCGCGGCGCGACTGGGGCTTCGCCGGTGACTACGTCGACGCTATGTGGCGCATGCTGCAGCAGGACGAGCCCGATGACTATGTGATCGGGACGGGCGAGACCTACTCCGTGCGGGAGTTCTGTGAAGCGGCCTTCGGCGCCGTCGAGCTCGACTACCGGGACTACGTGGTGCAGGACGAACGCTTCTTCCGTCCCGCTGAAGTCGACCTGCTCGTGGCGGATCCGTCCAAGGCCAAAACACAGCTCGGATGGACCCCGAAGGTCGACTTCCGCCAGCTGGTGGCCATGATGGTCGAGGCCGATCTCGAGCGGTACCGTCGCGGGAAGTGAGCGCATCAGGCGGGCGCCCGCTCGGGCGCGTGCTCGTGACCGGCGCGGCGGGCTTCGTCGGTCAATGGCTGTTGCCCGCGCTCGCTGCCGAGGGCGCCGAGCTCTTTGCCCTCGCGACCGAGCCCCCGACGGCTGCCGTCGGGGCCGGGGGCCAGGCGCCGATGCCGGGAGCCGCGTGGCTCACCGGTGATCTGCGCGACGAGGGCTACGTGGCCAACGCGGTCGACACGGCTCGCCCCGATACCGTCATTCATCTCGCGGCGATCTCACACGTCCCCACGGCAACCGCCGATCCGGCGCTTGCGTGGGATGTGAATGTCACGGCCACCGCACGGTTGCTGCATCACCTGCAGCAGCAGCGGGAACGCCTCGGGACCGATCCCACCGTACTCATCGTGGGCAGTGCAGAGCAGTACGGCCGCGATGCGTCACACCGGATGCCGCTCGACGAGACCGCCGTGCAGGCCCCCCGCACCGTCTATGCGGCGACGAAAGCCGCCCAGGAGGTGCTGGCGCTTCAGCAATGGCGCGCCAACGCCCTGCGCGTGGTGGTCGCCCGCAGCTTCAATCACAGTGGTCCGGGCCAGCCCCCGCGCTTTCTGCTGCCGGCACTGGTGCAACGTGCCAGAACGCTGGCAGCCGCCCCCGCCGGAACTCCCATGCCGGTCGGAAATCGTTCGCCCATTCGCGACTTCCTGCATGTAAGTGACGTCGTGGCTGCGTATATTTCCCTCTGTCAACGGGGCACGCCCGGCGAGGCGTACAACGTGGCCAGTGGCACCGGGTGGTCGGTGCAACAGCTCCTCGAACGGGTCCTGGCGCGAACGGGATCGCAGGCCGTGCCGTTCGAGGATCCCTCACTGGTTCGCCCCGTAGACGTCCCCGTGCTCATCGGGGATCCGCGAAAGCTGCAGCACGCCACCGCATGGCGTGCGCAGCGTTCACTTGACGACATCATCGAAGACCTTCTCCATGCCGCGACGTTCTGACCTGCACCGGATTCTTGTGATCGGCTCCGGCCCGATCGTGATCGGGCAGGCCGCTGAGTTCGATTATTCCGGGACGCAAGCCACCAAGGCACTGCGCGAGGAAGGCTACGAAGTCATTCTCGTCAACTCGAATCCCGCCACGATCATGACCGATCCGGAGTTCGCGGATCGCACGTACGTGGAACCGGTCACCCCGGAGTTCGTCGAGAAGATCATCGCCAAGGAGCGCCCCGATGCGGTGCTCCCCACCATGGGCGGGCAGACGGCACTCAATGTCGCGCTCAAGCTCTACGACGATGGCGTCCTCGAGAAGTACGGCTGCGAACTCATCGGCGCGAATGCCCGCGCCATCCGCGTCGCCGAAGATCGCAAGCTCTTCGCCGACGCCATGGAAAAGATCGGACTCAAGTGCCCCACCGGCACCACCGTCACCACGCTCGACGAAGCGCTCGTGGCCGTGGAGCAGACCGGCTTCCCGTCGATCATTCGCCCCTCGTTCACCCTCGGCGGCACCGGCGGCGGCATCGCCTACAACCGCGAGGAGTTCGAGACCATGGTACGCCGTGGCCTCGACCTTTCGCCCGTGCACTCGGTGCTCATCGAGCGCTCGCTCCTCGGGTGGAAGGAGTACGAACTCGAAGTGATGCGCGATTGCGCCGACAACGTGGTGATCGTCTGCTCGATCGAGAACCTCGATCCCATGGGGGTGCACACCGGTGACTCCATCACCGTGGCGCCCGCCATGACGCTCACGGATCGCGAGTACCAGGTCATGCGCGACGCTGCCGTCGCCATCATCCGCGAGATCGGAGTCGACGCCGGCGGCTGCAACGTGCAGTTCGCGGTGAATCCGACGAACGGCGAGCTGATCGTCATCGAGATGAACCCGCGCGTGTCCCGGTCGTCGGCGCTGGCCTCCAAGGCCACCGGCTTTCCGATCGCGCGCATCGGGGCCAAGCTCGCCGTGGGGTACACGCTCGACGAAGTCCCCAACGACATCACGAAGACCACGCCGGCCAGCTTCGAACCGGTACTCGATTACGTGATCGTGAAGTGCCCGCGCTTCGCCTTCGAGAAGTTTGCGGCCGCCGATCCCGGACTCACCACGCAGATGAAGTCCGTCGGCGAGTCCATGGCGATCGGTCGCACGTTCAAGGAGGCCTTCCAGAAGGCGCTCCGGGCCCTCGAGACGGGACGCACCGGTTGGTCGGTCGGTGAGCGACTGCAGGACGATCGCCTCACGGAAGGATCGCGTGAGGAGCTGCGCGGCGCGCTGCGTCGGCCTACCCCCGAACGCATCTACCAGGTCAAGCGCGCCATGCTGCTCGGCATGGGCACGGCCGAACTGCACGACATCACCGGCATCGATCCATGGTTCCTCGATCAGATGAAGGAACTCATCAATGCCGAAGCGTGGTACAAGGAACAGCCCACGGTCGACGCCGACACGATGCGCCGCATGAAGCGCCTGGGCTTCTCCGATCGCCAGCTGGCCGCGCTGCGCGGCCAGAGTGAACTCGAGGCGCGCGCCATGCGCTGGGCGCTCGGCGAGCGCCCGTCGTACAAGATGATCGACCCCTGCGCCGGCGAGTTCCCGTCCAGCACGCCGTATCTCTACGGCAACTACGACGAGGAAAGCGAGGCGGCGACCGAGGGACGAAAGAAGGTCGTCATCCTCGGCTCAGGGCCCAACCGGATCGGCCAGGGGGTGGAGTTCGACTACTGCTGCGTGCGCGCCGTACTCGCGCTGCGTGAGCAGGGGTACGAGACCATCATGGTCAACTCCAACCCCGAGACGGTCTCCACCGACTTCGATATCTCCGACAAGCTCTAC
>CAZNZG010000327.1:0-3357 GCA_964577455.1 uncultured Gemmatimonas sp. | reverse complement strand
GTTTCGGTTCATGCGCTGAACTTACGCGCGGGTGCGGGGAACAGCACCACGGATAGGAGCTGATGGGTCACGGAGTGTACGCGGATTGAACGGCGTAGCGGTTTTGGGTGATCAGTCCCTGTACCCTCCGCGACCCTCCGTGCGATCCGTGGTGCAGTGGCCCCAACCCCGACTCCAACCCTCCACCCCGACTCACGCCATCGCGATCTGCGCCGAGAATGTGGCGCTATCCACATTGCCTCCACACACCACGATCCCCACGCGCTGGCCGGCGAGCGCGTCGCGCAACGGGTAGAGCAGGGCGGCCAGCGACGCAGCGCCTGCGGGCTCGGTCACCAGCTTGGCCGACCGGAAGAGCAATCGCATGGCGTCGCGGATCTGGTCGTCGTTCACCAGCACTACCTCGTCCACGAAGGCGCGGTTCATCGCGTAGCTGTACGGTTCGCACCGCGGCGAGCCCAGTGAGTCGGCGATCGTGCGCACCTGATCGATCGTCTGCGGTGTACCGGCGGCGAAGCTGCGATGCATGGTGTCGGCCCCTTCCGGCTCCACCACATATACCTTCGTGTGCGCAGAGAGCTGCTTGACGGCGCAGGCCACGCCGCCGGTGAGCCCGCCGGCGCCGGCCGCCACGATCACCGCGTCGAGTTCCGTGCCCAGCGCGCGTGCCTGATCGATGAACTCGAGGCCAACGGTGGCAGTGCCGAGGGCGGTGAGGGGCCCTTCGAATGGATGCACGAACGTGCGTCCCTCGTCGTGTTCGATCTCGCGCACCCGCTCGAACGCGGCGTGCACGTTCTCCACCAGCTCCACCTCGGCACCGAGCTCCCGGCACAGCGCAATGCGGTACGGGTTGGCGGTGTGCGGCATGACCACCTTGGCGGTGGTGCCCAGCTCGCGCGCGCTGAAGCCAAGTGAGATGGCATGGTTGCCCGCCGACACGCCCGTCACCCCGCGCGCGAGCTGCTCGGCGTTCAGCTCGAACATCACCGTGAGCGCACCGCGCGGCTTGAAGCTGCCGGTGCGCTGGAAGAGCTCTTCCTTGAGCCACAGCTCCGTGCCCGGTGCAAGCCGCGCGTCGGTGGCGTCGTCGCGCAGTGGCCGCACCGAGGTGGTGACGATGCGATCGCCGAGCCGTTTGCGTGCGGCGCGGATGTCGGGGAGGGTGGGGAATCGCACAGACGGCAGCGAAGTGAAGGGTCAGTCGAGCAGCAGGCGAATGTACGGAGCGTAGCGAAACCGGCGATTGCGCGCGAAGCCAGTCATCTCTTCGAGGATTCCAAGTCTCACGAGTTTAGCGACGAGGTTGTTCGCCGGAACGAACGATGCTCCGGTTACTTCGGACACATCAGCAACCGAGACGATTGGCTTGGTGAACAACGCTTCGAGAAGCCGGTGCCCGTTCGCAGCCGCGCGCCCAATGTTCTCAGTAATCAAGGCCCGATGTTCTTCCCGCATGGCTACGATTGCTCGGGCGGATTGAGCGGCTTCGGTTGCGACCGCCTCTACCCCACGCAGGAAGAACCGTAACCAGGCTTCCCACTCTCCATGATCTCGTACCGCCTGAAGACGATCGTAGTATTCGCCGCGATTCGCCTTGAAGAAGTGTGAGAGATAGAGGACTGGCTGTTGAAGAATGCGTTGCTCGACAAGCAGGAACGTGATGAGCAGTCGTCCCACCCGACCGTTGCCGTCCAGAAACGGATGGATGGTTTCGAACTGGACGTGGGCGAGGGCAATCCTTACCAGCGGAGGCAGGTCATCCTGCGCATGAAGAAACTGTTCGAGCGCGCCGAGTGCTGCGGGCACTTCATGGGGTGGAGGTGGTACGAACGTCGCCATGGACAGCGGCGCCCCCCCCGGGCCAATCCAATTTTGGCTGGATCGAAGTTCCCCCGGCTGCAAGCGCCCGCCCCGGACATCAGCGAGCAGTTCCTGATGGATCTCCTTGATGAGTCTGGTCGACACCGGTAATTCCGGCAGGCGCGCCAAGCCATGCTTCATGGCTTTGACATAGTTCACCACTTCGTCTACGTCGCGTGGCGTGGACTCGTCGAGAAGGTCGGCCTCAGCCCGGAGGAGATCCTGAAGGGAACTTTGGGTTCCCTCGATCTGGCTTGAGAGGACCGCCTCGCGCCGCACGTAGCCGAACACGAGAAGGTCCGGACTGGGCAGCGTGAGTATCGAGCCATCCAGTCGCCCGAGCGCGCGGTCCGCTGCCGAAAGGAGGCTGGGCAGCTCCCCCGTCAGCTCGATCGCCGGAGTCGGCGGGAGTGGGGCGGGGAAGAAGGCTTTGTAGCCGGAGGGCTGCTGAACATATCGGCCGGCTCGGAACTGCATGGTGTCCATACAATATGCTCAGTATAATAAGCGAACGGAAAGTCTCTTTATTATAGTTTACGAATAGTATGGAGGCAATTTCTGCCTGTGCTGTATCCAGCCCTCAATGTGCTGCCGAGGGTCGGTTCTCCGTGCCCTCATCACCTCCGTGAGCTCCGTGTTCACGCGTTCCGGCGTTCCCGCCGCAACACGAGAGCCAGCAATCAGGCCAGCACCAGCACCTGCCCGCTCACATTGCGCGCCAGCGGACTGGCCAGAAACGCCACCACGTCGGCCACGCTGTCGCGCTCCACGTAATCGCTCTTGTCGCCCATGTCGGCCACGTTGGTGGTGGTGCGGATGGCGGTGGGGGCCACGGCGTTGGCGCGTACACCGTTGGCTTTCTCGTCGAGCGCCACCGTGCGCATGAGGCTCAGCACCGCGCTCTTGGCGGCGGCGTAGGCGGCCATCCCCTTGCTGTTGCCTCCCGGTGTGGCGGCCGCGCTCGCGAAGTACACGAAGCTCCCCTTGGCTTCACGCACGGCGGGCAGGAAGGCGCGCGTCGTGGCGAAGGCGGTCTCGAGGTTGATCGTGAACTGCCTGGCCCAGGCGTCTGGGGCAGCTTCGTGCAGGGGCCCCGTCATGCCGAAGCCTCCGGCCACGCACACCACGGCGTTCACGCCGTGGCCGTGCTGCGCGCCGTGTCGCTGCAATACCTCTGTCGCGGCGCGCAGTGCGTCGGCCGGATCGGCGAGATCGGCCACGTGCGCCGTGACATTGGCAAACCCACGCAACGCGAGCGCCGCCGCTCGGGCATGCACCTGCTCCTGGTCGCGATCGAGCAGCGCGAGTGACGCGCCACGTTCGGCGAGCGATTGCGCGATCGCTTCGCCCACCTGTCCGGCGCGGCCCACGCCGGTAATCACGATCAGCTGGCCGGAAAAATCGAATGTAGCGGACATGGGCAGGCGTGGCTCCCACTGGTGGGGTGGCATCATGGCCGCAGGACAGTCGGCGGCGATACCCTGCAAGCTATCT
>CAZNZG010000326.1:0-3362 GCA_964577455.1 uncultured Gemmatimonas sp. | reverse complement strand
GGTCTTCTCACGGTATTCGACCGTGAGCGGGAAGAACGGGAGCGGGCTCTGATTGTCGCTCACGGTCACGGCGGCGAGGACCATGGTCTCGCCGAACTGTACGACTGCGGAACCCGCTGCCTGCTTCGCCATCCGACCGGTCTCGATGACCAGGGGGCGACCGGCGAACGTCCGCTCGATTCGATGCATCATCTGCTTTGTAGCCTCATGAGAACGCAAATCGCGCGGGAGGCAACAGTGCCCCCGCGCGACGACGTGACAGAACTCAGCTTAGTAGCGGAGCCCAAGGTCCTGCACGAGCGTGCGATACTGCTGCACGTCCGTACGCTTCAAATAGTCCAGCAGACGGCGGCGCTTGCCGACCATCTTGAGCAGGCCGCGACGACCATGATGGTCCTTCGCATGCGTACGGAAATGACCCGTCAGGTAGTTGATGCGCTCCGTAAGGAGGGCGATCTGTACGCGGGTCGAACCGGTGTCCCCTTCGTGGGCCCGGTACTTGTCGATCGTGGTAGCCTTGTCGAACGCCATCGTCGTTGTATTCTCAGCCGTTATCCGAGCTGTCTTCGCGCATGGTGCGCGACGCACATCGCGGGTCTATAGCGCGCAATTGCAGGTAGCACGGTAGCTTACTCGCGTTAGCCCCACCTGTAAAGGACCTTGCCGTGCCCGACCGATATCTGGGGCGAACAATTGGCAAATATCGGGTCACCCGCCTGCTGGGCACGGGGGCCTTTTCCTGGGTCTACGAGGCGGTCGACCAGGATCTCGAGATCCCGGTCGCCCTGAAGATCCTGCGACCGGAGTTCGCCGGCCAGGAACTCGCCGAGACGCGTTTCCGCCGGGAAGCGGCCACCGCCGCGCGCCTGCGCCACCCCCATATCGTGACCGTCCGCGACGTGGGACGGGTCGATGGCGCCGCCTTCGTGGCGATGGATCTCTACCCGCTCACTCTCGGACGGCGGCTCACCCTCATGGGGCGCCTCCCCGAGCCGGAATGTGTCCGCTTGGGCATCGGAATCGCCGCCGCGCTCGCGGTCGCGCATGCCAGTCACGTGATCCACCGCGACATCAAGCCGGACAACATTCTCCTCGATCAGTCAGGCGACGCGGTGGTGGCCGATATCGGGCTGGCCCGCGCCCTTGCGGCTGGCCCCTCCCTCGGCGACACGAATCAGGTGCAGGGGACGCCGCACTACTTCAGCCCCGAGCAGGCCCGCGGCCGCGAGCTCGATGGCCGCAGTGATCTCTATGCACTCGGGGTGACCCTCTACCGCACCGCCACGGGGCACCTCCCCTTCGAGGGAGACGACTGGTACGCCGTCGCGCGCGCGCACATCGACACCCCACCACCACCGCCGCGCACACTGGTACCGGAACTGACGGCGGAGTTCGAGGCACTCGTGCTGCGGTTGCTCGCCAAGGATCCGGCACATCGGTTTCCGGATGCCATCGCGGTCGTCGACGCCCTTGCGGCGCTGCCGACCGCACCGCCACACAGTGCAGGACTCGCCCGCCTCGGCTCCAACACGGTCGATGCCTTTCAGGCGTCCACGACGGCCCGCCCCCGGCGACTGCGTCTGGCCCTCGCACTCGCACTCGTCCTGCTCGCCGCCCTCGCCGGATGGATCGCGCTTGGGCGCTCCCGTTCGGCGACACCGGACAGCCCCGACCGGCGGTCCGACGTGACCGTCCCCACCGACAGCAATGCCCCCCGCAACGTGGGCGGCGCGGATTCCGCCGCCCCGGCGATCATTCCGATCGACACGGTGGCGCGCACACTTGACCCGGCGCGGCGTCGCCCTGTGGCAACGCCTCCCCGCAACATTCGACTCGAACTCTCGGCGCCCGACTCCGCCCAGCTGTACGTGGACAATCGGCTGGTCGGAGAGGGACGCTGGAATGGCGAGGCGCCGCTCGCCTCACGGATCATCGTGCGGGCCGTACTCCCGAACGCCCCCACCAGCTGCCGCACCGCCCTGTACGACACGGTGCTGACGGACGTCCGGGCCGGACAGCGGCTGACGATCAACCTGCCCGTGCGTGGGTGCGCCGTCGTACGCTACCGTGTGGAGCCACGAGACGCGCGCGTGGCATTCGTTTCCATCGAGGGGGGGCGCAGCTACGAAACGCGTGCCGATAGCGCCGTCTCATACTCGCTGCCCGTGGGCCGATATCTCATGCGGATATCCGCTCCACGCTGCATCACGTTCTCGGATACGATCGTGGTGCGACACACCGACGACTCAACGCCGCTCCCCCGCAAGCTCTTCTGCAGCTGAGGACCGTGCCCCTGCGACACCTGTCGCAACGCTTGCGACACACCGGGTTCGGACCGATAGTCCAGTAGCCGGGATGCTCACTGGCCACCAACGGCCGAGCGCTCGGTTCCACCCGGGGCCAGCATGCGTGCACAGGAATTGTTGCCGGTCGAGGATACCGCTCAGCGAACGCTCACGGCGGCATGGCAGCGCGCGGTGACCGACGGACCGGATGCGCTGCTGTCCGAGCAAACGGTCCGCGCCGCCGTCAAGGCCTCGTGGGTCCGTTCCCTGCACTCTGGGGTGCGCCCGGGGCTCCCCAAGGCACCGCAACTCCTCGACGAGAACGCCCTGGCAGTCGTCCGCGAGGCGGTCGATTGGCTGCCACATGCCGATCAGGTCGTGCGTGCCCACGCCGCTGGGGCCATGCTCGACGGACACATTCTCGCCCTGTTCGATGCACAGGCGCGCATGCTCGCCGCGACGGGTGACCCGCAGGCGCTCGACGGTCTCGCCGAGATCAACTTTCGCCCCGGTGCGGTCTGGAGCGAAGATGCCGTGGGGACCAATGGTCCCGGTACCGCGCTCGCCGTCGGGCGGGCAGTACACATTGTCGGGGCGGAGCACTTCTGTGAACGGTGGCAAGGTTGGCATTGCGCTGCCGCGCCGATTCGCGATCCCCTCACACACGATGTCATCGGCGTCCTCGACCTATCGGGATTCCGCGACAAGGCGCATCCCCACACGCTCTCGCTGGCCACGGCCATCGCCGTGGCACTCGAGCAGCGACTCGCAGCGCGTGAGGCCGAACGTCGGGTGTCGCTGTTGCGACAGTTCGGCGCGCTGGTGGGCCGCTATCCCGGCGATGTCATTCTCGTTGTCGATCGGGCCGGTGAGATCATCGCCTCCTCGACCAGTGCCGAACGCCTCGTGCGCCGCCTCCATGCATCGGGGCGCGAGGCAAGCGAGGCGCTGCGAACGATCAGTACCGATGGGGGGCGCGCCCGCGGCATGGCCCGCTGGGAGCCGCCCACTCACAGCTTCGTCCGTGATGCGTCACATCCGCTCATCGGTGGCACCGCCGCCGTCCATGCCATGCAT
>CAZNZG010000325.1:2277-3444 GCA_964577455.1 uncultured Gemmatimonas sp. | reverse complement strand
GATCGGCGTGGTCTGCGGCACGACGAACCGCGTGGCAACCACCGAAGCGCCGAAACAGATACACGCCGCTGTCGCGGCCATTGCGGCGCGCGTGGCCGCCCGTTGCCGGTCGTGTGACAGCGCGGAAGAATCGGTGGCGGGCACCTGCGGGATATGCTTACCCAAGCAACGAATGGCTAGACAGCAAACTCACCAATTTCTGTCCCGATATAGTAGTTTGAACGGAGACGCTCACTGAACGACGATGTTCTGAGGTCTTTTGCCAGGAGATTTATTATGCGCTACGAGGTGGTCTATTCGATGGGCCGACCGGCTACGTCCCGTGAGTGGGCGTACGGTTCGCATTTGGTGAGAACGTGGCTGGATCAGGAGCGTGCGCTGGTGCCACGCCGCTTCGAGAACGCCAGCATACATCTCGACGACAACGAGATCGTCGTGCAGATGCCCGACTCTGAAGATCTCATCGTCGAACGCGCCGGCACCACGCCGATCTGGAGCGCGGAAGCGAATACCGTCGCCTCCTCGCGCATTCTCGCGGGCGTGATGTTGTGCATGCAGTACGCGTGCTCCGCCGACGCGATTCAGCTCAGCAGTGAAAAGCCCGCCGGCTGGCAGGGTGCGGCGCGCGCGCTCACTCCGGTGTGGGGCGGCACGCACCTCGTGCGCGAAATCGCGCCGGCCACGGTGAAGACCGATCGTCTTCTCTACGTGGACCGTGAACAGCACGCGCAGCAGCTGCGCGAGTACTTCCGCAGCGCGCTCGAGCTCGACAGCAGCGCCCTTCCCGACGACGCCTTCCGCGACGCGCTGCTCGCCGACTAGCCCGTACGGCGGCGAAGACCGCGGCGACTACCGTGGCCGCGTGAGGGGCAGCACCTGCTCCAGCAACACCTGAAGGAATCGCCCAGGCTCCTCCATCATCGGTACGTGCGCCGACCATTCGAGCGTCACGAACGACTTGCGGGGAGCCTGGAGCCGTTCCACGTATGCGCGCGCCGGTTCGTATGGTGTGTGCAGGTCGTGCTTCCCCTGGATCACCACCACCGGCACGGCCAGCTGCGACGGTAAGGCGAGAGCGTCGCGCCCCACGAGGGTGCGCGTCGTCCACTGCGTGGCCGCCGTCTGCGCGGCCACGTCGGCCGCCGTGTATTCGGGGGCCCACTCGGG
>CAZNZG010000325.1:0-2177 GCA_964577455.1 uncultured Gemmatimonas sp. | reverse complement strand
TTGCTGCGATGCTTGCCCCGCACCGACACCCACTGCGTGGTCCCGTCGATCGACACGGGCTCGAGCAGCTCGATCCCGTCGGGAGTGTGAATGCGCCGAAGATCGGCGAGACGCCCCACGATCGCGTCACGCGATACCATCGTCGTGTCGCGCCCCTGGGCAGTGGCGGAGGCCGGAAGCAGCGAGGTCCACGCCAGCGTGGTGGACAGCAGCAGGGCTCGAAGCGGGCGGATCGGCATGGCCTAAACGTCGTGCGCGCTCGCGCCGAACGCCACCACCACCCCGGTCTCGTCGATCACCTCGAATGCCTCGCCCTGCATGACCACGCGCAGGGTCTGCCCCAGGAACGCCGGGCTCGCGAAGGAGATGTTCACGCGGGTCAGCGGCCGAGCGTGCAGGGCGAGCTGACGCATGATCGCATTGCGCAGCCCGAGCCCCTGTAGAAAGGGCCGCCGGATGCCGAAAACGCGCGCCGCGAAACGGGTGGTGTGCACCGGGTTGTAGTCACCCGACACCGCCCCGAACTGCTTCCCCATCGTTGGCGAGAGCCGGATCGCCGACACCACGCTCCCCTCGGCGGTCGCATCGAGCTGCGGCTCACGCCGGCGGAGCTCCGCCAGCGAGCGCAGCAGCGCACGGCCACTGGTGAGTCGCTCGAGGTCCGGTTCCGGTACCTGTCGAATGATGAAGCGGTCATTGATCGTGCCCAGGAGCGCGCCCCCCTCATCGCGCGCACGATGTACGGCACAGCGAACGCCCACCATCGCCTTCCCATCGCCCAGGCGCCACGCGCCACGCAAGGTCAGGTGCAGCTCCTGACGGTCCGTGTGCACCCAATCGTCCACACTCGACCAGTGCTTCGTTTCGTGCTGCACATGCAGCAGGTGACGGAAGTTGATCCCCAGCTGCGCGAACATCCGCGTGTACAGCAGCGTGCCCACACTCTGGTTGTAGAGGTACGGCACCGGCGTGTCGGGCTCGTGCGTACCACCGGTCTCGCGGAACAGCCGCTGCCACTTGGCGCGCAGTCGGGGGGTCACCACCATCGGGGCCGCCACCGGCTTTACCATGTCCGCATGCAGGCCGTGCGTGACGGTGAGGTTGCGGATGGTGCCCGTCCAGTAGGCAGCCCGGTAGCGCCACGGCTGCAGCACGCTCGGCAGCGCCAGGAGCGGGGTATCCGCCAGCTTGAGCGTGGGGACTCCGAGCCCCGAGGTGACGGTGGACAGTCGTTGCGTCTTGAGGCGCTCGATGTGTTCGATTGAGGTCATTGGCGGCAAAGTGGCGGTCGACATGGAGCAATCACTGGAGCGGCGAGTGTACGCCCGACCCGCCAGTTCCATGTACCAGCCACGTTGCCGCACCGTGTCGCTGCGGTTGCAGAATGCGTTGCTCGATGTCGCTCAAGTTGCCCGGCAAGCGGCGGCGCAGCGGCAACCGGTCGACATCGGAGAAGTGCGTCACCCTCGAGGCCGCTTCGGCGACAGAATGCGCACCTCCACCCGATGGAGCAGCACCTCGGGGGGCGTGTCCACCACCGCCATGACCGCCGCCGCCACATCGTCGGCCAGGAGCTGCGCATTCGCCTTGGCCGCACCCGCCTTGTGCGCACCGCGCCCGCTGAACTCCGTCGCCACCGAGCCAGGGCTCACTACGCTCACCTTCACGCCGGCATCGCGCACCTCGAGCATCAGATTCTCGGCGAACCCCATCACCGCATGCTTGGTGGTGGCATACCCCGCGCCACCCACGAAGGCGCTGCGCCCCGCGATCGAACCGATGATCACCACGTGCCCGCGCCCGCGTGCCACCATCCCCGGCAGCAGCGCACGCGACACGTGGTAGAGCGCGTTCACATTCACATCCATCATGCGCTGCCATTCCGCCGGCGAAAGCTCCAGCAGCGGCTTGAGCACACCCACGCCGGCGTTGTGCACCAGGACGTCCGCCGACCGCCCCGTCAGGGCCGCCTCGATGGCGGCCACATCGGTGAGATCCACCGGGAGTGACTCGGCGCTTCCCCCCGCCTCCTCGATCTCGGCGGCCAGCACATCGAGCGATCCCCCATCGCGGGCCAGCAGCACCAGGTGATGGGTGGCGGCGAGCCGGAGGGCGATCGCGCGTCCGATGCCGCGGGAAGCACCGGTGACGAGGGCAATGGGTCGGGTGGTCATGGC
>CAZNZG010000324.1:0-3468 GCA_964577455.1 uncultured Gemmatimonas sp. | reverse complement strand
CGGGGTCCCGGGCGAGCGCCGCGAGCACCTCCCTCACCACCACCTCGGGCCTCTCCTCCGGCAGCAGGTGTCCTCCCTCCTCCACCACCAGGTGCATCCCCGGCAGTCGCTGCACGGCGCGTGTGAGCGACGCGAGCGGGATCCAGCGATCACCGCGGGCGGCCACGAGCCGCAGGGGCGTGCGCAGCGCGCCGGTGTCGCGCAGCAGGGCCGGCAGATCCCAGCGGGCCATCATCGAGAGCGCGGCATGCACATGCGCCGGGCGCGCGCAGAGCAGCCGGTAGCGTTCGAGCTGCACGGGGGTGAGCGGTGTGCCGGTGCTGTGGAGCATCTGCTGGACGATGCGGGTGCCGGCCGCGAGGCGGGCGGCGGAGCTGGCCATGAGGTCGCTTTCGACGACGAGGCCCAGCAGCGGCGCGATGAACGTGATGTACCACTCCGGCGGTGCGACGAGCGCCGGACAGATACCGACGATCTGCTGCGGCGTGATGAGGCCGTCGACGGCCATGCGCATGAGGACGCTCACGCCGGCAGAGTGCCCCACCACCACCTGTGGGCGCACCTGGCTCTCGGTCAGCAGCGCGCTGAGGGCGCGCGCCATCCCGGCGAGCGAGAACGGATTGGCGGTACGCTCCACGCTGGCCGGCACGGCGGTGAAGCCGTGCCCCGGCAGATCGAGGGTGACGATGTGCGCATGCGGCGCGAGGAGCGGCGTGACCGCGGCCCAGGAGTGGGTGGCGCCGCCGGTGCCGTGGACGAGGAGGACCGTGGGCGCCTGCTGAGCGGGCTGTCCGAGGGTCTGCAGGTGCCAGCGGATGCCGGCCACCTCGAGAAATCGGGAGGCGTGGCGGTCTGGCCAGTCGTTTGGCGGGGTGTCGGACATGGTGAATTTAAAGAAGCACGAGAAAAGTCTCGTTTGAACCGTAAATTCTTCTTGACGCATTGAACCGTAAGGTCCAGTTTACACCCCGTAGTAAAGACACGCCGTCTGTCACTGGGACGGCATCCCAGCCGCGCGGGAGGAGCGCGGTAGCATGACTCAGTTCCTTTGGAGGCAGAGATGTCGGAAAAGGGCGGAATGACCGAGGAAGAGGCGCGTCGCTTCCACGGCTACATGGTGACCGGCACCATGGGCTACATCGTTGTTGCTGCGGTCGCGCATTTTCTTGCGTGGTCGTGGCGTCCGTGGTTCTAATCCTCTGAATTCTATCGGGAGACACCATGCATAGAATTTGGATGGGGACGGACCCCCACCTCATCATGAGCGCGCTTGGCACGTTCCTGGTTGGGTGTGTACTCGTGTTGCACATCTGGGCATTCGGTCAGTTCAACTGGCCCGGCACTCTCAAGGCCAAGTACGCGACGCCTGCTGCCGCCACCCGCTGAGGAGCACTTATGCATCGCATTTGGCTGATGTTTGACCCGCGTCGCGTGATGGTCGCCATGGTTGGTGGCCTGGCTGTGCTCGCGTTGGTCATTCACTTCATCCTGCTCAGCTCGCAGCGTTACTCGTGGATCGAGAACGGAACGCTCGGCGCTGACCAGGCGCCCGTCGGGGCGTCGGCTCCGGCGGCGGCGGCAGAGATGTCGCCGCTCCCGCCCGGCCGGTAAAACGTCGCGCGTCGTCGCCGGGCTGGCGTTTCGCACGTGTCAGTGCGACGCCAGCCCCGGCCGACGCAAAACGTAGCTGTGGCACGACCCGTAGTCCCGCAGTCGCAATTCCCCCCTCGCTGCCTTTTCTCTGCGCGTCCGGAGATATCGCCCATGGCGATGCTGAGCTTCGAAAAGAAGTACCGTGTCCGCGGTGGTACGCTGATCGGCGGAGATCTGTTCGATTTCTGGTTCGGTCCGTTCTACGTGGGCTTTTTTGGTGTCACGACGATTTTCTTCGTCACGCTCGGCACGCTGTTGTGCGTGTGGGGTGCGGCGATGGGGCCGACGTGGAACCTCTGGCAAATCAACATTGCTCCGCCCGACCTGAAATACGGTCTTGGCCTCGCGCCGTTGCGTGAAGGCGGGCTGTGGCAGATCATCACGCTCTGTGCCATCGGCGCGTTCGGGTCGTGGGCGCTCCGCCAGGCCGAGATCGCGCGCAAGCTCGGCATGGGCATGCACATTCCGTGGGCGTACGGTGGTGCCGTCCTGGCCTACGTCACGCTCGTCGTCATTCGCCCGTTGCTGTTGGGTGCATGGGGACATGGGTTTCCGTACGGCATCTTCTCGCACCTGGACTGGGTGTCGAACGTGGGGTACCAGTACCTCCACTTCCACTACAATCCGGCGCACATGATCGCCGTGACGTTCTTCTTCACGAACTGCCTCGCCCTCGCGATGCACGGCTCGCTCATTCTCTCGGTGACGAATCCGCCGAAGGGGACGCCGGTCGGGACGAGTGAACAGGAGAACGTTTTCTTCCGCGACCTGGTCGGCTACTCGATCGGCGCAATCGGCATTCACCGACTCGGCCTGTTCCTCGCGGTCGGCGCGGCGGTCTGGAGTGCCATCTGCATCGTGATCTCCGGTCCCTTCTGGACGAAGGGCTGGCCCGAGTGGTGGAACTGGTGGCTCAACCTCCCCATCTGGAAGTGAGGCCCGGTCACCATGCTTGAATACCAGAATCTGTTTACCCGCGTCCAGGTCCGCACGGTTCCGGAAGCGGGGCTCCCGATCGACGAATCGACGGGCACGCGCTACGGTAAGCCCACCTTCTCGTATCTCGCCGGCAAGTTCGGCGATGCGCAGATCGGGCCGATCTACCTGGGATGGGCCGGTGTCCTGTCGCTGATCTTCGGCTTCATCGCCTTCGAGATCATCGGCCTGAACATGTGGGCCTCGGTGGGCTGGGACCCGGTGGAGTTCATCCGGCAGCTTCCGTGGCTTGCCCTCGAGCCGCCGCCGCCGCAGTACGGGCTGCGCATTCCGCCGCTCAATCAGGGTGGGTGGTACCTCATGGCCGGGTTCTTCCTGACCTTGAGCATCATCCTCTGGTGGGTGCGGGTGTACCGCCGGGCGCGGGCGCTCAAGATGGGGTCCCACCTGCCTTGGGCCTTCGCCAGCGCGATCTTCCTGTACTCCACGTTCTTCTTCCAGCCGCTCCTCGTGGGCAGCTGGAGCGAGATGGTGCCCTTCGGCATCTTCCCGCACCTCGACTGGACGTCGGCGTTCTCGATCCGCTACGGCAACCTGTACTACAATCCGTTCCACGCGCTCTCGATCGTGTTCCTGTACGGCTCGGCCGTGCTGTTCGCGATGCACGGCGCCACGATCCTTGCCGTGGCCCGCATGGGCGGTGAGCGCGAGATCGAGCAGATCACCGACCGCGGCACCGCGGCCGAGCGCTCGATGCTCTTCTGGCGCTGGTGCATGGGCTTCAACGCCACGATGGAGTCCATCCATCGCTGGTCGTGGTGGTTCGCGGTGCTGACCACCTTCACCGGCGGCATCGGCATCCTGCTCACCGGCACGGTG
>CAZNZG010000323.1:0-3479 GCA_964577455.1 uncultured Gemmatimonas sp. | reverse complement strand
TCGTGTCCAGCCCGCTCTCCCGTCGCCAGTGGCTCAAGTCTTCCGGCGTGGTGGCCGGTGGTGCGCTCGCGGCCCAGTCGCTCTCCCCCGCGATGCTGCCCGCCCTCGAGTCGCCCGGCGGTGCACCGGCGGTCGTCGATGGACAGACGACGCTCGAGGGGTTCCTCGCGCTCGAACGCGAGATCGAGGCGATGCGCCGCGCTGAGGGGCCCATCCGACTGGCGTCGAACGAGAATCCGTACGGCATGGCCCCGTCGGCTCGCCAGGCGATCATGGACATGTGGAAGGAGCACGCGTGGTACAACGCCGCGGCCGTTCCCACGCTTCGCAGCGTGTACGCCAAGCATGTGGGGGTCCCGGAAGACCACGTGCTCGTGACCGCCGGATCCGGTGACGTGCTGTCGATCGTGGCGCTCGCCTACGCCATGCACGGCGGCGAGGTGCTCACCCCGTGGCCCACCTACGAAGGGCTGCCGCGCTACGCCGAAAGCATGGGCGCCACGGTGCACAAGGTGGCGCTCGACGGCGATCTCGCGCACGACCTCGCAGCAATGGACCGTCGTCATGTGAACGCGGTCGACCTCGTCTTCGTGTGCAACCCCAACAACCCCACGGGCACGCTCACCGACGGGGCGAAGCTGCGCGACTTCGTGACGACCGCATCGAAGAAGTCGGTGGTGCTGGTCGACGAGGCGTATCACGACTTCGTGACCGCGCCCGCCTACACCAGCATGATCGATCTGGTCACCAAGGGCGAGAACGTGATCATCTCGCGCACGGCCTCGAAGATCCACGGCCTCGCCGGGCTGCGCACCGGCTTCGCCATCGCGCGCCCCGACATCATTGCGCGGCTGCAGCCGTGTGTGACGAGCTTCCCTGGGGTGTTCGGGGCGCGCGCCGCCATAGCCTCCATTCAGGACACGGCATATCAGAACATGTGCCGCGATCGCAACGCCGAAGGGCGCGCGATCATGGCAGACGCGATCGGGAAGATGGGGCGCCGCATGACCACGTCGCACACGAACTTCGTGTTCTTCGACACGGGCATGCCGGTGGAACAGGTGCAGGCGGCGATGCGGACCAAGGGGTTCCTGATCGGCCGCGCCTTTCCCCCGTACACCACGTGGGCGCGCATCAGCATCGGCACGCCCGACGAAATGCGGCGTGTGGCAGCGGCGCTGCCAGAGGTCGTGCGCGCCTAGCGCGCCATGGCGATGCGGCGGCGCCTGCTCCCGTTTGCCGGACTCCTCCTTGCGACGGGGGACGGTCATCAGCCGCCGATCATCGCCCATCGGCAGTGGCAGGCAACGGCGCCCGTGGGGTTCACTCCTGCGGGCGCGGCCGTACGGCGCAACATCGGCGCCGGCGATTCGTTGATCTTCGGCAACGTGGCGGTGAAGGTGATCGCCACCACGCGTGACAGCAGCAGCGGCCGCCCCATCGATGTGGCAACCCTGCAGCTGTCCGCGCCGGCACCCGACGTGCGCGACGTGCGCACCGTCGCCGAGGGGCGCGCCTTCAATTGGCGCGGCGTCCATGTGGCAGTCGTGGCCGTATACGGTCCCGGAGAACTGGGTGCCGGTCTGGTGGCGCTCGAAGTCGCGGCCGTCTCGTCGCTGCCGTCAACGGTGGCCGATGCGGACAGTGCCGGCGGGGCGTCGATGCGTGTGCGCATCCCGCACACCATCTCGCACGTCACATTGCATCATACCGGCGACGCACGCCCTCTGCGGGCCGAGGAGGATCCGGCACAACGGCTGCGCAATCTGCAGGCGTGGGGCGCGCGCGACCGCAACTGGTGGGATGTGCCTTATCACTTCCTGCTCGACCTCGAGGGCGACATCTACGAGGGGCGCGACTGGCATTTCATGGGTGAGACCAACACCACCTATGATCCCTCAGGGCACTTCCTCGTGAGCATCATCGGCAATTACGACCAGCAGGAACCCACGCCGGCGCAGTTGCAGTCGATTGCCGATCTCATGGCGTGGGCCATCCGCACCAATGGGCTGACCGTGCACGACATCGGTGGGCATTACCACTACGCCAGTACTGGCTGCCCTGGGAAGTACCTCAAGCGGTATCTCGAAGACGGCACGATCCGGCGCATGGTGGAAGCACGACTGGCCGCACGCTGACGGTCGCCGCACCGCGCGCCTGATCACGCGCTACATCGTTCGCAGCGGCAATGGCTCGACGCCGTCGTTGCTCACACGCGCCAGCCGACGCAGTTGCACCGAATCGGCAGCGGCCACGATTGCCGCGGTGCCGTTCCGTGCAGTGAGCGCGCGAGACAGCTGCGTGAGACCGCCGCACAAGTACCGGTTGCACAGGTTCGAGCGCAGCACCCGAGGGAGCGTGCACCCGCCCACCGCGTGAAACACGCAGGATCCGTGATAGTGCTGCGCGGGGAGCGCCGACCGGTATTTCGCCTCGATCGACGCGGGGGTCACGTGTTCGCCGAGACCGGCGAGGTGAGCGCGCACACGCACAAGACTCGCCGTCTTGAGAAAGGCATGTGTGCCGCCGGCGGTGCAACACTCCCCCAGGCACGTGGCACATCCAGCACCGAGGATTGCGCCGTGGACGGTGGCGTCGGAGTCCGCGTCGGGGCCCTCGATCTCATCGGCATCGAGACGGGCGCCCTGTTCTTCACGGGGCATCCCGGCAGCACTGTCGCGCAGCGGCTCACTGAAGGCGCGGGTGATCTGGAGACGCAGGTGCAGCAGAAACCGCTCACGCGCATCGTCCGGCAGCTCGGTGATGCTGCGCGCATTGACGGGCAGCAGCACCACGGGCAATCGCGCGTGCCGGGGCTGATGGGCCGCGGCCAGTTGCTCAGCCTCCGCAAGTATTGCGGCGTTTCGCGCCCGCCGCGCCGCAATCGGCCCCCTCACCATCTTCCTGTTGAGGAACAGGTTCTGGGGATGTCCCGCAGCGAGCAGCATGTCCGGTTGGTCATGCTGCAACCTACACCTCAAATGCCGAACTGCGCGAAGTGATGCTCGAGGTGCTTGGCGAAGAGCCCGTTCCATTCGTCCGCCGTGAGGGGACCGAACGACAACGACTCACGCCCCTCGAATGCCGCGCGTCCCTCCCGCTGCACCTGCCACAGAAATGCCACAAGCCGCTCACGCTCGACCGCGAAGTCGGGAGTATTCCGAATGCGGAACGCCGGTGCGGTGGGGGTGTTCTTCGGGTACGGATCGGGCCCCACCACACGCTGCTTCACGATGCGCTTGAGCACGAAGCGCATGAGCGGATTGGGACGCGGGTGCTTGGTGGTGTACACCATCTCGTACGCGACGTTGAGGTGCGCGAGCATCTGCGGTGCCGTCATCGTGCCCCACGCCGGCGTAGCCTCCGGCGACAGTGCGTGCAGACGGGAGAGCACGGAGGTGACACCGTCGGCGTGGAAGAGGTCGGGGGGGGGCAGGGGGGGGGAGAAGAAACGGCGGACAGGGGAATGGGGAAAGAGC
>CAZNZG010000322.1:0-3482 GCA_964577455.1 uncultured Gemmatimonas sp. | reverse complement strand
CGAAGCCGACGTGCTGCGAAAGGCGGTGGGCAAGAAGGACGCCGAGCTCATCAAGAAGGAGCTCGGCAAGTTCACGGAAAAGTCGATCGCACGCGGCTACGACAAGAAGATCATCGAGGAGCTCGCGGGGCAGATCGAAACGTTCGGACGGTACGGCTTCAACAAGTCGCACTCGGTCGCGTACTCGGTCGTTGCGTACCACACGGCCTTCCTCAAGACGCACCATCCCGCCGAGTTCATGGCGGCGCTGCTGTCGTCGAACATCGGGAAGACCGAAGAAGTCATCAAGTACATCGCCGAAGCGCGCGAAATGGGGATCGAGGTGCTGGCTCCCGATGTGAACGAATCGGGGTGGCGCTTCACGGTCGTGGGCGACAAGCGCATCCGTTTCGGTCTTGGCGCCATCCGCAACGTGGGGCGCGGCGCGATCGACTCGCTGCTGGCCGCGCGCGCGGAGGGGCCGTTCACGAGTCTCTACGACCTCTGCTCGCGCGTGGACCTGCGTCTCTGCAACAAGCGGGTGTTCGAAGCGCTGGTGGCCGCGGGCGCCTGCGACGGGCTGGGCGGGCATCGCGCCCAGCTGATCGGCGCGCTCGATGCCGCGATCAGCGAGGCGGCGCTGCAGCAGGAAGAGGCGGAGAAGGGGCAGGGGTCGCTCTTCGGCGACCTCCTTGGCGGTGGCCCCGACGAGCAGGAGGCGTCGCGGAAGTCGGGCGCCCCCACGCTCCCCAACATCCCGACCTGGACGGAAAGCGAGCGGCTGCAGCGCGAAAAGGAGCTGCTGGGCTTCTACATTTCAGGGCACCCGCTCGAGAAATACCGAACAGAATGCGAACTCTTCGCCAGTCACTCGGTGGCCCAGCTGGGGACGTGGGTGGCGGAGCCGGTCACGATCGGGGTGGTGGTGACCTCGATCAAGAAACAGATCTCGAAGCGCTCCGGGAATGAGTTCGCCCGGTTGACAGTCGAGGATTTTTCCGGATCTTCCGAGGTGTTGGTCTTTCCGGAGGCGTGGGGGGTGATTGCGGAGCGTGTCCGCCCCGACATTCCCCTGCTGCTCAAGGGTGGCTACTCCAAGAAGGATCAGGGTGTCGAAAACGCCACCTTCATCGTGGAAGGCGTCACGCGCTTCGAGGAAGTGCGCGCCAGCGGTGAGTTGGCCGTGGCGATCGATCTGACCCCCGGGTTGGATCTTCCCGCTGCAATCATGGAGGATGTCCGGGCGAAGGTGGAGTCGCACGAAGGCTCCGCGCCGCTCGAGCTTCGCTGGCGCGAGGCGAACGGCCGGCTCATCCGGTTCCGTTCGAAGTCGCTGACGGTGACGGCATCGTCCGCAATCCTTTCCGACCTTCGCGCGCTGCTTGGCGCTGATCGGGTGCGCCTCGTGCGCTCCGGCAGCTGACGGGCGTCGCGTGAACTTTCCAGGATAGTCATGGCTGCTGCCCCGGTTCTCGAGTTCGAGCGTCCCATTGCGGAGCTCGAAAGGCAGATCGAGGAGCTGAAGCGACTCGCGTCGGATCAGTCGATCGATGTGTCGCGCGAGATCGCTCCGCTCGAACAGAAGCTCGGCGACGCGCGTGTGCAGATCTACCAGAACCTCACGCCGCTGCAGCGCGTGCAGGTCGCGCGCATGTCGCGCCGTCCGTTCACGTCGGACTATCTCAAGCACGCGTTCACCGACTTCATCGAACTGCACGGCGATCGTCTCTTCCGCGAGGATGCGGCGATCATGGCGGGGTGGGCGCGTCTCGACGGCGAAACGGTGATGGTGATCGGCCACGAGCGCGGCCGCGACACGAAGGAGAATCTCAAGCGCAACTTCGGCATGCCGCATCCGGAGGGCTATCGCAAGGCGCTCCGCCTGATGAAGCTCGCCGAGAAGTTCCAGGTGCCGGTCATCACGTTCATCGACACGCCGGGCGCGTGGCCGGGCCTGGGCGCCGAAGAGCGCGGCCAGAGCGAGGCGATCGCGCGCAACCTGCTGGAGATGAGCCAGCTGCAGGTGCCGATCATCGCCACGGTGATCGGCGAAGGCGGCTCCGGCGGCGCACTCGCGCTGGGCGTGGCCGACCGTGTGCTGATGCTGGAGAACTCGGTGTACTCCACGATCTCGGTCGAGGGCTGTGCGGCGATTCTCTGGAAGGACGGCAAGAGCCCGGAGATGCGCGAGAAGGCCGCCACGGCGTTGCGCATTACCGCGGGCGACCTGCTCGACCTGCGCATCATCGACGAGGTGGTGAAGGAACCGCCCGGCGGTGCGCACTCCGATCATCTGGCCACCGCGAAGGCGCTGCGCGACACGCTCGTGCGCAATCTCGAAGAGCTGCGCCGCCTCAAGCCCGACAAGCTCGTACGCCGGCGTCGGGAGAAGTTCCTGCGCATGGGCCAGTTCACCGAATAGGCAGTCCCGGCGGCGGGCGCGTGGCACATCTCATCGAAGTGGCCTTCCGTGGCAACCGGAAGGAGTTTTTCTCGTGGGACGGCGAAACGCCGCCCCCGCTTCGCGCAGGCATCATCGTGGAAGCGGACCGCGGCGAAGACTTCGGCCGCGTGCACTCGACCGGCGAACTGGCCCAGGTGCGTTGCAACGGCTGTGCGCACGGCTGCGGCACGGCACCGCCGCCCCGCAAGGCACTTCGGCTCGCCACGAAGGACGACGAACGTCTCGACCGCGAACTGACGGCCGAAAACGAATCGGCGCGCCGCGCCTCGATGGAGCGCGTGAAGGCGAACGGACTGGTCATGAAGCTGACCGACGCCGAGTGGCAGTGGGATCGCCGCAAGCTCACGCTGTTCTTCACCGCCGAAAAGCGCGTGGACTTCCGCACGCTCGTGCGCGACCTCGCCGCGCAGTTCAAGACGCGCATCGAGCTCAAACAGATCGGGGTGCGCGACGAAGCGAAGCGGCTCTCCGGCGTGGGGCGCTGCGGCCGCGAATACTGCTCGGCGTCATGGCTCCCCGACCTGCGCCCGGTGAATCTTGGCGTGGCGAAGGACCAGAAGCTCTCGCTCAACCCGCAGCAGATCAGCGGCGCGTGCGGCCGCCTGATGTGCTGCCTGCGCTATGAGCACGAGTTCTACGTGCAAAGCCGCCGCAAATTCCCGAAGGAAGGGAAGATCCTCGTCACGTCGAAGGGCGAGGAGAAGGTGATCGCGTGCGACATTTTCCACGAACGGGTCACGCTGCGCACGGCCGACGGGGACACGAGGGTGGTGGCGCTCGCGGAGCTGAAGGCGGAGGTGAGCGGCGCTGAGACGGATGGGGGGGTCGGGGTCGAGGTCGGCGTCGAGGTTGCGGCGGCGGTCGAGGTCCTGACGCTCGACGCGCCGATGGACTCGGCGACGGCGTCGATGCTGGACACGGCGGAATACGAAGCGGTCGTGCTGTCGGGCGTCGACCTGGAACCGCGGTCGGGGTCAGGGGCCGCGGCGCCTGTGGCGCCCTCGGAGTCGGGGTCGGGGGCGGGGGCGGAGGCGGCCAC
>CAZNZG010000321.1:0-3492 GCA_964577455.1 uncultured Gemmatimonas sp. | reverse complement strand
GCAACGCGTGTGGTCGTGATGGCCGTGGCGGTCGTGGCCGTGCTGTTGAGCGGGGGGCTGCTCGCCCTTCGTCTTGATGATCCTACACCGGATTTCGGCGCGCGCCGTGGGACGGTGGCCCGGGTGGTCCGCGAGGCGCCGGCGATCGAGGAATCCCACCGGATCGAGGCGGTTACGGTGGTCTCCACGAGCGGGGTGAGCGTCCCCATGCTGGTGAAGCGGCCGCTCAGTGATGAGCCTGCTCCGCTGGTGCTGATCCTCGGCGGGCATGCCACGGGCAAGGATGCGGCGCGCCTCATTCCGGATACGCGTGGCCGGGTGGTCGTGGCGTTGTCGTATCCGTACACGGGCCCTCATCGCATGAAGGGGCTCGAGGTACTCAAGTGGGCGCCCGACATCCGTCAGGCACTGCACGACACGCCACCGGCCATTCAGCTGGCACTCGACTGGCTGCTCACACAGCCCTGGGTGAATGCACGAGAGGTGCACGGGGTGGGCGCGAGCCTTGGCACGCCCTTCATGACCGTGGCGGCGGCCATCGACCCTCGCATTACGCATGTATGGAGCGTGCACGGCGCCGGGCGCTCGCGTGATCTGCTCGTGCACAATGCCAAGGAGTCGATGCCGGCGCTGTTCGCACCGCTCGCCGGACAGCTCGCCGATATCATCATCGGGGGGCCGTATCTCACTCCCGAACAGTGGGTGGGGCGGATTGCGCCGCGGCCATACATGATGATCAACGCCAGCGAGGACGAACGATTGCCTCGTCCCGCCATCGAGGCACTCTATGCGGCGGCGGCCCAGCCCAAGTCGCTGCTCTGGATGCCCGGCAAGCATGTGCAGCGCGGTCGCCCGGAGATCGTGCGCGCGCTCGTCACGACGGTGCTGCAGCGCATGGAGTCAAACCAAACGGCCGGCAACTGAGTTGCCGGCCGCTCGGTGTAGCGGGGGATCGCCGCGTCAGGCGTGCGACGCCCAGCTCGTCTCGCCCTTGGTATACGGGACACATGGCTCGTAGTTGCCTGGCGTCTCCTTGTAGCGCATGGCCTTGGTATAGCCGATCTCGCTGGTGAAGAAGCCCAGCAGCGCGAGCTCCTTCATCATACGGAAGTAGTGCTGCGGGTCCTCACCCTTCTTGGTCTTCTGGTACGCGTGCTGCTCCTTGTCGAGCTCCGTGAGCAGCGCGGTGCGCTGTTCCGGCGTGGCCTGCATGAAGCCGGTCGCGCACGTGGCCTTGCACGCCTCCTCGAGCTTGGTCATGCCTTCGCGGAAGATTTTCTGATCTCCGGGGGTGTAGCAGTCGGTCACCATCACCGCCATGAACGGGCCCGTTGCCGCCGCCTTCGCACCGGGTGACTTGGCTGTCGTGGGCAGGATCGTATCCGCCACTTCGTCGAGGAACTGCTGATCGGCCACGGAGAACTCGCCGATCGGTGCGGGCGCCTTCGTGGCGGCGGCTGTGCTGTCCGCCGCAGGCGGACGGTCACCGGCACACGCGGTGAGGAGCTGGCTGCCGCCCACGAACGCCACGCCGCCAAGCAGCACGCTCACGCGCTTGATCGCTTCGCGGCGCGCGATGCCGGCGGACAGCGCCGCCGAAACTCCCGTCATCTTGTCGAAATCCGTCATCGGTGCGGGCTCCTTACAGGTCGCGACGCTTGAGCGCGTTCACGGCGAAGTCCGCCGCGCGCGCCGTCAGCGCCATGTAGGTGAGCGACGGGTTTACCGCCGCCGCCGACGTCATGCACGACCCGTCGGTCACGAACACGTTGAGCGCATCCCACACCTGGTTGTTGCCGTTGAGCACACTCGTCTTGGGATCGCGGCCCATGCGCGCCGTACCCATCTCGTGAATGCCCATGCCCGGTGCGTAGCCCCCGTCGTACGTGTTCACGTTCTTCACGCCGCTGCTCTCGAGCATCTCCGCCATCTCGGCGGTCATGTCCTTGCGCATCATCCGTTCGTTCTCGCCGATCTCACAATCGATCTTGAGCACCGGAAGGCCCCACTTGTCCTTCTTCGTCTCGTCGATCGAGATCATGTTCTTGTGATCGGGGAGCATTTCGCCGAACGCGGTGGCGCCGATCGTCCAGTCACCCGGCTGCGCCATCTCGTCCTTGAAGTCGCCGCCGATGCCCAGTTCGGCCACCGCGCGGCCCCAGCCTTCACGGCTCGCGCTGCCCTGGTAGCCGAAGCCGCGCAGGTACGGACGCTTGTCGCCGAAGAGGTTCTGCCAGCGCGGGATGTAGAAGCCCGTGGGGCGACGGCCGTAGTAGTACTTGTCGTCGAAGCCCTCGAGACGACCGCTCGCGCCAAGGCGGAAGTGGTGGTCCATGAGGTTGTGCCCGAGCTCGCCGCTGCTGCTGCCAAGGCCACCCGGCCAGATGTCACGCGCCGAGCGCATGAGGAGCCACGTGGAGTTGAGCGTGGAGGCGCAGAGGAAGAAGATCTTGGCCTTGTACTCGGTCGCTTCGTTGGTGAGCGCGTCGACTACGCGCACACCGCTCACCTTCTTGGTGTTCTTGTCGTACACGAGCTCGTGCACGATGGAGTTGACCTTGAGCGTGAGGTTGCCCGTCTTCTGTGCCGCCGGCAGCGTGGATGACTGCGTGCTGAAGTAGGCGCCGAAGATGCAGCCCAACCAGCAGGCGTCGCGCGTCTGGCACTGACCACGGCCGGGGAGCGGCTGGGTGAGGTTGGCGCTGCGCCCGATGATCAGATGGCGCTTGCCCTTGTAGTTCTTCTTGATCTGCTCGGCCACATGCTGCTCACCGCAGTTGAGCGCGAAACCGGGGAGGAACTCGCTGTCGGGGAGCTGCGGGAGATTCTCGCGCGTGCCCTGAATGCCGGCGTGCTTCTCCACATACGAGTACCAGCCTTCGATGTCCTTGTAGCGGATCGGCCAGTCGGCTGCGATGCCTTCCTTGGCATTCGCCTCGAAGTCGTAGTCGCTCCAGCGATAGCTCTGACGCCCCCACATGAGCGACCGGCCGCCGAGGTGATACCCGCGATACCAGTCGAATCGCTTGACCTCGGTGTACGGGTTTTCCTTGTCGTTGGCCCAGTAGTCGAGGTTCTTCTCGTTCAGCGGGTAGTCACGCTTGAGCACCGGGTAGTCGGCGATCATCTGCTGCGTGCGTCCGCCACGGTGCGGGTATTCCCACGGTCCCTTCGTGGCGTTCTTGTAGCCCGTGATGTGGTCGATGTTGTGTCCACGCTCGAGCAACAGGACCTTGAGCCCCTTCTCGGTCAGCTCCTTCGCGGCCCAGCCGCCGGAGATGCCGGAGCCTACGACGATCGCGTCGAACTCCGTCGCTTGTGCAGCCTGCACTGCTCCTCCTGTTCGCGGCCCGGGGAGGATGGGCCGATCGGTGCCTGCACCGGCGTGGTGGGATGGGTTGCCGGTGCCGCGCACAGCGCATGAACGCCACGCGCGTCATGGGAAAAGCTGTACCTTGGACCCGGCTCACGCGAGGGGTGTTTCCGAAACAA
>CAZNZG010000320.1:0-3496 GCA_964577455.1 uncultured Gemmatimonas sp. | reverse complement strand
TTGCCTTGGCCGCCGGGTTGGTGGTGCTGCTGGCCACCATCACCGGCATCACCATCGGCGTGCTCGCCGCCGTACGTCCCAATGGCTGGTTCGACCGGATTGCGCTCGCCGTCACCTATCTGGGCATCTCCTTTCCGGTCTACTGGATCGGCCTGCTGCTCATCGTGCTCTTCGCCGTCACATTGCGCTGGCTGCCGGCGTCGGGGTACGGACGCATCGAGTTCCTCGTGCTTCCCGCCCTCGCCCTCGGGTCACGCAGCATCGCCTATCTCGCGCGCGTCACGCGCGGCGCGATGCTCGAGGTCCTTGGCGCCGACTTCGTGCGCACCGCACGCGCCAAGGGGCTCGCCGAGGGCGCCGTGATCGTGCGGCACGCCCTCCGCAATGCCCTCATTCCCGTCGTCACCGTGATCGGACTCGACTTCGGCGCCTACCTCACCGGCAGCATCCTCACCGAGACCATCTTCAGCTGGCCCGGAATCGGCCGCTACGTGGTGATGGCCATCTCACGGCGTGACCTCCCCGCCGTGCAGGGCTCGGTACTGTTCCTGTCGCTCGTGTTCGTGACCGTCAACCTGGTGACCGACGTGGCGTACAAGAAAGTGGACCCGCGGGTGAACTGAGAAACAGCGAAAAGGGGAAAGAGAAAGGGGTAATGACCCTTTTCCCTTTCCTCTTTTCGCCGTTTCGCCGTTTCGCTGTTTACCTCCCCCCTCCCCCGCTACGTTTCCTGCATGAAGATCTATACCCGCTCCGGCGATGAAGGCGCCACGGCCCTGTTCGGTGGTGGCCGAGTCGGCAAGGACCATCCGCGCGTCGAATCCTATGGCGACGTGGACGAACTGAATGCGTCGCTCGGCATGGCGCGCTCGATTCAGATGATTCCCCGCATCGACGAAGTGCTCGTGCCCATTCAGCGCGATCTCTTCGCCATCGGCGCGCTGCTGGCCACGCCCGACCTCGAGAAGATGCGCGATCATCTCACCAAGGCGCGCATCGACGAGCAGCGCATCGACGAACTCGAGAAGGCGATCGACGCGTGCGAGCAGGAGCTCGAGCCGCTGCGCAGCTTCATCATTCCCGGCGGCACGCCCAAGGCGGCGGCGCTGCACGTGGCACGCACGGTGTGCCGTCGCGCCGAGCGTCGCGTGGTGCACCTCGCGACCGAGGTGGAGCTGCCGCATCTCGTCGTGATTTATCTCAACCGCCTCTCCGATCTGCTCTTCATGCTGGCCCGTGTCGCCAACAAGCGGGCCGGTGCCGGCGAAGTGACCTGGTAGGCGGCATCATCGCCCCATGACGCCCGCCGTGCCCCAGGCGCCCGCGCCGCTCCGGCTGCCGCTCGACTATCCCGTCTATTGTCAGGCGGGGGCGCTGGCCCATGTGGGACACATTGCGCAGCAGGCGGCACCGTCGCACCGCGTGGCGGTGATCTCCGATCACACGGTGGCGGGGCATCACGCTGCGGCGGTGCTGGAACAGTTCCCCGCCGACCGCACGCGACTGTTCACCATCCCGCCCGGCGAGCAGGAGAAGACCCGTGCGCGCTGGGCGGCACTGACCGACGCCCTCATCGAATGGGGCGCGGGGCGCGATACGACCGTCATCGCGCTCGGCGGCGGGGTGATCGGCGATCTCGCCGGATTCGTGGCCGCCACGTACATGCGGGGGCTGCCGGTGATTCAGGTCCCCACCACGCTCCTCGCCATGGTCGATGCGTCGGTGGGGGGCAAGACGGCGGTCGACACGCCCGCGGGAAAGAATCTCGTGGGGGCGTTTCACAACCCGGCGGCGGTCGTGATCGACCCCGCGGTGCTGGCGTCATTGCCTCCGGCCACGTTGCGCAGCGGACTGGCCGAAATGCTCAAGCATGGCGTGATCGCCGACGCGAGCTATTTCGACGCCCTGCTGCAGGCGCTCCCCGACCTCCTGTCGCTTGGAGCCGCCGCCCCGCAGTTCGCGCCGCTCATCGCGGCGAGTGTGCAGATCAAGGCCGCCGTGGTGGCCGAGGACACTCGCGAGGGCGGTCTGCGCCAGATCCTCAACTTCGGACACACCATCGCGCACGCGATCGAAAAGGTGCAGCAGTACGACATGCTGCACGGTGATGCGGTGGCGATGGGCATGGTGACCGAGGCGCGGCTGGCCGAGCAGATCGGGCTCGCGGCGCCGGGCGTGGCGCTGTCGGTGCGCGATGCGGTACTCCGAACCGGGCTGCCCGTACAACTGCCGGCCGGAATGGACATCGACTCCGTGGTCGCCGAGACACACGGCGACAAGAAGGCCCGCGGCGGCGCGGCGCGCTATGCGCTGCCGCGAGGCATCGGCGAGATGGAGAGCGCCGAAGGCACGTGGGCCGTGCCCGTGCCCGACGACATCGTGCGCGCGGCGCTGCTCGAACAGGTCGGCTGAACGTCTGCCGGAATGGATCACGGGGACAGCGTCGTCGGTTCCCGCGGGACACCGACGACACTGCCCCCGTGCCTCCCCCCTGAAGACCCCTTGATCAGGTTGGGGGAGCGACCCGCCGTCTGACGCTCAGGCCTGCGTGGCCGAGCGACGACGACGCGCCACGACGCCCATGGCCAGCAGGCCGGCGCCCATGAGGGCATAGGTGGACGGCTCGGGGACCGTGGACACGACGCCGATGTTGTCGAGGTGGTCGCCGTAGCTGTTCTGCGTGCCCAATGCCTGAAAGCCCAGCTTCGTGCTGCTGTTCTGGGCAACGAACGTGAAGCTGTGCGTCGTCCACTGCTTGTGGGTCGTCAGGGATGGCGTGGTGTAGCGCTGCACGTCGTCGATGAGCGCGCCGATCATGCTGAACTGCTGGCCAGCTCCGCCAGCGCGGTGCGCGACGGAGAAGGCCACGGTGTACTCCTGCCCGACGACGGTATTGATGTACTGCCAGATCGTCGAGTTGGAGTTCGCGTCATGGACATCGAGTTCGAGATGCTGGCTTCCGTGCGCCGACGTGAATCCATCATGGCCACGCCAGAGTTCGAACTTCTTCGGCGTACCGTTGGATTGCCAACCGTTCACGGTGGATACCCAGTCCCACGACTTCGGCAGGACGTCATCCTCGAAGCTGCAGTTCGTGACCAGGTTGCCGCTCAACGCGGTGCACGCCTGGGCGGACAGCTGGGCGGGGGCAATCGACGCGGCCGCGACAAGAGCGGCCAGTGCGGGGACAGAGCGAAGGATGCGCATGATTGGGAATTGAAGAAGGAGAATTGCCAACAGATTATCTGCAGTTCATGAAATATGCCACACAGCGCTGGCACATGGGATGCCAACGAGCAGGCGCAAATACCTGCCTGACAGATACTTGCAGCACCCCGCGATGTTCTGGTGTCACAGCGAGCCCCGCAAATGCCCCCCGGTGTAGCACGACCAACGCAACAGGTTGTGACGCCGGACCCTCACCTGCACCTGCTCAGTGGGGAGCCGGCCTGAGCGCTGCACGGACGCCACAACCCTGTGGGACGAACGCTGGGAC
>CAZNZG010000319.1:0-3509 GCA_964577455.1 uncultured Gemmatimonas sp. | reverse complement strand
CTGCTCGTAGTTGCCCGCGCGTCGTTGCCCTGCTCGTAGTTGCCCGCTCGTAGTTGCCCTGCTCGTCGTGCCCTGCTGGTAGTTGCCCGCGCGTAGTGTCCCGCCCTTCCCCACCACCCAGAATGGTCCGGTATGCGCATCGTCTCCCTTCTGCCCGCCGCCACCGAAATCGTCGCGCTGCTGGGCGCCACCGACCATCTCGTGGGGATCACGCACGAGTGCGACTACCCCGACATCGTGGGCTCGCGTGCGCGCGTGACCAGGAGCGCTGTCCCCGACACGCACGATCCTGCGGCGATCGACGCGGCGGTGCGTGAGGCGAGCAGCGAGGGGCTGTCGCTCTTCGCGCTCGACGAGAAGAAGATCATGGCGCTGCACCCCACGCTCATCATCACGCAGAAGCTGTGCGACGTGTGCGCGATCAGTGAGCACGATGTTCGGGCGCTGGCGTCGCGGATCGAGCCGGCGCCGGTGATCGTGACGCTGGGGGGCGATTCACTCGAGGGCGTGTACGCCGATATCCGCGCGGTGGCGGCGGCGATCGGGGCGGACGATGAGGCCGACGAGCTGCTGGCGGGTCTGCGTGACCGCGTGAAGCACGTGCACGAAACCCTCAAGGCCGCGCAGGCGCCGCGGCCGCGCGTGGCGCTGATCGAGTGGACCGACCCGCTGTACGTGGCGGGGCACTGGGGGCCGGAACAGATCAAGCGCGCGGGCGGTGTGGACGTGGTGGGAAAGACCGGCGTGCACAGCATGCGCGTGGACATGGAGACCCTGCGGGCGAGCGATCCGGAGATCGTACTGATCGCCCCGTGCGGCTACCCGCTCGACCGCGCCGTGGCCGAAGCGAAGCGGTGCCTGTCGCTGCCGCAGTGGAGCTGGCTCGCCGGCCGTCAGGTGTGGGCGCTCGACGCCAACGGCCTCGTGTCACGCCCCGGCCCCCGCGTGGTGGACGGCATCGAAGCCATGGCCAGCATCATCGCCCCCACCCTCTTCAGCGAGATCGAACCCTGGCACGCCGTGCGCGTGCAGTAATCCGCCGCCGCAGCGATCACGAAGTAGCAGCGAAGTAGCAGCGAAGTAGCAGCGAAGTAGCAGCGACGTAGCAGCGACGTAGCAGTGACGTGGGAGCGCAGTGCTAGCCAGCCCCGCATGCCCGCCGCGTCGCCAAGCGTGCAGCTCGGCCCAACGACCACCAAACGCCTCGCTCCCCAACTCCCCCCACGCACGCGTATTCGCTACGCGTCGGTCCCAACGTCGTCGACTGCGTGGTTTGCCAACGCGTCGTGGCCAACGCGTCCCTGCCAACGCGTCCGTGCCGAAGCGTCCATGCCCTGCTCGTCGTTGCCTCGCGTCTCCGCCCAAGCGCCGTCCCCACCCAAGCCCGGCCCAGACGCCGCCCCGCCCCTACCGCTCCACCACCACGTCGAGCACGGTGCCGATCGCATAGCGCGAAGTGTACGCGGGAACCGTCTGCCCTGGCGGGCGGCCCAACATGCGGCGGGTCGTCACTCCGGTGGTGCGCAGCTGATCGATCTCCGCCGGCGTGAGATCGGCGATGTCGTTGCCGTCGTTCCACACACTCGCGCCCATGGTCCAGTTGGTGTTGCTGGCCACGTACTGAAACTCCGTTTCCGAGCCGTACAGGAACACCAGCTGATACCGCCCCGGGCTCGTCGGGGCGCGGAGCGTACGCCCGTTCCCCGTGGCGTCGATGAGTGACACGGCACGATTGGTCACGGCGCCGTGCGGTGGGAGCGCCATCAGCGTGAGGAAGTTCGTGCGTCGATCGCCCCAGAGGGCGACAGCGCCGGTGATGATCGACGCCGTGCCGGAGGTGGTGACGGACCGGAACTGCACCGTCCCGGTGAGGGGCGCACCGGGCGCCACCGTGATGCGGGTGCGGGTGGAGTCGATCGCCTGGCCGTTGATTTCCCCACCGGCGAGTTGCAGGCGCTCGAACTGCTGCTCCTCACCGTGACGCAACACCACGAGCCGCTGCGAGCGGGCCGCAGGCAGCCCGTCGGCGTGCAGCACGAAGTATCCCTCCGCACTCGCCGACATTTGCAGGTCATCGAAAGTGACGCGGCCGTTCTCGACCGTACGCGTGGTGGTGCCCTGCAGCTCCCCGCTGCCCCGTACCCGCTCGAATGCCACGCGTACCGTGCGCGGCGCGCGCGCGGTGGGCAGCTGGTTGGCGTCGACGACCACGCCGCCCAGACGCACGGGGATGCGCTCCGGCGTACTGCAGGGGCACCAGATGAAGCCACCCGACGAGGCCGGCTCCACCACCTGCACCCCCGCCGCCGGCGGATGATGCAGCCCTGCGCCGCGGAAGAGCGCAGCCAGGCTCATCACCAGCGCCGCCGCCCCCGCCGCCCTTGCCGCCTGTGGCCGCCCCCTGGTGAACTGACGCGCCCACGGCACCGATCGCGCGAGACGCGTGAGCAGGTGCGGCGTGGCGGCGGCGCCCAGAAAGTCGGCGGCGGCGCGCATGGGGTCGCGCCAGAGCAGCGGATTCGCGCACTGGGCTAGCCAGCGGTCGAACGCGTGCGCCGCCCGCGCGTCGCCCACCTCCGCGAGCAGCCGCCCCGCGAGCGAGAGCGACAGCAACGACGGCGTACGCTCGTCGAGCAGCGCATGCCCCACCCGTCGCATGATTTCCTGCCGTTCGTCGGGGCGCACGATGGCGAGCGCGGCATCCGCCAGTTCGTCGTGCGCGATCTCGAGCCCCATGAGGCCGTGCACCACGAGGCCGCGATGCACGAGATCGTCGGTGACCGGGGTGCCGCCATCGGACAGGACACTCGCGGCGAGGACGTCGTCGGAGAGGGCGCCATCGGCAACAGCGAGCGCGGTCAGCACCCTGAGCCCCATCGGCGACACCCCCGAGAGGAGCTTTTCCAGCACCCCGCCCTGCCCCAGCACTCGGCGGAGCGCTTCGGGGTTGGGGCACAGCCAGCGATCGCCGTCGATCGTGAGGAACTGCCGCTCGAGTGCGAGTTCGAGCGCCGACACCACGAGCAGCGGCACGCCACCCGACACATCCACCAGCGCCGAGGCGAGGTCGCGCAGCAATGGCGGCTCGGCGATCGCCACACTGGCCACCAGCAATTCGACCTGTTCGCGCGACAGCGGTGGCAGGTCGAGATAGCGCGCGGCGTCGGGGGCCACCCAGCGCCGCGTGGGGCGCGTGGCCACCACGAGTAGCATCGCCGAGTCGGCGAGCGACTCGCCCACGGTGGCGAGCACCTGACGCGAGGCATCGTCGGCCCAGTGCAGGTCGTCGATGATGACCAGCACGGGGCGCTCGTCACACACGACGGCGAGCAGCTCCAACATCGCCTGCGTGCGGAGGCGAGGCAGTTCGGTTGCCGTGTACGACCGCGGCGTGGCCGACCGGAACACCGACGACAGCGCCGGCGAGAGATCCACGAGAATGGACGCCGTCGCGGTCGACACCCCCATGGCCCCCGGCAGTGCAGCAAGGCGATCGGCCAGCACGGCCA
>CAZNZG010000318.1:0-3536 GCA_964577455.1 uncultured Gemmatimonas sp. | reverse complement strand
GAACTGGTGATGGGACTCGATCTGGTGCAGTGGCAGATCCGCATTGCGGCTGGCGAACCGCTCCCGTTTCAGCAGAAGGACTTCGCTCCGCGCGGTTGGGCGATCGAGTGCCGCATCACCAGCGAAGATCCGACGAACGGATTTCTCCCCAGCACCGGTCGCATCGAGTACCTGCATCTGCCGAGTGGCCCCGGCGTGCGCTGGGACGGTGGGGTAGAGGCGGGAAGTGAGATCGGACTGCACTACGACCCCATGCTCGCGAAGCTGATCGTGCATGCGCCAACGCGAGCCCTCGCCATCGCCCGTATGCGTCGTGCGCTGCACGAACTCACGATTGACGGCATCGAGACCTCGCGCGGTTTCCATCTGCGGGTGATGGACGATCCCGAATTCCAATCCGGGGACATCAGCATCCAGTGGCTCGAGCAGCGGCTCGCCACGTTGACGGCGCCGACGACGGATCGTGACACGCTCACGCTCGCCGCGATTGCGGCCGCCTTGGTGGCACACGAAGAGCGGACGGCCGGGCGGACGTCCACGCCCGTCGTCGACGCGGGCAGTCGCGTGACATCGGCGGGGCAGGCCGGGTGGGCGGCTGTCGCCCGTCGCGAAGGCCTGCGCTCGTGAAGCCTCGCCCCAAGGGCTCGGCGCCGCGCGGCGGTCGGCGTCAGGAATCGTCGCCGCGCGCTACACGGCTCCCGGAATCGGTCGCGGTGGTCACGATCGATCGGATCGCCGCGGGCGGCGACGGCGTGGGGCGGGTGAACGGCATGGTGCTGTTCGTGCCGCGCACCGCGCCCGGTGATGTCGTACAGACGGCGTACGTGACCCATGCCCGGCATGGGCGCGGTCGGGTCCTCCAGATCGTGCAGGGATCTCCCGAGCGTGTGGAGCCGGCATGTCCGCACTATGTGGCTGATCGGTGCGGCGGGTGCCAGCTGCAGCACCTGTCGGCGGACTCGCAACGTACGGCGCGCCAGCACATCGTGCAGGAGACATTGCGCCGCATCGGAAAGCGCGAGGTGGAGCTGCCGTCGTTGATTTCTGACGTCCAGTGGCACTACCGGAGCCGACTGACGCTGACGCTGCTGCCGCGTGGTGCCGGTTGGATGGGAGGGCTGCATCCCTACGATGATGCGTCGCGGGTGTTCCCCCTCGAGACGTGCCACATCGCCCATCCCACGCTGGTCGAGGTCTGGAACGCGCTTCGCTTGCTGGTCCGCAACAACACGCCGGCCTTACCGGTCCCCTCGCTCGGGCCGTCGCTTCGCCTGAGCCTTCGGCTGGCAGCCGGCGAGACCCCGGGTGACGTTCCGGGGGAAGCTCCGGGTACAGCTCCGGGTACAGCTCCGGGTGCAGCGCCGGGCGACGCACAGGGGGTGGGTGGCGCCGGCGACGGCGTTGTGCTCGTACTCGAAGGTGGACGTGACTGGCCGTCGCGCGAGGAGTGGGCGGCGGCGGCGCGCAAGGTGCACCCCGCCGTGCGCGGCGTCTGGTGGACTCCGGAGCGGGTCGCTCCGAACGGCACGCCGCGGTCGTCCGGTGGCGCGGAGTCGTCGGTGGCGCCCGTCGAGGCGTATGCACCGGACGGGCGGGAGGCGCTTGCCTTCGCGCAGGTGAACGAATCGGTCGCGCGCGCGCTGCGCGAGTTCGTGTACGCGCAGGTCACCGCATTGGTCCCGGCGCGCGTGATCGATGGGTACGCAGGCACCGGTGACCTCTCGCTGCGTCTGGCGCAGGACGGCGTGGAGGTGGTCGCCATCGAGGCCGATCCGGCGGGCTCGGAGAGCGCCTCCCTTAAGGTGCGGGGGGCTGGCGGGACGGTTGCTTCTCGCGTCCGGGTCGTGTGCGACCTCATGGAGCGCGCCCTGCCGTCGCTCGACGAGCGGGCCCGACGCGCCGACGTGGTGGTGCTCAACCCCCCGCGTCGCGGGGTGCACGCCGACGTCACGGCGTGGCTGGAGTCGCCCGCGGCTGGCGGGGTGCGGGGCGTGGTGTACGTGAGTTGTGATCCGGCGACACTCGCTCGCGATCTGGCGCGCCTGCCGTCGTGGCGCGTGGAGACGGTCCAGTGTTTCGACATGTTTCCGCAGACGGCGCACGTGGAGACGGTGTGCGTGCTGCATCGATCGCCATCGCAGGAGGAACGATGAAGTATCTGGTGGATGTGAACGGCGAGCGCGTGACGGTCGATCTCGAGGGCGCGCACGCAACGGTCGACGGCGTTCGGTACGATGTGGCGCTGCGCCAGGTGCCGGGAACGCCGGTGCGTCTGGTGCAGATCGGCGAGCAGGTGCACCGTGTGGTCGCGCGGCGGGGGGCTGCCCGCGGGGTGTGGCAGCTCGACGTGGACGGGTCGCGGGTGGAAGCCGAGGCGCTCGATGAGCGCATGCGGGCCATCAAGGACCTGACGGCGGCATCGGCGACGGCGAGTGGTCCGGCCCCGTTGGTGGCACCGATGCCCGGGCTGGTGGTCCGCGTGGCGGTCGCCGTGGGCGATCAGGTGACGGCCGGGCAGGGGCTCGTGGTGATCGAGGCGATGAAGATGGAGAACGAGTTGCGGAGTGCCTCGGCCGGTGTGGTGACGGCCGTGCGGGCGGTGGCGGGGCAGCCGGTGGACAAGGGGGCGGTGCTGGTCGAACTCGGTCCGCTCCCCTCGTCCTGAACCGCGGTTCAGCTCGCGGCGGGCTCGTTGCGGCGCATGCGGTTCACGCCCTTGATGACCAGGAAAAGGGTGAAGGCGACGATGAGGAAGGTCAGCACCTGATTGAGGAAGAGACCGTAGGCGATGGTCGGGGCCCCGGCCTTCTTGGCCTCTTCGAGGGTGGTGAAGGCTCCGCCCCCCACCGTTACGAAGCGGTTGGTGAAGTCGATGCCGCCGGTGAGGAGCCCGACCACCGGCATGATGATGTCGGACACCATGCTGTCCACGATCTTCTGGAACGCGCCGCCGATGACCACACCGATGGCAAGGTCTAGCACGCTGCCCTTCATGGCGAATTCCTTGAACTCCGACATCATTGACATGCGATTTTCTCCTGGAGGGATGATCGGGGTTGCCGTGCCCCGTGAGTGCTGGTGGCCGGTGGCAGCATGAAGGTCGATCCACGATTGGGCAAGCCCCGTCCCAAGGGCCTATATGGGCGCGGCCGTCGCGCATTTCCCTGCAAGCGCCACATTGACAGCCACTTCTGAGCTGTGTAAGCTACGAGTCTGTCCCGTTTTCCCGGGACGCGTGTCTGCTGTTCGGGCCTCGAGTATGAGGTGTCCGGAGGGGCAACACGTCATTCACGGCCTGCCGGGTGTTCCGGGGGCCTATCGGTTACCCTTTGCCGGGGGCCGCTCCGCGGGCACACGCTCACGGTCCACGGCTTCTCCGCAACACGCACGGATCACGTTAGCATGAAGACCTACAGCGCGACCCCGAAGGATATCGACCGTCGGTGGTACATCGTCGACGCGGAAGGAATGGTCCTGGGCCGGCTCGCGTCGGAAGTCGCGAAGATCATCCGCGGCAAGCACAAGCCCATGTTCAC
>CAZNZG010000317.1:0-3541 GCA_964577455.1 uncultured Gemmatimonas sp. | reverse complement strand
GATCAGATCATCGTGCAGCGGTTGCTGTCGAGTCGTTCGCTCAAGCAGGCACAGGTGGCGATCATCGGCAGCGGCGTGGCCGTGTTCGCGCAGATGACGCTGTTCCTGTTCGTGGGGCTGGGGCTCTGGGTGGTGTACAACGGCCAGACGTTCCCGCAAGCCGACCAGATTTTCCCCACGTTCATCATCGAGCGCATGCCGCACGGTCTGATCGGCCTGATCGTGGCGGCGATCATCGCGGCGACGATGAGCACACATTCCGGCGCGATCAATGCGCTGGCCGCGTCGTCCACGTACGACATCTACCTCCCGTTCACCGGGCGGAGCGCCGACGATCCACGCACGCTCAAGGTGAGCAAGCTGTTCGCGCTGATCTGGGGGGTGGGGCTCACCGCGGGCGCCCTGCTCTTCAAGGAGCAAGGCACGCCGGTGGTGGTGATCGCCCTGTCGATCGCCTCGTTCACGCAGGGGGGGCTGCTTGGTGGCTTCTTCCTGGGGATGTTCTGGGACCGGGCCAACCAGCGTGACGCGATCCTGGGCATGAGCGTGGGGATCAGCTGCATGGCGTTCATCGTGTTCGCCAAGCAGATCGTGGCGGCCTATCCCGGCATGGCGAGCACCCTTGGCGGGGTGGCCACGATCGCGTGGCCGTGGTACGTCCTGATCGGCCTCACGATTACCTTCGTGACGGGGATGTTGTCGTCATTTACACATGCGGCGCCCACCGGCCCGGCCGGGGCGTCACCTGCACCAAGGAGTCGTTCATGAGCGCCGGACCCCTCGACCCGACGCCGCTGGTGGTTGGCGTGGATGGCGGCGGTAGCCGCACCCGCGTGCTGCTCAGTGATGCCGCCGGTACCGTGCTGGCCCGCGTGGAAGGGGCTGCGAGCGCCCTGCGCCCCGGCGAGGAGCATGCGGCCGCCGACGTTATCAGGTCGCTGATCGGCGAAGCCCTGGCCGCGGCCGATCGTACGGAAACGCGGCCGGCGGTGTGTGTGGTCGGGGTGGCGGGCGCCGGGCAGGAGCGGGCGGCCCAGGCGCTCTGGTCGGCGCTGGCGAAGCATCGGGTGGCCGATGATGTGTCGGTGCAGGCCGATGCTGCCATCGCGATGGATGACGCCTTCGGCGACTCCGCGGGGGTGCTGCTGATCGCCGGCACGGGATCGGTTGCGTTCTCGAAGGCTCCGGACGGCCGCCTCGAGCGGTGCGGTGGCTGGGGGCCGAACGTGGGCGATGAAGGCAGTGCCCATTGGCTCGGTCGCCGCGCGCTGAGTGTGGTGACCGCCGCCAATGATGGCCGCGAGCCGGAAACGGCGCTCACGGGGGCGATCCTCACGGCCCTCGAGCTCGAGACGCTCGAAGACGTCATTCCGTGGGCCGCCACGGCCACGCCGAGCGCCTACGCGCTGCTCGCCCCGGTCGTGGCGCAAGTAGCGGCCACTGGCGACCTGCGCGCCAATGCACTGGTGTCGTTCTGCGTGGAAGAGCTCGCGCTGCACGTGCGCACGCTGGCGCGCCGCTGTTTCACCGACGAGCGCGCGTCCATTCCGGTGGCGTTCGCCGGCGGTCTGCTTTCGCGCGGCTCGCTGGTGCGCAAGCGGCTCGAACAGCGCCTCAAGAGCGCGGTGCCTGGGGCGATGATCAAGAGCGAGGACGTGGACGCGGCGCGCGGAGCGGTACGGCGCGCGCGGAGGCTGCTGGGGGTGGAGGGCTAAGGGTAGGCGGCGCTCGCTGATTGGTGGTTGCTGAACGGCGCCAGCAAAGGGGCGCCTAAGGCGGGAGCGGGGAACGGCGGGAGCGGATGAGGCGGGAGCCGCTCAGCGGGAGCCGCGTGAGCGACGAGACACGGAATGGGCGACGCGCTTGGCGCTCGCCCATTTCCATTTGGCGCATCGTCGTACTGGCTTCCAATGTGTGGCTTCCGTTGCACCCGCTCCCGTTGCACCCGCTCCCGTCGTTGCGCTGTTTCCCGACCGTCCCTCAGCCCCTTCCCTGCACCACGTGGTGCAGGTCCATGCGTTCATCGCTCTCGGTGGTGAAGGCCGCCCGCGACCGCCAGAGCATGCCGAGACTGCAGAGGCAGATCACGGCCCCCGTGATTCCCCACTGCGGCGAGCCGCGCAGGGCGAGTATCGCAAACGCCACGGTGAGTGCGCCGAGGCGTGCCTGTTCGGAGGCGAAGGCCCAGCGGCGCGCTTCGAGCACGCCGCCCACATTGGTGAGCGAGAGCGCGAGGTAGAAGGCACCGGCGAGCAGTTGCCCCACCGGGAGTGACTCCGCCTTGGCCAGATACCACAAGGCCGCGGGAATGACGAGCGCGAAGTGCGCGAGTGCGTACCACGTGAGCCCGCGCGGCACCTGCGGGTCGAAGGGGGCGAAGCTGTCGCGCGAGACCTGCGGCAGCACCACGGGCCCGCCCTGCCAGTCGGGGCGCCAGCCGGGTGAGCCGAACAGGTAGTGCCACCGTTCGCGCCACGAACGGGCGTGCCGGAGGTTGCGCGCAATCGTCACGTACTGGTGAATCTGCACCCACAGTGGATTCCAGCTGCGGAGCGGCGTGGTGAGCCCGTACACCGGCTCCTGCCGCTCCGGTGTGTAGGTACCGAACCAGCGATCCCACACGATGAACACCCCGGCGTAGTTGCGATCCTGGTACTCGGGGTTCACACCATGGTGCACCCGGTGATGTGATGGCGTGTTGAGTACCGCCTCGCACCATGCCGGGAGGCGGTCGATGGCGCGGGTGTGGATCCAGAACTGGTAGACGAGGTTGAGCGCGTAACAGACCGCGAACTGCTCCCAGGTCATGCCCAGCATCGCGAGCGGGGCATAGAAGATCCACGAGAGCAGACCGCCAACGGCGCTCTGTCGCAGCGCCACGGCGAGATTGTACTCCTCGCTGCTGTGATGCACCACGTGGCCGGCCCAGAAGAGATTCACCTCGTGCGACACGCGGTGAAACCAGTAGTACGCGAAGTCCACGGCAACGAAGGCCGCGCACCACCCCGCAATGGCGACGGTGTCGATCGCGCCCGTGCTGGACCGCCACGGGCCATCGGGCCAGACAGGCACCGGGAGTACCCGTTGCACACGCGCGTGCTCGAAGAGCCACGCAAACACCCCGAGGAGCAGCACCTTGGTGAACACGCCCGCGACCTGACTGATGGTCCCGGCCGACAGATCGCTGATGCTGTCGTTGAGTCGATAGAACGGACGACGGCCGAGCTGCGCAAACAGCAGCTCGGCCGCGATGAACAGAAAGAACAGCGGGATACTGGCCTGAATGATTCCCATGTCAGGCGGGCGCCGCCTCCGGCGCCGGGTCCTTGAGCTCCCCTTCCCAGCGCGCCATGACGGCCGTCGCCAGACAGTTGCCCAGCAGATTCACCGACGTGCGTGCCATGTCCATGATGGCATCGACCCCGAGAATCACGGCGATCCCTTCGAGCGGGAGGCCGAACTGCGCGAGGGCGCCGGACAGGATCACGAGCGAGGCGCGCGGCACGGCCGCCACCCCCTTCGACGTAAGCATGAGCGTGAG
>CAZNZG010000316.1:0-3562 GCA_964577455.1 uncultured Gemmatimonas sp. | reverse complement strand
ATCGAGGATGCGCGTGCGCTCGGGCGGACGATCGACGATGTGCGGCGTGGCCGCATAGCCATCGGTGGCGAGTGCGGTATAGAACTTCGCCATGTTGATCGGTGTCTGCGCGTTGTCAGCCTGGCCGATGGACAGGCTCAGCACCACCGACTTGTTCCAGCCGCGGGCCCCGTACTTCCGGTCGAAGTACTGGGTGTCGGCGAACCACGTAGGCGTCCCTTCGAAAGGGAGATCCACGCCCGTCTTCTTGTTGAAGCCGAGCTTGACGCCGCCAGCCAGCAGGTTGCTGAGGCCGATCCGCAGTCCGAGCTGATAGAAGTACACGTCGCACGACTTGGCGATCGCCTGCGCGAGCGTGATGTCGCCGTGCCCCTTCTTGTCCCAGCACTTGAACACGCGCCCATAGTAATAGCCGCCGGTACACGGCGTGGGCATGCGCGTGTCCATCGTCACCAATCCGCGCTCGAGCCCCAGCACCGCCGTCGCGAGCTTCCACGTGGACGCCGGTGCGTAGGTTCCCGCCAGCGCGCGATTCACGAGCGGACGATGTGGATCCTTTCGCAGGGCATCGTAGAACGAAAACGGCGCCCCGCCGATGAACTTGTTGATGTCGTAGCTCGGTGCGCTGTACAGGGCGAGCACCCCACCCGTCCTGGGGTCGAGTGCCACGACGGCACCGCGCAGCGAGTCGGCGAAATACTCGTGCGCGAAGCGCTGCAGCTCGATATCGATGTTGGTACGAAGTGGTGGTGGGGCCTGCGGGGGCACCTCCGGCCGCACCCCATTGTCACGCACCACGCGATTGCGCGCGTCGACCTCCACGAAACGCTGGCCTTCGCGAGCCCGTAGCTGCTCCTCGTACTGCAGTTCGAGCCCGCCCTTCCCGACCTGCTGCCCCGCCTTGTACCCCTCGTAGCGGGGCTGCGCGAGTTGGGCCTCCGAAATTTCGCCGGTGTACCCGACCAGTGCCGCCACGGCCGGGCCATCGGGATAGTAGCGCTTGGGCGCACTCTGAATGATCAGCCCCGGAAACTCCGCGCGCCGCTCCTCGAGGACCGATACCACCTGAAAGCTGGCATCATTGAAGATCACCGCGGGGCGCGTGGGCGCAGCGCGATAGCGACGCAGCGCCAATGCCTGCTGGGCCGAGTCGATCTCGATGATCGTCGACAATGATTTCAGAGCCGACTTGAGCGAATCCGCGGTGGGGGAAAGAATCGAGACGGAATAGCCGGGCAGATTTTCGGCGATGATCTGTCCATTGCGATCGTAGATGATGCCGCGCGCGCCCGGCAACGGCACCTCGCGCAACCGGTTCGTCTCGGACACCAGCACGAACTCGGCGTTCTGCAGCACCTGCGTTCGAAAGAACGCACCGCCGAGCGCGCCGAACGCGAGCACGAGCAGAGCCCGAGCCACGCGCGCACGCTTGAGCACGGAATGTGGGTGGTAACTCATCTGGGTACCCGCGCGCGCGTCGTGCGGCTCACACCGACTGCGGACGGTACAGCGGTCGGAACAACACCAGCAGTAGCACTGCCACCAACGCCGTCAGGGCCGCCGACAGTGGTGACCAGACAAGCAGTGTGACCACGAGCGACACGCCGGCTCCCACGCCCGTCAGCAGCGTGATCGTCACGTCGAAGATCCACTTCGCGAAAAACACGAAGAGCCCCGTGAGGGCCACGTGGTCGGCGAAGAAGACCGCCTTGAGCCACGACGTCCCGAAGGACACCGCCGTGAGTGCGAGAGCACTGGCGCCGAAACTTCCTGGCGCGAGGGCGTCGAGCGCCACGCCGGTCAGAAACCCCGTCAGGGCGGCAATCCCGGGACGCAGACGCACGGCGGAAAAGAGCACCGCGATGATGGCGAAATCGACCGTCGCGCGGCCGCCGATCAGGGGGCGAATCGCGAAGTGCGCAGCGATCAACAACGAAAACCCGAGCCAGGCACGCAGAGCACTGGCCACGCCGGACGTCTGTTGCGGACCGCGCATCATCGACGCCCCCCGGGGGCCGCACCGGGCGGAACGGTCGGACGCGGTGCCGGCGGCCTCGCCCCCGGCAATCGGGCGCGAACCGAGTCCGCACGCCGTGTCGAATCCGTGCTCGTCGCGGGCAGGGGGCGGCGCATGGTGCCACCGCCGATCGTATCGACGAGCGCACTGCTGTCCGCCGCGAGCGAATCGAATGCCGCGCGCCGCGCCGCCAGTTCGTCGAGCGCAGCGTTGCGCGCCAGCGAGTCACCGGCGGCCGCTACCGCGCGCGCGGCGCTGTCGGCTGCCGCCACGCTGGTCCACACCCCATTCACGCCTCGCTGCGCACGCGCTGCCAACAGGACGAACACCGGCCCGATGTTCTCCGGCAGCACGGCGGGCCTGATCAGATACGTGCGCGCCCACTTCTCGGGGGTGGAAAGCTCACCGATGACTGTCCCAACCGGGATGCCTCGCGGATAGGTGGCCCCCAGACCGGAACTCACGATCAGCGTCCCCGTGTCCAGCTTCGCGCGGAATGGCACCCCGCGCATCTCGAGCAACCATCGCTCGGCACCACTCGCGAGGTGAGGTTGAATGATGCCGAACGCGCTCTGATCCACACTCATGGCACTCACGCGAAAGTCCGGGTGCGCCCAGAGGATCGACGTGCTCATGCTGCGATCCACGCTTTCCACCATCCCGACCAGCCCATCGGCCGTGACGACCGGCTGAAAGGGCTGCACGCCGACATCACTGCCTGCCGTGAGTGTGATGCTGAACTCCTCCCCCCCTCGGGGTGGCAGGACTTCAGCAGGCACGAACCCATCCTGCAGACGTGCCGACAATCCGAGCAACTTGCGCAACGTGGCGTTCTCGTCGCTGATCGCCCTGAGGCTCAACGTGTCGGTCAAGGCCCGACCACGCGCCACGAGCAGCGCCTGCCGCGAATCGACTGCGGCGCGAATGGCCGACGCGCGCGCCTCGAGCCGAATGAGCGGCGACAGCACGGTGCCGCGAAGCACGTCAGCAATGTCTTCGCGCGAACGTCGCGGCGACAAAAACGCCAACACCGACAACGTCAGACACACCAGCAGGAGGCCGGTGTCGAGACGCCCTTCACCGCGAACGTTTCGAGCCACGCGCGATCAGGGAAAGATTGTGAAGGAACGACTCAGGTGGTCAGGACGGACCAATACTTCTCTTCGTCATCAAGGATCTTGCCGGTGCCACGTACCACGCAGGTGAGCGGATCCTCGTCCACGTGAATGGGCAACCCGGTTTCCTGACTGAGCAGCACATCGAGGCCGCGAATGAGCGCACCGCCCCCGGTCATCACAATGCCGCGATCCACGATGTCGGACGCGAGCTCAGGAGGCGTGATCTCCAGAGCACGACGCACGGCGTCGACGATCTGCTGGATGGGCTCCTGCACCGCCTCACGGATTTCACTGCTGTGCACACGAACGGTCTTCGGAATACCCGAAACGAGATCGCGCCCCTTCACTTCCATTTCGCGCTCCTCGCCCACGGGATACGCGGAGCCGATCTGGATCTTGATCTGCTCCGCCGTCGGCTCGCCGATCA
>CAZNZG010000315.1:0-3616 GCA_964577455.1 uncultured Gemmatimonas sp. | reverse complement strand
ATCGCCAGCCGCCGTTCGCGCGAACAGATCATGCAGATGGTTCGCGAAGGCACGGGGCGGATGCCGGGTTTCGGTGCGGCGATGGATGGCGGAGCGATCAACGACATCGTGAACTACCTCGTCACCGGCAAGGACGAAACGAAGGCCAAGGCCACCGCCGCGTCCAATCCGTACACGCTGCCGTATCGCACCGCCTACTTCGACATCTTTCTCGACCACGAGGGATATCCCGGGGTGAAAACCCCGTGGGGAACACTCAACGCGATCGATCTCAACAAGGGCACCATCGCGTGGTCCATTCCGTTCGGCGAGTATCCCAAGCTTGCCGCGAAGGGCATCCGCAATACGGGCACCGACAGCTATGGCGGCGCCATCGTCACGGAGAACGGGCTGCTGATCATCGCGGCCACCACGTACGACAACAAGATCCGCGCCTACGACAAGCTGAAGGGCACGCTCCTGTGGGAAGCCACGTTGCCGTTCGCCGGCAACGCCACCCCCAGCACGTACATGGTCAATGGCAAGCAGTACATCGTCATCGCCTGCGGTGGTGGCAAGAACGGCGCGCCGAGCGGTGGTGTATATGTGGCATTCGCGCTGCCCTGACCCGGATAGACAGCCCTCATGACCTCGCTCTTTTCGCCTATCACCCTTCGCGCGCTCACGCTGCGCAACCGAATCGGCGTGTCGCCGATGTGCCAGTACACTTCGACCGACGGCTTCGCCGAGGACTGGCATCTCGTGCACCTCGGCGCCTTCGCCACCGGAGGCGCCGGGCTCGTGATCTCCGAGGCCACGGCCGTGGTGCCCGAGGGGCGCATCTCTCCGGCAGACCTCGGCATCTGGCGCGACGAGCACATCCCGATGCTGCGCCGCATCACGGATTTCATCCATGCGCAGGGCGCGGTTGCGGGGATTCAGCTGGCGCACGCCGGCCGCAAGGCCAGCACGAAGCGACCGTGGGAAGGCACCGGCATGGTATCGCCGGCAGAGGGTGGCTGGCAGGTCAAGGCCCCGAGCGCCATCGCCTTTTCTCCAGACTACCCGCAGCCACGGGCACTGTCGCTCGATGAGATCGAGCAGCTGATCGAAGCGTTCGGCGCGGCGGCCCAGCGTGCGCGGGAAGCGGGGTTCAAGGTGGCGGAACTGCACGCGGCGCACGGCTATCTGCTGCACGAGTTCCTGTCGCCGCTGTCGAACCAGCGCACCGACGCCTATGGCGGCTCGTTCGAGAATCGCATTCGCCTGCTCTGCGATGTCGTGCGCACCGTGCGCGCGGTGTGGCCCGACACGTGGCCGCTGTTGGTACGCATCTCCGCCACCGACTGGGCTGACGGTGGCTGGACGGTCGACGAGTCGGTACGGCTCGCGGCCGTCTTGCGCGCACTCGGTGTGGATCTGATCGACGTTTCGTCCGGGGGACTCGCGGCCCATCAGCAGATCACCGTGCAGCCGGGGTATCAGGTCCCCTTCGCCTCCCGCGTGCGGCGCGAGGCACAGATCCCGACGGCGGCGGTGGGGCTCATCACCGAACCGCGGCAGGCCAACGACATCATCGCCAACGGCGACGCCGACCTCGTGCTGCTGGCGCGCGAGCTGTTGCGCAACCCGCACTGGCCGCTGGAGGCAGCGACGGTACTTGGCGAGGACGGTCCGTGGCCGAGCCAGTATCAGCGGGCACGACGCCGGGGGTAGTCACGCGGCGCGGCGAGCAAGACGGGGCACGCCGGCAACCCTTTGGGCAGCTGGTCGTGACAGATAACGCAACCTTTTCCGGAAACCCTCGATGTTTCGTACTCTTCTGCTCACCGCTTCCCTCGCCCTCGCGTGGAAGTCGACACCGCTCGCAGCACAAACTGCCCCATCGATCGCAGGACGCTGGAACATCGAATGGGAGCTTGGCCGCATCATCCAGAACGAGGATGTGCGCATCATCAAGGCGAGTGGCACGCTGTCGGTGGTGCCGTCTGGCGACTCGCTCCTCGCGTCGTTCGAGGTGAAGAGCCGGAGCGATGGCGCACCGCTGCCCAAGCCGTTCACCCTCAGCGGCCGTGCGAACGGCGACGGCGCCACCTTCCTGCAGCGGCAGGAGGCGCGCCTGAACATGAACGGCGAGGAGCTCGTACGTCAGGTGAAGGTCACGTGGACCTTGCGCGCCACGGGCGACACGCTCACGGGCGACATGCAGCGCGAAATCGAAGGACTGATGATGGGGTCCGGCGACGCAGCGCCCGTAACCGGGACACGCGTCAAACTCTGACGCGCGACTGCCCGCCGATCAGGCTACGCCGCCGAGTGCGCAGATGTGCGCCCACTCGGCCGGCGTAACGGGTACCACGGACAACCGCCCCACCTTCACGAGTGCCATCTCGGCGAGCGCCGGATCGCTCTTGATCTCCGGGAGGGCCACCATGGTCTTGAACGGGGTCACTGCCTTCACGTCGACCATGAACCACGTGGGTGTCTCCGGGTCCGACTTGGGATCGAAGTAGTCGTGCGCGGGGTCCCACGCCGTGTGATCGGGGTAGCCTTCGCGCACGATCTCGCAGATGCCCACGATCCCCGAGGGCTCGGCGTTGGAGTGGTAGTAGAACGCGAGATCGCCCTTCTTCATGCCATCGCGCATGAAGTTGCGGGCACTGCTGTTGCGCACGCTGTCCCAGCAGGTGGTGCGCTTCGGGGCCTGCTGAAGATCGTCGAACGAGAACACGTCGGGCTCCGACTTGATCAGCCAGTAGCGTTTCTCGCCCGGAGCGCGCGGCGCGAACACGTGCGCCCATGCGCCCTGCTCGTACGGCATGGACTTGGGGGCCTTCTTCGCAGCAGCGGGCTTGGCGGTCTTCTTGGCGGGCATGTCAGCGCAGGTGCGGGAAGAGCTCAGCGGGAGCCAACGGCGTCAGGTGCGGCAGCAGTTTCCGGCGCCACATCCCATGGCCGGGGCGCCGGCGGGAAAGGCGCAGCTGTCACCCGACGCACCCTGCGTGAAGGTCACGAGGCCACCCGACAGCACGCGCCGCACAGGCACGCCACTCTCGGGGTGCTGGGTAAGCGCCGCTTCCGACATCGACTGGCGCATCTCGAACCGCTCGACCGGCTGTCCGGGTGCAGTGGGCTGGGTCTCGTAGACGTAGATGGGCATGCATGGAAGATAAGACGCGAGGAGCAGTTTCTGGAGCGAGGGGCGGGCGGCGGCTGATTTCCGAGGTCGGATTTCCGGGTCAGACGGGAGCTGGAGGTCGGATGCCCGAACCTGCATTCCGATCGGCAGACGCCACGGCGCAGGCGACCACATCGCGCCCGCCGCCGCGTGGGTGAACCACGCCCGTGCCGCAGTGGGCCCTGTACGATGCCCCGTGACGTCCGCCCATCCGTACGCCGTTTCCGACCTCGGACCTCCATGCCCGTCGGAACTCGGACATCTGATTTCAGAATTCCGAGTTCCGTACCAGACGGGAGCTGGAGGTCGGATGCCCGAACCCGCATTCCGATCGGCAGACGCCACGGCGCAGGCGACCACATCGCGCCCGCCGCCGCGTGGGTGAACCACGCCCGTGCCGCAGTGGGCCCTGTACGATGCCCCGTGACGTCCGCCGCGTGGGTAAACCGCGCCCGTGCC
>CAZNZG010000314.1:0-3643 GCA_964577455.1 uncultured Gemmatimonas sp. | reverse complement strand
TGTGATCGTGGGATTCACTGTGAGATTCACTGTGGGAGGCCACATGTTCGGCACCTTGGCACGGCATGTCCCGGTATACCTCGGTTTGCTCTTCCTCGCCGCCGCGTGCAGCGATGCGCCCAGCGCCTCCAGCACAGCGCCGGATGCTGTGCCAGACCGTGCGGTCGCTACCCTCGCCGCTCCTCCCATGACGCCGTGGTTGCGGATCGTGGACGGCAGCACCGGCCCCGGCTCGCTCTACCGCATGTACGTGCCGCGCGAATGGAATGGCGACCTCGTGACCATGGCGCATCCCATCCGCGACGCACTCATGCCTGTGTCGCTCACCAACGAGCTCTACATGGACTCGCTGGCCACGTGGCTCGGCGGCCGCGGCTACGCCGTGGCGTACTCCAGCTATTCCCGCAATGGATTTGCCGTGAAGGACGGCGCGCAGCGCACCCACCAGCTGGCCGGGATTGCGCGGAGCATTCTGAAACGCCCGCCGGCACGGCAGTACCTCGTGGGGTTCTCCCTCGGCAGCGCGGTCTCGCTGTCGCTCATCGAACAGTACCCGGCCCAGTACGACGGGGCGCTGCTCCTCTGCGGCATGGTGGGCGGGTCGCTCGTCGAAACACAGTACCTCGGGCACGTGCGCACCCTTTTCGACGTGGCCTTCCCGGGGGTGCTCCCCGGTACCGCGCTCGGCGTGCCGTTCAACTACACCCCCGATCCGGCCACACTGCAGGCGGCCATCCTTCCTCGGCTGCCGTGGCTGCTCGCGCTCGCCAGCATGCGGCAGACGCCGCTCCCCTACGCGCCGATGCCAGACGCCTACATCCCCACGCTGGTGCAGTCGGCGATCACTGCAGTCACCTTCCATGCGCGTGGGATCGGAGACATCACCGAGCTCGCCCACGACAAGAGCCCCTTCGGCAACATCGGCGTGACGTACACCGCCGGGCCACTCGTACCGCTCCCGGCTCCCGGCTGGGCGCCGATGGTCAGCGGCATCACGCAGGGCTTCGACACGTCGGCGACCCGGTACGAGATGCACGTCGCGGCGCGCAATTACCTCACGAAGTACTACACCCCCACGGGACGCATTCAGCGTCCGGTCATCACCGTCCACAACGCATGGGATCCGATCGTGCCGGTGTTTCACGAGGACTCCCTCGCGAAGATCGTGACCGATGCCGGCTACGCCGATAACCTGGTACAGGTCCGGTTGCCGCAGTACGGCCACTGCCAGCAGCTTGGCGTGGACAAGTCGATCCCGTCGTGGCTGCGGCTCGAACAGTGGGTACGCACCGGCGTGAAGCCGTGAGCTGCTACGCCGCGGCTTCCACCCAGTCGCGGCCAAGCCTCTTGGAGGCCAGCCACAGCAGCAGCGCCGCCAGCAGGTAGAAGCTCGACCCGTAGTAGATCGCCCAGCGCATGCTTTCGTTGCCGTACGCAGGCGCCAGCAGGTCCGACAGGTAGCCGAAAATCCACAACCCGACGGCAATACCGAAGAGGTTGTTCACCAGCAGGAAGAGGGAGCTGGTGGTGCTGCGCATGTTGGCTGGCGCGAGATGCTGCACTGCTGTCACCACGGGGCCCAGCCAGGCAAGGTTGAGCCCCGTGGGCACGAGGAAGAGCACGAACGCCCACACGAGGCTCGACGTGTTCATGGCCAGCAGGAAGATCGGCAGCCCCACCAGAAAACAGATCGCCGGCGTGAGTGCATACGCTCCGCGATCCTTCTTGCCCAGGCGGTCGGCGATCGCACCGCCCAGCCAGATCCCCGCAATGCCGCCGATGAACTGGATCAGCCCGTAGTAGATCGATGTCTGCGCCAGCGTGAGCCCCAGGCTGCGAATGAAGAAGCTGGGCAGCCAGAACGCCACGCCGTATCCGCAGACCGACGAGCAGGCCGCCCCGATCGCCAGGAGCCAGAAGGTGGGCTTGGGGAGCACCGTGCGCACCACCGTCATGAAGGCGGGTGCCGCTGCCTGCGGCGCCGCGGCCGTCGCCCCGTCGAACGCGCCACGCACCGGGTCCTTCACCACCAGCTTGAAGATCGGCGCCAGCAGCACGCCGGCTCCGCCCACCACGAAGAACGCCCAGCGCCAATCCACGTACGCGGCAATCAGCCCGCCAAAGAAGAGCCCGAGGGCGGAGCCAAGCGGGATGCCGAAGGAGTAGGCCGCGAGCGCACGCGCGCGCTGTTCTCTTGGGAAGTAGTCGCTCACCAGCGAGTACGCCGGCGCCACGCCACCGGCTTCGCCGAAGCCCACGCCCACACGCGCGAGAAAGAGCGACCAGAAGCCGGTGGCCGCACCGCACACCATCGTGAAGCCGCTCCAGAGCGCGAGTGCGGCCGTCATGATCCACGTACGGCTCACCCGATCGGCCAACCACGCGATAGGGACCGCCAGCGTGGAATACAGCATGGCGAAGGCGAGCCCCCCCATGAGACCGAGCTGTGTATCGGTCAGCCCGAGATCGCGCTTGATCGGTTCCTTGAGGATCCCGAGGATCTGGCGGTCGAGGAAATTGAACGTGTACGCAAGGATGAGCATCGCGAGCACGACATACCGATAGCGTGCGCTCGGTGCAGACGCCTCAGTGGCATCGTTGGTGGCAGCAGTGGTCGGGGAGGCCATGCGGTGAATGTGCATGAACGTGCGCGTTCGCACAGTGCCTTCGGCGCTGCCAATCTTTGCCAATATCGGGCGGGTTGCCTCGCCGTATACGGCGGGGGGCTACACACGGGGCCCGGACGGCGAGCGCTCGCTGGCCGAGCGAGGCCGGTGGGCGCTACGTTGAGCACATGTCTGCTCCCCACCTGCTCGTGATCGATGCCCAGTCACTCGCCGCCCGTGCCGCACATGTGGCGGGCGACGACCTCACGGCTGGCGTGCGTCTCTGGTGCCAGATGGCGCGCGGCACCGCGGCGGATATCGGTGCCACGCACCTGATCGCGGCGTGGGACCACGAGGGCCCCACCTTCCGGCATCTGCTCTTCCCCGCCTACAAGCATCGCCGGACGGGAGAAACCCGTGCGCGGGTTGCGCCCATTCGCACGGCGCTCGAAAGCGCCGGTGTGACGAGCGTGAGCGTGGATGGCTTCGAGGGCGATGACGTGGTGGCCTCGATCATGGCCGGCTTCCGCGCGGCGCTGCCGGTCACGTTGCTTTCCAACGACTCGGACCTGCTGCAGTTCGTGGATGACCACGTGCAGGTGGTGTCGTACGTGGGGGTGGGGAAAGGCACCGACGGGCTGCGCGTACGGCGCTGGCACGCTGCCGACGTGCTCGAGCGGTTCGGCGTAAAGCCGGCACAGCTACCCTGCTTCAAGGCCATGTGCGGCGAAGACGGCGACGATATTCCCGGGATCAACCGCATCGGCAAGGGCACGGCGGTCAAGCTGCTGCGTCGGTGGCAGTCGCTGGAGAAGGCGCTCGAGGCGAGCGAATTCGTGAGCCATCGCGACGAGACGGCGAAGCTTGCGGGGCAGCACGAGCATGCGCGACTGATGCGGCAGCTCACGACGATCCGGCAGGATGCGCCGTTGCCGCTGTTCGATCTGGCGCGCTGTGCGATCGACGCGGTGCACTGGCCCCAGGGGAGCGTGACGCGCTCGCGCGCTGCCTCGGGCGGAGCGTCGGGACCGGTGACG
>CAZNZG010000313.1:0-3704 GCA_964577455.1 uncultured Gemmatimonas sp. | reverse complement strand
GGCACTCTGTGCGAAACTGCTCTCCGTAAGCCTCGAGGCGTCGGAAAACTCCGCGCGCCTGCTCGGAGCCGCACGTTTGAGGGTCGAGGAGTTGGCCAGCATCGATCGCATTCGGGCGATGTGCCTGCGTGCGGCGCCGACGATGATGCGTTCGGTGGTCGGGCGATCCGATCGGGAGGACGAAATCGCCGAGTGGCTGCTGGATCACGACGCCGACGAACGCTGTGCCGGACCGCTCGCCGAAACCGGAATCACGATCGAAGCGATCGAGGAACTGGCCGAGACCGTGGATAAGTCGGTGCTCAACGCCACCCTGAAGTGGATGGCGGCCGGCTGCAATGTGCGGGCGCTGGCGTCGGAAATCGAGACGGCAGCCGCACGCATCAACGACCTGGTCCGCTCGGTGAAGGGATTCACCTACATGGACCAGGCCCGGACGATCGAACCGGTCGATGTCCGCCACGGCATCCTCGATACGCTGACCATGCTGACGGCGAAGATGCGTGCGTGCAATGTGGAGGTGATGCTCGACCTCGCCGAGGATCTACCGCGGACGCCCGCCGTGGGTGCCGAGCTGAATCAGGTGTGGATGAACCTCATCGACAACGCGCTCGATGCCGCGCCGCCCAACAGCATCGTACATGTCAGCGCGGCGCGCGAAATGGATCGCGTGGTCGTGCGCGTCACCGACGCGGGTGCCGGGATCCCGGAGTCGGTCGTGGGCCGGATTTTCGAACCCTTTTTCACGACGAAAGGCGTGGGGAAGGGGACCGGGCTTGGTCTCGACATCGTGCGGCGACTGGTGCATCAGGCAGAGGGCGAGATCACCGTGGAGTCCGAGCCCGGGCGCACGGAGTTTCAGGTGCGGCTCGGGTTGGCATCATCCTGAACACCGGTCCGGCGTGCGCCGCCTGGTCGCTTGGCCTCATCTCGGGAGGTACGGCTGCCGGCACTCGTTGCTGGCGAGGGGGGCGTCAGCAGGATCGGGTGCAAGCCCTTGACCCCCACCGCCCCTGCTGTCAGGGTACAGAGGTGGCTACCATGACTGATCTCGGACTTCCCGGCGCGCTTCCCGAGCGCGACCGGCTCGCGCTGCGCCGCTGGCTGCTGGCGTCCATTATCGCGGTCTTTTTTGCGGTCGCGGTCGGGGGTATCACGCGGCTTACGGAAAGCGGCTTGTCCATCACCGAGTGGAAGCCGATCTCCGGCGCGCTCCCGCCGTCCGATGACGCGGCGTGGGCCCTCGAGCTTGAGAAATTCCGGCAGATCCCTCAGGCCAGCAGCACCCACGCCGGGATCTCACTGGCCGAGTTCAAGTGGATCTATTGGTGGGAGTGGTTCCACCGGAACGTGGCGCGTACCGTGGGGCTGGTGTTCGCCATCCCGTACCTCGTGTTCCTCGTGCAGGGGCGCCTCCCCAAATCGCTGCGGGTGCGACTCGCTGCCCTGCCAGTGCTCACGGCCGGTCAGGGCGCCCTGGGGTGGTACATGGTGCAGAGTGGACTGGTCGAACGCATCAGCGTGAGCGCGTATCGCCTGACCGCGCACCTGGGTCTCGCCCTCGGCATTCTTGCCGTGGCGGTGTGGACGTACAGCGAGCTGCGCGCGCGTACCGAGGCGGAGCTGAGTGAGCCGTCGCAGACCTCGCGTGGCTGGCGTACGGCGCTCGTGAGCGCGACCACGCTGCTTGGCATTACCGTGCTCTCCGGCGGCTTCGTGGCCGGGCTGCGCGGCGGAAAGGTCTTCAACGAGTTTCCGCTCATGGGTGGGCAGGTGGTGCCGCCTGGATACGGTATGCTTTCGCCATGGTGGTCGAATGCGTTCGAGAATCCCGCGGCGGCGCAGTTCCACCACCGCATGCTGGCGCTCTCTGTGACCGCGCTCGTGCTCACGCTGGCGTGGTGCGCGCGGCAGGCGGCACTCCCCGGGGCGGTGCAGCGTGCCGTGTATGGATTCGCTACAGTCATCACGGCGCAGCTCGTACTCGGGATTACCACGCTGCTGCTCGCAGTGCCGGTTCCGTTGGGCGTGCTGCACCAGTTCACCGGCGTCCTCGCGCTCACGGCGGCGCTCATCGCGACGCAGCGGGCGGTGGCAACGACGACGGAGGTGTCTGTGACGCGCCACGTGGGCGCGCGGCAGATGGCAGACGGCGGAAGCTACGGCGCACAGACGGGCGCGCTGCGGTAGGCATGGCCCGACGCGACCAACCGTCGGGACGCCTCCGAAAGAGTGCACCGGCCACGGCTCGCTCAGATCCCACCCGGCGGCGGCCGCATGGGCACCATCCGCCGTCGTGGCGCGCCGGTAACGGCGGACACCGCCAGGCTCATGACGGCTTCGGCCGCCGGCGGCTCCACATTGGCCAGCACCACGATGTCGATGCCCTGGTCGGGGAAGGATTTGAAATCCGCCGACACCCCTGGGGCGCCACCGTTGTGCCCCACTTCTCGCCAGCCGTTCGCGCTGCCTTCGCCGAATCCGAACGCATACCGCATGGGGCCCATCGAGACCTTGCCGGTGGTGAACTCATCGACGAGCGCCCGCTTCACGAGGCGCCCCGCCCATAGCGCGCGACTGAAGGCAACCAGATCCTGGGCGGTGGCAAACGCGCCTCCCGCCGGACTCGACGTGCGCTCCACCATGGTCCAGTTCTCGAGCGTGTCCGACGTGCCGGGTGGTGTGGCGTAGCCCATCGCGAGCTTCGGAGCGGTCGACGGGAGCGTCAGGAATGCCGCACCGGCCATACCGGCGCGTTCGATCAGGTGGCGTTGCATGTAGTCGAAGTAGTTCACGCCCGACACGCGCTCGACGATCATGCCCAGCAAGGCAAATCCGGCGTTGCTGTACCTGAAGCGCGCGCCCGGGGAGAAGGCGAGCGAGTCATCCACGAAGAAGCGCTGGAGGTTGGCCGCTCGCGTCAACACCGGACGATCCTCGAGATAGCCGCGGGTAAAGTACGACCCGAGGCCGGAGGTGTGCGAAAGCAGATGGCGGACCAGCACCGTTTCCCGCAACGCGCGGTTCGGAAGGTCGGGAAGATACCGGCCCACCGGTGCATTCACGTCGATCTTCTGTGCCTCGACCAGCTGAGCGATCGCGATTGCCGTCCACATCTTGTTGATCGATCCAAGATTGAATCGCGTTTCCAGGCTGTTGGGCGTGCGCGTTCCCCGATGTGCCATCCCGTAGGCGCCGGAGAAGACCGTCTTGCCATGGCAGGCAATCAGTACCACCCCGGAGAATCCGCGCTCCGCGACGGCGGTGTTGAGCTCAGGGGTGATCTGAGCGGCGAGGTGTGCGGCGAGTGAGTCACCGCATGCGGGGCCCACCGGCTGGGCCAGTACACGGCTGGCCGCAAGCAGCGAGAACACGGCAGCTACGATGATGGCCATCGCGGTCGCACGGTGCAGGGACGCGCCACGCTGCCTGCCACGTGCCAGGGGGAGCAGAGTCATCGATCGTCTCGGTATTCGTGGATTGTGCCGATAAAGATGTAGTCGTTCGCGCTCCGCCGATGGGCGGGTCAGCGCATACGCTTGAACTCATGGGTCGACCCATCGGAACGCGTGACCGGCATGCGGTCACCGCCAGAACGAAGCCGCTGGTCGGCGATGGCCCGCATCGCCTGCGCGTGCGCCACCTCGAGGGCGGCGGAGGGTGCTGCGACGAGGGTGGGCTGCACCCCGACCTTCTCCCACTCG
>CAZNZG010000312.1:0-3725 GCA_964577455.1 uncultured Gemmatimonas sp. | reverse complement strand
GGTAGTGGGAGGGGCGGCCGTGGCGGCGGTGGCGTGTCTCACGGGCGTGGTGGCATCACCGCAGCGCGAACTGCTGTACGTCCCGTCGCTCGACATCAGCTACGAGCGCAATCTGCTCTCGCCCATCGGCAGCGCGCTGGGGGTCCTCCCCTTCTTCTTCCTGTTCCTCAGCGCTTACGGCGTGTGGCAGGACCGCCGGCGCGGTGTGGAAGGGACCACCCCGGTGCTGGTCGGCTTCACGCTGTTTCTGCTCGCTGCCATCGAGGAGGTGTTGGTGGCGGCCGGCATGCTGCCCTTCATCTTCCTCGGCGACGTGGGCTACATCTGCGTGGTCGTCCCGGTCTCCCTGCAGCTGCTGCGGCGCTTTCGTGACGATGCCGACCAGCTCGACCTGCTCACCGATCATCTTGCCGACGAAGTGCAACGCCGCACGCTCGAGCGTGACGATGCGCGCGAACGGATGATCGAACAGGAGCGGCTCGCCGCGCTCGGGCGCCTTGCCGCCGGCGTGGGTCACGAGATCAACAATCCGCTGCAGTTTCTGCGCTTCACGCTCGAGGAGCTTCGCGAGTGTGCGGCGGAGTTCAAGCATGCCGACGCGCAGCAGATGATCGAGCAGTCGTTCGAGGGCGTGGACCGCATTCGGCAGGTGGTCGAGGATCTGCGTACCTACGTGCGCCCCGGTGTCGCCGAGCTCGCACCGCTCGATCTCCGCGAGGTGGTGCGCGCCGCCCTGCGCGTGGGCGCGCCGCAGTGGCGGCAGGGGGTGACGATCGTGACGGACTTCGGCGAGGTCCCGCCGGTGGCCGGTCACGAAGGGCGCCTCGTGCAGGTGGTGCTCAACCCGCTGGTGAACGGGGTGCAGTCGATCGCGCAGTTGGGCGATCCGGCGCGCACGTCGCTGTTCGTGAGCACGCGCACGCTCCCCAATGGTTGGGCGGAGATCGAGGTCCGCGATCAGGGTGGGGGCTTCTCGGAAGAAATCGTGTCGCGGCTGGGTGAGCCGTACGTGACCACGAAAAGTCAGTACGGTGGGACCGGGCTCGGGTTGTTCGTCTCGCGTGGCATCGTGGAGTCGCACGGGGGGCTCATGCACTTCGCCAATGCGCCCGGTGGCGGCGCGATCGTGCGGGTGCAGTTGCCGCCGCTGGAGCGACATCAGCCACTCGCGCCCACGGCGGTCAGTGCAACCGACGCGGTGTCGGAGGCGTCGCCTTTGGCGTCGCCTGTGCCGTCGGAGCGGCTGCCGGGTGGTGCGGTCGACGGACCAGGCGATCGCCTGCTTCGCGTGTTGATGGTGGAGGACGACGCGCCCGCCTTGCGCGCCATGCAGCGCGGACTGCGGCTTGAGCAGGTGCACGTGACGGGCTTCACCGATGGCCGCGATGCGCTGGCGTGGCTTGGCGAGAACGAGGTGGATATCGTCGTGACCGATCTCATGATGCCGATCATGAGCGGCTGGGAGTTCGCGGCCACGCTCGCCGCGCGCCACCCGGCGTTGCACGATTCGCTGGTGGTGCTGACCGGCGGGGCCTCTACCCCCGAGGCCCAGGCGTTCGTGCAGCAGACCACCGCCCTCGTGCTCGACAAACCGATCACGCGCGAGGCGCTGGCGCAGGCGCTGCGGGAGCGGGCCGGCCGCGCCGGCGCCCACTGACCGAGGAGGCCGGCCCGGAGAGCGGGTCGTAGGCGGCAGGACGCGAGGCATGACTGGCCAGGGCAAGGGGCGTGGAAACCCTCGCGCGGGGGAGTGTGTCAGACCACCCGAACACCACACCGAGGGATTCATGATTCTGTTCGCTCTGCGTCGGCTCGCCGTCGCCCCATTCATCGTTGTCGTGGCCGGCGTTGTGTCGGCTGTTGTGGCCACCCCCTGCCAGGCGCAGGATCGCGACGCGCGTACGCTGGAGCGCGAGGTGCGCATCGTGCGCATGCCCGACGGCATCAGCGTGACGCGGAGCGGCTCGGCCGATCGTGCCGTTCTTGGTGTGATGCTGGGCGAGGGCTCTCGCGCCGATACCGCCGGGGTCCGCGTGGACAACGTGGAAGCCAAGGGCCCGGCCGCGAAGGCCGGAATCAAGGCGGGTGACGTGATCACCGACATCAATGGCACCAGTCTGCGCGTGGCACGCGAAGACGCCGAGGATGTCGCGCTCACCGGGCTGGCGCAGCGCCGACTGCAGCGGGTGATGGCCAAGGCGAAGCCGGGCGACGAGGTGAAGCTCCAGGTGCGTAGCGGCACCGGCAGCGCGCGCACCGTGACAGTGAAGACGGTGTCGGCGATGGAGCTCGACCGGCTCGCCTCGGCAGATCGCAACACGGACACGATGCGCGAAGAAGAGATGATCGTGCGTTCGGGCGATGGGGACTTTTTGTTCCGCCCCACCCCACGAGCGGCCACGCCGACGCGTGAGCGCGCGATGGTGGGCGTGAGCGTGGGCAGCGCCGGCAACGCTCGCGACACGCTGGGCCTCTTCGTGAGCAGTGTGGTGACCGGCGGCCCGGCGGAGAAGGCCGGTATCATCGAGGGCGAGCGCATCGCTGCCGTGAACGGGGTGGACGTGCGCATTCCCCGGGAGGATCTCGACGATATGCAGGTGGCCTCGGCGCGCGTGGATCGCTTCGTGCGCGAAGTGCAGCAGGCCGAGCCCGGAAAGACGCTGTCCCTTCGCGTGTTCGGCAACGGCCGCTATCGTGACGTGACGGTCACCGCCGGCAAGGCGAGCGAGCGTCCGGGCGAGGTGATGCGTTTGGACGGGGAACTGCCCGGCATGCGTTTCGAGTCCCTCCCCCAGGGGGAAATGCGTATCCGCCGCAACGGTGGCGAGCCGCAGCTGTTCGAATTCCGTCGCGATCGTGGCGAGCCGCAGGTGTTCGAATTCCGTCGGGATGGTCCGCGCGCACGCATCCGCATCGACGGCAATTCGCTGGAACTCGACGGGGAAGCAATCGAGCGGGCGATCGAAGGGATGGGACGGAACCTGCAGGAGCGCATCACGAAGTCGCGCGTCGTACGTATCGCGGTCTGACTTCGGATTTCGGATAACGGACATCGGATTTCGGGGGCGGACGGGCCTCGAAGTCCGATGTCTGACTGTTTTCGGATGGGCGGACGCCACGGTGTTTGGGGTGGCATCGCGCTGATTCCGCGGGCGCGGACGGGGGGGCTGCGTGGGAATGGTGGGGGTGGCAATGATCTGGTGACGGCGCGGCGGGAGGTGTGCGCTATCGTGGCGCATGGTACACAATCCCAATCGGCTCCTGGTCGTGGAGCGTGCCGACGCGCTGGTGGTGGATGTGCACGCCTTCGCGGAGCGGCAGGCTCGCCGGCTCGGTACGGTGTCGCCCGGGTTGCGCAGTCAGATGTTGCGCGCGTCGGTGTCGGTGTCGCTCAATCTGAGCGAAGCGTGCGGCTATCACACCGCTTCGCGTGCCGTGGCATTGCTCGAGATCGCGATCGGTTCGTGCAATGAGCTCGAACGCGTGCTCCGGCTTTGCGCGAGGCTCGGCATTCGCGACGATCGGTTGGAGCAGATCATCGCCAACGTCGGCACCGTTCGCGCCATGACGTACGGCTTCCGCAAACGCCTCCAACACCCCCCACCCCCCTAGCCCCCCGACCCCGACCCCGACCCCACCCCCCGGCGGAACGCCCACCCCCGACCCCGACCCCGACCCCGACCAACCCGACCGAAGCCGCAACGCCCGCCCAAAACACAGGAGAC
>CAZNZG010000311.1:0-3767 GCA_964577455.1 uncultured Gemmatimonas sp. | reverse complement strand
GGGCACAAGGAAAGTACAAAACCCCACGCCAACAGCTCCGCCGCCGGAGGTCGCGCTCCTATGGTTTACGGCACCCCATCCCGTGACCATGACTCGACCTTCTGTGGATACTTCGTCGGATCTCACCGCCCGCTCCACGGGCCAGGCAGCAGCGCACACGCCCGAGCACGCGGGCCCGTCGGATTGGCGGTACCTCGCCGCGCTTTCGCTCGGAGCGCTCGGGATCGTCTACGGCGACATCGGCACGAGCCCGCTCTATGCGCTGCGCGAGTCGTTCCTCGCGGAACACGGCGTCACCGCCTCGCCGGCCAACGTGCTCGGTGTGCTGTCGATGATCTTCTGGGCTCTCGTGCTGGTGATCTCGATCAAGTATCTGGTCTACATCGTGCGCGCCGACAATCGCGGCGAAGGCGGCATTCTCGCCCTCACGGCGCTCATCACTCCCACCCATGCCCTGCGGCGCGGACGGTGGGGGCTCGTCGTGCTCGGGCTCTTCGGCACCGCGCTGCTCTACGGGGATGGCATGCTGACCCCGGCCGTATCGGTGTTGAGCGCCGTGGAAGGACTGAGCGTGATCACTCCGGCGTTCGACCCGTACATCGTTCCCATCACGATCACCATTCTCGCGCTACTGTTTCTGGTGCAACGTCGCGGGACTGGCAGCGTGGGGCGCGTATTCGGTCCACTTACCCTCATCTGGTTCGCGCTGCTCGGCACCTTGGGGGTCTGGCAGATCCTGCAGGCACCGGAGGTGCTGGCTGCGGTGTCACCACTGCATGCCTTCAGGTTTTTCGCGCAGAACGGCTGGAATGCGTTCCTCGTGATGGGATCGGTGTTTCTCGTCGTCACCGGTGGTGAAGCCCTGTACGCCGACATGGGGCACTTTGGCCGACGCCCGATCCGGCTGGCGTGGTTCGTGATCGTGCTTCCTGCACTCCTGCTGAACTACTTCGGGCAGGGGGCGCTGGTGTTGCGCGATCCGACGGCTATCGCCAATCCCTTCTATCGCATGGCGCCGTCGTGGGCCCTGCTCCCCGTGGTGATTCTGGCCACGGCAGCCACGGTAATTGCCTCGCAAGCGCTCATCTCCGGTGCGTTTTCGCTCACCCTGCAAGCGGTGCAGCTCGGGTACAGCCCACGCATGCGGATCGACCACACGTCGGCCCGTGAGCGCGGGCAGATCTACGTGCCTGCCGTGAATTGGACCCTCATGGTCTGTTGCATCGGGCTCGTCCTCGGCTTTCGCTCATCGAGCGCCCTCGCCGCCGCCTATGGGATTGCGGTAACCACCACCATGACGATCACCACGATTCTCTTCTACTTCGTGGCGCGTGAGCGGTGGCAGTGGAACTCCACGAAAGCTCTCCTGATTGCCGGCGGGTTCCTGTTTGTCGACATGGCGTTCTGGGGAGCCAATCTGCTCAAGATCCCGCACGGCGGCTGGTTTCCGATCGTGGTGGGGGCGGTGGTGTTCACCCTGCTGGCCACGTGGAAGCGTGGTCGCCAGATCCTGCAGAAGCGACTGCGCGAGAGCGCGCCGGAGCGCAGCGAGTTTCTGGCCTCACTGATGCAGCATCCGCCCCATCGCGTGCCGGGTACGGCCGTTTTCATGTACGGCAGCGCGCGGCAGGCCCCGCCCGCCCTCCTGCACAACCTCAAGCACAACAAAGTGCTCCACCAGCGGGTGGTGTTTCTCGTGGTAAGCACCCTCGAGATTCCCTTCGTGAATGTGGATCAGCGCGCGCAGGTCACTCCGCTCGACCACGGCATGTGGCAAGTGGATCTGCGCTACGGGTTCATGGAAGAGATCGACATTCCGCTTTCGCTGGCTGCCATCCGCGAAGACGGCCTGTCATTCTCCCCCATGGAGACGACGTACTTCCTCGGGCGCGAGACCGTGATCGCCTCCGGCCATCCCGGCATGGCTCTCTGGCGGGAGCGCCTGTTTGCCGTGATGTCACGCAATGCGCAGAGCGCCACCGCCTATTTCCGCTTGCCCCCCAATCGTGTCGTGGAGCTGGGTGCACAAGTGGAGATCTGACGCCGGCCTGCGCATTGGTTACTTTCTGGCCACCCGGAACCACCGGGTCACCACCTCGAGGCCTGGAGACGGGATGCGGGAGATGATCACCAAGCGGCGGCTCGACGCCTTCACGCGGCGGATCGGCTCGTCCGGCGTTCCCGAGGGAACGCCGGCCACGATGCCGCGACGTGCGGGACGGCGCTGCCTTGTGTTGGCTATCGCAGTGGGCCACGTCCTCTGCGGACCGCTCCTGGCGCAGGACCGACCTGCCTTCCGGACCGATGCGGCCCGGAGCACCACTGCCCGCGACCTCCTCGTCGGCACGGTCGTCGATGCCGTCGGCAAGCCCATGGTGGATGTCGATGTCTATCTGGCCCGCGCCGGCATACGTACCCGAACCGATGCGCGCGGCGTCTGGCGTATCGCCGAGCCCCCGGCGGGCCCACAAGTCGTGGTAGCCCGGAGCATCGGCTACGTGCCGTTCCTGCGCGAGATCGTGATCGGCAGTGCGGCCAACGACTCGGTACATCTCCTGCTCCGTCGCTATCCGCGTACGCTCTCGGCGGTCGAGATCACGGCGCGGAGCAACGCCGCCGCGGCAAACGCCGAGGTGCTCGCTGAGCGGCTGATGCAACTGAAGGTGGGGGCAGGACGGCTCTACACGCGGGACCAGATTCTCGAGCAGCGCCCCTACTCGATCGCGGAGCTGATCCAGGGGGTACCGGGGCTCATGGTGCGGCGAGGACGCTCCGACGAGGAGCGCGGTCAGGTGATCGCCACCTCTCTCCGCGCCGGTACCGGCATCATGAACCCGAATGCCGACGGGTCGGGCTGCCCGCTCCAGTTCTACCTGGACAATACGCCGATCGACAACGAAGGCGTCGGACAACTCGACCCGCTGACGTTCCGAAGCGTGGAGGTCTACCCCAACACGGTCCTCCTCCCGGGGCTGGCGATGCGCCCGGACCGGTGCGGCGCGATCATCATCAACACCATGCGGCGCTAGAGCGCTTGCGGGCGACCGGCGACAGACAGCGTGTTGAGCTGGACTAGCGGGCTCGTGGACTGGAGGTAGTTTCGGCGTGCGCAGGCGTCCCGAGCAGGGACGGAAAGCGCTCTCCCCTCCACTGCACGACGGACGCCCTCATGTCGCTCCCCTCCCGTCTGCTGTACCTCGTCTCCGCCGGTTTGGCGGCGGCGGCCCTCGGTCTCCCCACCCCCGCCGAGGGTCAGCCGGCACGGTCCTCGGCCCCCGCTGCGCGCCGTGCCCGCATCACGGGCCTCGTCACCGATGTCGCCTCGGGGCAGCCACTGCCTGGCGTCAACATCTTCGTGGTGGGGACCCCCATCACCGCCAGCACCGGAGCGGATGGCCGCTTTGCCATCCCCAGCGCCCCCGTGGGGCTCTTTCCGATCGAAGCCCGGCGCATCGGCTACGGCCCCCAGCGGGTCGATAATGTCCGCCTCATCGCCGACAGCGTGGCCAACGTGACCTTCAAGCTGTCCGTCGCCGCCACCCGCCTCGATCAGGTGACCGTGGCCGGCACGATGGACGCCACGTCGGTGGCCAAGTCCACCATTTCGGTGGAAAAGATCACCAGTGAAAACATCCCGATCCCGCCGACCGGCTCGGCCGCCGGCATCCTCGCCGGCAAGGTGGCCGGCGTAGCGATCAACCGGCCAAGCGGTGCGCCGGGATCGGGGGTGAACATCGTGCTGCGTACGCCCATCTCCGGCATTACGG
>CAZNZG010000310.1:0-3780 GCA_964577455.1 uncultured Gemmatimonas sp. | reverse complement strand
CCGTCCCCGTCCCGGGTGTCGTCTCATGTCCTTCCGTATTTCCGCCAGCCGCCTGCTTGGGCTGGCTGCCGCCACGTTCCTCGCCGCGTGTGAACGCGACACCAGCGTGCTCGAGCCTGCGCCGTTCCCCAACGCCGCCGCCGTGTTCGAAGACGCCTTCGCTCCCGGGGTCGACTTTCAGGCGTTCGGCGGATCGAAAACCGATGCCCTGACCGTGGACGCCTCGGTCAAGCGCACCGGCGCCGCCTCGCTCAAGGTCACCGTCCCTGCACCGGGGAACGCCAGCGGCGGCTACGCCGGCGGCGCCTTCGTGAGCAGCGTGCCGCGGTCGCTCACCGGCTACAACGCGCTGACCTTCTGGGTCCGCGCGAGCATCACGGCCAAGCTCGATGTGGCGGGACTCGGCAACGACAACACGGGGACTTCGCGCTTCTCGGCCGAACGTCGGGAGATCGATGTGTCCCCCACGTGGACCAAGGTGATCCTCCCCATTCCCGCGTCGGCCCGGCTTACGGCCGAGCGTGGGCTGTTCTTCTTCGCCGAGGGCCCGGAGAACGGCGCCGGCTACGACCTGTGGTTCGACGATGTGAAGTTCGAGCAGCTCACCGATCTGGGCACACCGGCGCCGGCGATTCCCACGCAGACGCTGACCCAGGAAGTGGGCAATACGGTCAACATCGTCGGGACCACGGTGGCATACGGCACCGGCGCGGGCGCGATCACGATGTCGGCCGCGCCGGGCTACTACACCTTCGTGTCGTCCAACCCGGCGGTGGCGACGGTGAACGATGTCGGGGTGATCACCGCGGTTTCGGTGGGTACGACGAACATCACGGCCACCCTCGGCAGCACGCCGGCCACCGGCACCATTACGCTGCGCACCGCCGCGGCGCCCACGACGGCCGCCCCCACGCCGACCCGCCCCGCGGCCGACGTGATCTCCCTGTTCTCGAACGCCTACCCGAACGTACCGGTGGACACCTGGTCCGCCGGCTTCGATCAGGCCGACGTGGCCGACGTGAACATCGCCGGCAATGCCACGAAGAAGTACACGAACCTCGTGTTCTCGGCCGCCGAGTTCATCACGACCACGGTGAATGCGAGCGCCATGACGCACCTGCACATGGACGTGTACGTGTATGACGCCGCGTCGTTCAAGGTGAAGCTGGTGGATTTCGGCGCCAACAACGCCTTCGGTGGCGGCGACGACTCGGAGCACGAACTGGCGCTCACCCCCACCACCACGCCCGCCGTCGTGGCGAACGCCTGGAACAGCTTCGATATCCCGCTCACCGCGTTCGCGGGGCTGCGTGCGCGCAGCAATCTGGCGCAGCTGATTCTGGTGGCGTCGAGCCCCACGGTGTACCTCGACAACATCTACTTCTTCCGGACTGCCGCGCCTCCGGCGTCGGCGCCGTCCAGTCCGGCTCCCACGCCGACGCGGGCAGCGGGCAGCGTGGTGTCGCTGTTCAGCAATGCCTACAGCAATCGTGCGGTGGATACGTGGTCGGCCGATTGGGATCAAGCCGACGTGGCCGACGTGAAGGTCGGCACCGACGACGTGAAGCGCTACACCAACTTCACCTTTGCCGGCATCGAGTTCATTTCGTCGAAGGTGAACGCGACGGCACTGACCGGGCTGCACCTCGACCTCTGGACGCCGGATGCCACGGTCGCCCCGGCCGAGTTCAAGGTCAAGCTGGTGGATTTCGGCGCGAATGGCGCGTTCGGCGGCGGTGATGATGTGGAGCACGAGCTGTCCATCACGCGGGCCAATACCGCGAGCTTCACGACGGGCACGTGGATTTCGCTCGACTTGCCGTTCACCTCGTTCCCCGGGCTCACCACCCGCGGCAACCTGGCGCAGCTGATCATCTCGGGCACGCTGCGCACGGTGTTCCTGGACAACGTCTACTTCTACGGCACCGCCGCACCGCCCACGGTGCCGGCGACCGCAGCACCGGCGCCCACTTTCGCGGCAAGCAACGTGCTCTCGCTGTTCTCGAATGCGTACACGAACAGCGCCGTGGACACGTGGTCGGCCTCGTGGGATCAGGCCGACCTGAGCGATATCCGCATCGGCAACGACGACGTGAAGCGGTACACCAACATGGTGTTCGCGGGCGTCGAGTTCATCACGACGCGCGCCAACGCCACGAACTTCACCCACTTCTCCTTCGATCTGTGGACGCCGGACGCCACGACCGCGGGCAAGGTGTTCCGCGTGAAGCTGGTGGATTTCGGGGCCAACGGAGCCTTCGGCGGCGGTGATGACTCCGAACATGAGATCACGCTGACGGGTACGAGCACGCCGGCGCTGGCGACGGGCAGCTGGACCCGCCTGAACATTCCACTGTCCGCATTCACCGGGCTGCGGGCGCGCAGCAACCTCGCCCAGTTGATCTTCTCGGGAGATCTTGCGACGATCTACATCGACAACGTGCTGTTCTACCGATAGCCGCCACCAGTGGGGGCTACCTCGGGGTATCCCCTGCTGACCGGGCTTCTCATGTCCACGACCGGATGCTGTGAGGTCGGGGTTCCCGTCGCCGACCGGCTACGCCCCCGACCTCTGCCAACGACCATTCTTCGTCTCATCTGGGACGAGGAGTTCATTTCGCGCGCGGAGATCGCCCGTCGCCTCGACGTGTCGCGATCGACGGTCTCCGAGATCGTGGACGATCTCCTGAAGACGGGACTGATCGCCGAGGCGGGCGAGGGAGCCTCGAGCGGCGGGCGGCGGCCGATCGTGCTGTCGTTCCGGTACGACGCCTTCGTGCTCCTGGGCGTGGATGTCGGCGCGTCACATGTGTCGGTGGTCGTCACGGACCTGCGCGGTCGCGTTCGAGCGTGGGAGCGCCAGTCGTTCGATGTGCACGCCGACCCCGACGGCACGCGCGCTGCGATTCAGCACCTGTGTGATCGGTGTCTCGGTGCCATCGACCTCACGGCCACGCCGCTGCTGGGAATCGGCGTGGCGCTTCCCTCGCCGATGGACCCGCTGCATCCGGAGCGTGTGTCCCGCATCGCCCTGCGGCAGTGGAACGGCGTGCACGGCCTCGAGCTCCTCAGCGCGCGCTATGGAGTGCCCCTGTGGCTCGACAACGACGCCAACCTCGGGGCGCTCGCCGAATACTGGTGGGGTGCCGCGCGGGGCCTGTCGAACTTCACCTACATCAAGATCGCCACGGGTGTCGGTGCCGGCCATTTCATCGATGGGCGCATTTTCCGTGGGGCAGGCGGCGTGGCCGGAGAAATCGGGCACGTGACCGTGGATGTGCGAGGCAACCCGTGCGCCTGCGGCAACCGTGGCTGCCTCACCACCTACGTGGGCCGTCCGGAGTTGCTCGCGCGCGTCCGCGAACTGTTGCCCGCGTATCCACGCAGCGTGCTGTCCAGTGGCGACATCTCGATGCCCGCACTCGAGACGGCTGCCAATGCCCGTGATGCGCTTGCCTCCCGTGTGGTGCAGGAAGCCGCGGAGCATCTGGGCACGGTGGTCGCCAGTCTCCTCAATCTGATGAACCCCTCTGCCGTCATTCTTGGCGGAAGCCTCTGCCGCCTCCGCGAACAGATCCTGGTGCCGGTACGCGAAGCCGTCATGCGACGGACCTTCGTGAGTGCGGTGGTGTCATCGGAAATTCTCACAAGTGCCCTCGGTGATCGCGCCATCGCCATCGGCGCGGCCACCATGGTGCTCGAGGCGGTCCTCGCCGATCCGCGAAGTCGACTCTCTCATGTCTCATTCACGTAGCATGCCCCTCTTGCCAATGCCTCGCT
>CAZNZG010000309.1:0-3802 GCA_964577455.1 uncultured Gemmatimonas sp. | reverse complement strand
CTTGCAGGTGTGATGATGTTTCGCTTTGCCGTTCCTCATGCGATTCGCCCGCAGATCGGGGTGACCTTTCTTGCAGTCGCCGCCATTGCCGCCGGAGTGGCCGCCCCGCGTGCGCTCCCGGCACAGCCACGCGGCACGCCGGCGCCGCAGGTCACCGGCATCACGGGTACCGTGGTCGATAGTGCCGGTCGATCGGTGCGCGATGCCCAGCTCTCGGTGCGCGAGCCCAACAAGAAGGCCGACGCCCGGCGCTGGGAGACGAAGTCCGATTCGGCGGGCCGCTTCCGCATCGAGGGGCTCACCCCCGGTACGTTGCGCCTCGAAGTGATGCGCGATGCGTACGAACCGGCCGGGTTCGACATCCAGATCGCGAGCGGGGTGATGGTCGATGTGCGCGTGCGCCTCGTGGCCGACGAGGTATGGCAGCTCGCCAAGCGCGCCGCAGACTCGCTGGCGAGCGCCGACAGCGCCGCGGCTGCTGCCGTGCGCGGACGGAGTGGCGCACCACTCTTTACCGCGCCCACCAGCGTGGTCGCCGACTCCACCAAGAATCCGGGGACGACCGAGGTCACCTTCAGTCAGGTCGTCACGGCCAGTCTTCCCGCGCCGGCTGTGCCCTTGGGCCCGCGTCGACCCGGTGCCCCGGCCAATCTGCTGACCGGGCGGGTGCTCACGCAGTCGGGCGAACCGGTCGCGCGTGCGCAGGTGCAGGCCATGGGGACGCAGCTGTTCACGATGACCGACACCACGGGGCGCTTCTACTTCCGCGACCTCGCCCCCGGACCGTACTTCGTGCGCGCACGCAAGGTGGGGTATGAACCGGTGGTCTTCACGGCCACGATCGCGGCGGTCGATTCACTCGACGCCTCGGTACGTCTCACGGCGCTCATGGGCACCAACACCACGCGCCTCGACACGATGCGGGTAACGGCGGAGTACGATCGCATGAGCCGCCGTCTCAAAGGGTTCGAAGAGCGTCGCAACACCATCCGCGGGCTCTTCATCGATCGCGAGGAGATCGGCATGCGCAAGCCGCAGCTGATGAGCGATCTGCTGCGCGGCCGCGCCAACGTGACGGTGCAGCGCAACGGGGTGGGGGATACGCAGATCTTCGGAACGCGCATCAACATCAGCAGCGGCTATTGCCCGCTCGCGCTCATCCTCGACGGGACCCTCATCAACACCAATGGCGGCCGCATGGACAACTTCGTACCGATCGACATGGTCGCCGCCATCGAAGTCTACACCAGCGGTACGAGCGTCCCCGGCCAGTTCGCGCGCCCCGAGACCGACTGCGGTGCCGTGATTGTCTGGACGCGCTGACGCGCGAGCCTCATTTCCTCCGTGACTCAATCTCGGCTTGTGGATCGCGCAACCAGATCACGATGACGGCGCAATCGCTGTAGCGCTGATGTTCCGGCGGCATGGCCAGCCGGCTGGTGTACACCTCCATCGCGCGGATGTCCTGGGCGCGGATCATCGCTTCGGGGCCGATGTTGCCTCCGGCCTCGAAGCGCACCCGATTCACCACGAACGCCGGCAGGCATCCCGCCCCACGCCCCGCGACGAGACGCTGGGTGCGGTCGCTGGAGCGCCCCCGGATCCCCGGCACCATGCGCAGCGCGGTGGAGAGATCGTTCACGCCCGTGAGATCCTCCCGTGTAAAGAAGTAGCCTGTGCCGCGCCTGCGTCGCTCCTCGAATCCGGTGGAGTCCCATGTGGCGTTGCGCGAGGCGCGCACCATGAAGGTGCCCAGCACCGCGAGGTTGCGATCGATCGTGATGTCGCGCTCCACCTGCTGACCCGGGCGCACGTTCATGCCAAGCCGCTGTGGCTGGAAGCCGATCGCACGGACCTCGAGGGTGCGCACCCCCGGTTGTACGCTGTCCATCGTGAATCGGCCGTTGGCATCGGTGACAACACGTTTGCGCGGTTGGTCGAAGTCCACACTCACGTTCGGCATGCCGTCGCCGGCCAGCGTGAGAATGCGGCCCGACACGCGGCCACGGCGCTCGTCGGCAGGACGCGCTGCAGGCACCATCGGCGACACGCGGCGAGTCGAGTCCCGCACGTCGAGCGACAGATCGTACCCCGCCAGTATGCGCGCGCCGAGCTGCACGCGAAGATGCGCGGCGCCATCGCCGCCCCCTTTGTCACTGGCGGCGGCCCACAGCTCCACCGGTGAAAAGCGAGGCACATTGCACAGCACGAAGTGGCCATCGGCATCGGTGCGCGTACGTGCGCGCGGGCGTGTTCCCGAGCCGGCAAAGCTGGAGTCGCTGCTGCGCCACGCCCCCACCACGTCCACGTTGGGGAGTGGCGCGTCGTCGTCGGCGCGCCGTACGGTGCCGAGCAGTGCCCCCACACTGACTTGCTTCGTGCGCATGCAGAGCGCGCCCATGTATGCCTCCGGCGTGGGTAACGACACGGTACGCAGGGCGCTGTCGGCGACCACGAGCGGCAGTGGCAGCGTGCTCACACCGATCGAATCGAGGATCGGGTGACGGACCAGCAGCCGCTGCGCACCGCGAGGTACACTGTCGAAGGCAAACTGCCCGTGTGCGTCGGTGAGTCCGAAGCCGGCACGTCCCTCGAGGGCCACCACGGCGCCGCGCAGGGTGTCATTGGTGACGAGCGAGTCCACGAGTACGCCCCGCAGCGCGGTGGTGCCACTCAGCCCTGGCGGGACCGACAGCGACGCCGTCGTTGCGGCATACGGCGGGACTGACGCCGGTCGCGATACTGTTCTCGATGCACCGGTACACGCCGTGAGCAGGGCCGCTGCGAATACGGCAGCACCCCGGACGACGATCGGTACGGTTTCGAGGATCGGCGTGGGCATCGGCATGAACGGACACACGGAACGTAGTACGTGCGGGACGGGCGTGCTAACCGAGGAGCTCCGTCAACAGGGCCACGCTGCGTTCGGTGGCGCCGCGCTCCCGTTCCACAATGGCACGAGCCGCAGCACCGGCTGATGAGCCCGCCGCTGTGTCGCTCAGCCATGACGCGAGCGCCAACGAGAGCGCCGACGCATCCGCCACGGCACGCGCGCCGCCGGCGGCGAGCAGCAGCCCCGCTTCCCGGCTCATCCGATGACCGGGGCCAAACAGGACCGGCACACCGAAGGCCGCCGGCTCGATCGCCGAATGCAGCCCCGCCCGGTGGAACCCACCGCCCACGAACGCCGCCGTGGCGTGGGCGTAGAGGTCGCCCAGCACCCCCACACGGTCCACCACGACCACGTCATGCTCGTCGTGCGTCGTTGCCGATGCCGTCGCGCGTTCGATCTCGCCCAGCGACGACACGCGCAGCCCCGACGCGCGCGCCCAGTCGGCGATCGGCGCGAGGTGCGCCGCCGTGGGTTCATGTGGCGCGATGATGAGGCGTGCTTGTGGCACCTGTTTGCGCAGCGCGTTCCATGCCGGCAGGAGTACGGCTTCGTCGGCGGGCCAGGTGGAGCCGGCCACGAGCGTGGGGCGATCGCTCGCCGTGGCCGCAAGCAGTGCCGATCCGCGATCCACGCGCTGCGCCCGCTGCCATACCTGGTCGAAGCGGGTATCGCCCGTCACACGCACGCGGTCGTGGTGCACGCCGAGTGCCACGAGACGTTCGGCGTTCTCCGCGTCGATAGCCCCGACCAGTGACATCGACGCGTAGGCATCGTGCAGCAGCGCGCGAGAGAGCCTACCGCGCCGCCCCGATGAGGCCGACAGCGTGGCGCTCAGCATCGCCACCGGTACCCTGCGCGCCACGGCGCGCTCGACCAGCACGGGCCACACATCGAGCTTGACGAATACCA
>CAZNZG010000308.1:0-3812 GCA_964577455.1 uncultured Gemmatimonas sp. | reverse complement strand
GATCGTATCCATCAGCGCGGCAAAGTTGGTCTCGAGCTGATCGGGGGTGAACGAAACCTTGCCGATCGGGGCGTGCACGTTGCCACCCTTGTCGACGCGGAATTCGATCTTGCCGCCCTTCGACTCCTTGACCGCCTTCGCCACGTCGAACGTGACGGTGCCGGCCTTCGGGTTCGGCATGAGGCCACGCGGACCGAGGACGCGGCCGAGCTGGCCGATCTGTCCCATCTGGTCCGGCGTCGCGATCATGACGTCGAAGTCCAGCCAGCCTTCCTTGATCTTGGCGAGGTACTCGGTGCCGACGAAATCCGCGCCCGCTTCCTGGGCTTCCTGGATCTTCGCACCGGCGGCGATCACGAGCACGCGCATCGTCTTACCCGTACCAGCCGGGAGCACGACGGTGCCACGGACCACCTGATCGGCATGACGGGGATCGACACCGAGGCGGATCGCCACTTCGACGCTCTCGTCGAACTTGGCAAACGCCATGTCCTTCACCAGTGCGATCGCCTGCTTGGCCTCGTATGCCTTCGCCTGGTCGCGACGCTCACTCGCGGCGCGGAACTTCTTTCCATGCGTCTTCATGAGGCTCAATCCTTCACCGTGATGCCCATGGAACGCGCCGCGCCGGCGATCATCGCCACCGCGCTCTCCATGCTTTCACAGTTCAGGTCGGGCATCTTCGTGGTCGCAATCTTCTCGAGCTGCGCCCGCGTGATGGTGCCCACCTTCACCTTGTTCGGCTGACCCGAGCCCTTGTCCACGCCGATCTCCTTCTTGATGAGCTCCGCCGCCGGCGGCGTCTTCAAAATGAAGGTGAACGACTTGTCCGCGTAGATCGTGACCTCGACGGGGATGATCATATCCCCGCCCTGCGTGCGAGCGTTGAACTCCTTGCAGAACCCCATGATGTTGATACCCTGGGGACCGAGGGCCGTACCTACCGGGGGCGCCGGGTTCGCCTTGCCTGCAGGAATCTGCAGCTTGACGAATCCAGTGACCTTTTTGGCCATGCTACTTCCTCATCGCGAGTTCCGCCGCGGGACCATCCCGCACCGGTCTAGCTACCACGGTGTTTTGCGCCGAGTGGTTGCGGCGTCCTGCACGCGCCCCGGCCGAAGCCGGAGCACGAGTCTCAATACCCGCGCAGCTGCAGGTAGTCGAGCTCCACGCTCGTCGGGCGCCCGAACAGGCTCACCGACACGCGTACCTTGCCCTTGTCGGACAGGATTTCTTCGACCGTCCCGTTGAAGTCGGCGAACGGGCCTTCGGTGATCGCCACCGCCTGCCCCACGAGGAACGGAATCTCCTCACGCACCGGCGCCTCATCGGCCGGATCCGCCTGCCCGAGCAGACGACGCACTTCGTCGTCGCGCAGCGGCATGGGATCCTTGTCCTTCCCCACGAACTTGATCACGCCCTGAATGGCGTTGATCTCGTGCAACGTGTCCTGCGAGGCCACCATCTCCACGAGCACGTAGCCCGGGAAGATCTTGCGCTCCACAGTCACCTTCTTGCCGTTCTTGATCTCGACGACTTCCTGCGTCGGCACGAGCGCCTGACGGATCAAGCGATCCTCGGGCTGCGCCGGATCCGTGTCGATCTTTCGCTGGATCAGGCGCTGCACCTTGTTCTCGTGGCCGGACGTCGTCTGGATGGCGTACCAGCGGTGCTCGAGCATCGACACGGACATGGAAGTCACATCAGCGACCGAGAAGCATGGACGGCAGCCGGACGAGCGCGAACTGCAGCGCAACGTCCACGAGGCCGATGAGCGCACCAAGGAGCAGCACGAAGACGATGATCTGGATGGTCGCCGACTGCAGCTGCGGGCGATCCGGCCACGTCACCTTCTTCATCTCGGCGATCACGTCGTGGTAGAACGTGACCAGCCGCGTGCCGAGTCCCGGACGGGAAACCTCGACGGGAGCCGTCATGGCTTACTTGGTTTCCTTGTGGAGCTGGTGCTTGTTGCAGCGCGGGCAGTACTTCTTCCACTCCACGCGTTCCGGATGAAGACGCTTGTTCTTCATCGTGAAGTAGTTGCGGTTCTTACACTCGGTGCACCCGAGGATGATCTTCTCGCGCGGCATCTTCCGGCTCCGTCACCGCCCGTGGAGGGCGTGTGCTTGGTCTAGCTCGTGGTCTAGCTCGATATAGTTCGGACCCACCTCCGGCTTGACACCGGAGTGGGGTGAGCCTTGCAACGTAGCGGAGCCGGACGACCCCCGCAAGTCACGCGCCCAAGCTGTCCACACGCCCCGCCCCCGGAACGCAACTCGCGCTCCCACGGGGGGTTACTGACACGGCCCGCTCCCCGAAGCGCGGCCGAAAGTTCCGTCAAGACCGCCCCGCGCCCGTCAGAGCCCCAGCGCCTCGGCGGCCCGCACCAGATCCGCCACCGACTGCGCCTCCATTTTCTGCATCACCCGCCCACGGTGCACCTTCACCGTCTTGAGGGCGATGCCGAGCTGCGCCGCGATCAGCTTGTTAGGAAGTCCCTGCACCACCCCCTCGAACACCTGCCGCTCACGCGCCGTCAGCAGCTCCACTTTCCGCTGGACCTCCGCCGACACCTCGGCCCTGGCCGCCAGCGTCTGCCGCTTGGCGATCGCCCGCTCCACGGCATCCAGCAGCGCCTCCGGCTCGGCCGGCTTCTCCAGAAAGTCCACCGCCCCGTCGCGCATCGCCTGCACGCTCGTGCTCACGGTGCCGAAACCGGTCACGAAGACCATCGGGACAACCACACCACGCGCGAGGAGCGCCCGCTGCAGCTCCAGTCCGGTCAGCCCGGGCATCTGCAGATCGGTCACCACACACGCCGCCTGCGCCGCGTCGAGTGACTCCAGCAGGGCCGCGCCTGAGTCGTAGGCGCGCGCCGTGTAGCCGGCCACATCGAGCAGTCGCACCAGCGACACCCGCGCGGCTTCATCATCATCCACCACGACCACGAGCGGCATGGTCGTGGAATGCATCGTGTCACTCATGGGCACTGACCTGGAGAGGGACCAGACTGTCGGAACGGTCGAACGGCAGATGACGGGTGGGCAGCCAGAGGGAAACGACGGCGCCCGCCGTGGCGAGATGCCCCACCGCGATCCGCCCCCCGTGCGCCTCCACGACGCGACGCGCGATGGCGAGCCCCATCCCCATCCCGCTTTCGCGGGTCGTGACGAAGGGCTCGAATGCAGAGCGCCGCACGTCGGCAGCGAAGCCGGCGCCATTGTCTGCCACCGTGACACGGACGCCGTCACCGCACGGTCGCGCGCGCACCAGCACCTGCCCGCCCCGCACACGCCGCGTGGCTTCGAGCGCATTGCTGAGCAGATTCACCAGCACCTGCTGCAACAGCACGCGTTCGGCTTCGATCGCCGGCGTATCCGGCATCACGATCACCTGCAACGCCACCCGCTGCGCCTCGTATTCCTGACGCAGCAGCACGGTGACACTGTCGATCAGGTCGCAGACCTCGATCGCTTCGCGCTCCCCGCGCTCGCGCTTGAGAAAACGGCGGAACTCGCGCACCACCTGTGACGCCCGGCGCCCCTGCGCCACCACATCGAGCAAGGCCTGCTCGATCCGTGCGTCACCCCCGCCGGATGCCGTGCGCGCCAGCAGCCGCCGCGCCACCTCGGCGTTGTTCACGATGGCCGCCAATGGCTGTCCCAACTCGTGCGACAGCGACGCCGTTAGCTCTCCCGCCACCGCCACCCGTCCCACCTGCGCCATTTCCCGTTGATGCTGCTCGGCCAGCAGCGCAGCGTCGCGCCGCGCGCGGAGTTCGATCTCCAGCGTCCGTGCAGCCAGCTGTT
>CAZNZG010000307.1:0-3831 GCA_964577455.1 uncultured Gemmatimonas sp. | reverse complement strand
GCTTGAACGGCGGCGCGACCTTGTTCTTGACCACCTTCACGCGGGCATGCGAACCGATCACGTCTTCCTTTTCCTTGACCGGGCCGATCCGGCGGATGTCGAGGCGAAGCGACGCATAGAACTTGAGCGCCTTGCCACCGGTCGTGGTCTCCGGATTCCCGAACATCACGCCGATCTTTTCGCGCAGCTGGTTGATGAAGACCACCGACACCTTCGAGCGCGCGATGGCGCCGGTCAGCTTGCGCAGCGCCTGACTCATGAGCCGCGCCTGCAGGCCGACGTGCGAGTCGCCCATGTCCCCCTCGATTTCGGCCTTGGGGACCAGCGCGGCCACGGAGTCGATGACGATCACATCGACCGCACCGGAACGCACGAGGATTTCGCAGATCTCGAGGGCCTGCTCACCCGTATCCGGCTGGGAGATGAGCATGTTCTCGACGTCGACGCCGAGCTTCTTGGCATACTCGGTATCGAGCGCATGTTCGGCGTCGATGTAGGCCGCCACGCCGCCCGCCTTCTGGGCGTTGGCGACCACATGCAGACAGAGCGTCGTCTTACCGCTCGATTCCGGGCCGTAGATCTCCGTGATGCGACCGCGCGGAATACCACCCACGCCGATGGCGGCATCGAGATTGATGGCCCCGGTTGGAATCGCTTCGACGCGGACCTTGGAGTCCGTACCGAGTCGCATGATCGAGCCCTTGCCGCAGCTCTTCTCGATCTGCGCGACCGCGAGCGCCAGGGCCTTGCGCTTGTCGTCTGTAATCACCGAACCCGCCATGAGGACCGCCGTCGTAAGGGGTGAAGCTGCCATGCCCTGGCTCGCGAGAATCTAGGGAGAACGCGGACAGGACCAAGACCCGAATAAACTACGAAGAAAGTGCGATGTGGACAACTCCCAAAACTGCCCGATTTCAGGACAGTTGAAAGGCGTTGGGTATATGCCGCACGCGGACAGACTGACCGACAAGCAGGACACCGAACACGTCGAACCGATAGGAGAGCCCGGGAGTTCCGTGCCGATCGACCCAAACCCGGGCACTCCGCCCCAGCTCACGCTGCTTGCGGACATGCACCGCCTCGACCGGCGAACCGAACCGTTCCCCCCGACGCGCCTTGACCTCGACGAACGCCACGAGGTGCTCGCGCCGAATGATCAGATCGATATCGCGGCGCCCGCTCCGGAAGCGATGCGCCACGATCCCCCAGCCGTGCCGGCACAACCAACGCGCGGCGATCCGCTCACCCCGCAGGCCGAGATCCTGTCGCGCTTTCGTCATGGCGCCAGTCTATCACCGCCGTCCGACAAAAGCCGCACCATTTTCCATCGCCTTGGATCATTCGAACGCCGCAGCGGACCCGACGGGCCGACGGGCGGCCGTCGATGATCAGCGCGCGGTCCTCGCGGCGAGGATGAGCGCCGGGTCATCGCTGATGATCCCGTTGACGCCCTGTCGCCAGAGCCGCTGCGCATACGACGGATCGTTGACCGTCCAGACATGCGTGACCACTCCGTACGGGCGCGTGGCGCGAGCGAGCGACGGGATGGGCACCGGGATGCCCTTGTAGACCGGTGGGATGCACAGCGCCCGATACCAGGACGGCGCGGCGCGACGGCGCAGGAGCGCCGGTACGAGCAGCCCCGCGACATCGGGCGTACTCGCCCCGAGCGCAACGGGACCGCCCCGCAGCGTGCGCGTGGCTTCGGGATCGAAGCCCGCGACCAGCACGCGTGACGCCAGCTGATGCCGGGCGATTGCCTCCACCAGATAGGGCGTGGCCGCCGGCGTCTTGAGTTCGATGATCAGCGGCAGGGTCCGCGGCAAGGCATCGATCACCTCGTCGAAGGTCGGCACCCCTGCACCGCGCCCGCGCCACGGAAACGCACGGCCGTCCCGCGTGAAGCGCGCTCCGGCGTCGATCGTGCGGAGATCGGCATGCGTGAACGACGCCACGGGGCCGCTCGCATCGGTGGTGCGGTCGAGCGTGGCATCGTGCATCAGGACGAGCACGCCATCCCTCGTCACGCGCAGATCGAACTCGAGGGCATCCACCCCGGCCGCCACCGCTTCGAGCAGCGACGGAATCGTATTCTCAGGAGCGTGGGCGCGGTTGCCGCGATGACCGATCACGGGACGCGCCTGCGGGTCGAGCAGAATCATTCCGGAAGCTAATGGACCGTGCGGCGTGATCGAGGTACGTCGTCCGGCGCAGGCCGGGCGCAGGCCGGGCGCACGTTGTGCGCGCGACAGCCGCGCAGGGAGCCCGCCGCGGCGGCCCAGGCGCCGAGCCATCGACAACGACGGGGCGACACCCAATGGGTGCCGCCCCGCCGCAAACTCACACCGACGCGATGTGAGGGGACGTGCGCTGCGAACTCAGAACGAGTACTGCAGGCGCGTCATGATCATGCGACCGATGTCCGGGACACCCGGGAACGTACGCACGCGGTTGTCGAACATGTTCGTGGCATTGAGCGACCACGTGAGCTTCTGGGCACCGAGATCGAAGCGCTTCGAGATCTGGGCGTCCATGATGAACGCCTCGGGGACGTTCTCGTAGCAGAAGGTGCCGGCGGGCGCCGGGCTGCACCGGTTGGCACCACCCGTCGACCCGGGCGCCGCGCCCGGCTGGCCGGCGGCGAGGGCGAAGGCCACGTTGGTGGCGTAGACGCCCGAGTTGACCGGGAACGCCTCGCTGTAGCGGCCACGCACGTCGAAGCCGAGGCCGTTGTCCTCGTTCTTGTAGCGCAGACCGAGCGACCCGCGCGAGCCCGGCGAGTTGGACATCAGCGGCTGGCCGTTGCCACCATCGATGCCACGGAAGACGTTGCGGCTCTGGTAGCTGTAGGCGAGGTCGAGCGTCACGCGATCGGTGGCCTGCACGTCGAGGGCCATATCGACACCGCGCACCCAGATCTTCTGGGTGGAGGAGAAGTACGTGGCATACACCGCGTTCGGCGCCGTGGGCGCGTTGGCAAACGTGACCACGCCGACCGGCAACGCCGCCACGTTGGGCGTGAGCGCCTGCGCGAGCCCGCCGGCGAGCGCCTGGATCTGCGCCGGCTGGAGGCCGAGCGGCTGCGATGCGAGGAACGCGCCGATCTGCTGGCCGAGGTAGCCACCGAGCTGCGCAGGGTTGCCGAAGAACACGTTCGGTGTGCCCAGCGCGGCCGACGTGCCCACATCACCACGTTCCTGCCCCCAGGCGGAGACGTCGTAGCGGAACTTGTTCCCGACGATGCCCTTCCAGCCGATTTCGTACGTGTTGTTGAACGAAGCGGCCAGCGGACGGATATCGGTGAGCTGCGCGTCGGTCACCGCCGTCGTGGGCGACGTGAGGTACGACACGCGGGTAGCGAGATCGCCAGCGCCCGGCGTACGGGTGCCGAGGAACTGCACCATCCCGGCCGCGACGGCCTGGGCGGTGGCAGCCGGGAAGTTCTGCGACTGCAGCGCGGCCGCGATCGCCGGCACAAGGCGCGGCGAGAGTGCGGTGATGGCACCGGGGAACGCCGAGGCCGCCGAGACACCGGTGAAGTTGCCACCGTTCGCGTAGGCCGACCTCATGCACAGCGAGCCCAACGCACTGCCATTGCAGTTGCGTGCGAACTGGAAGCCCGTCTTCGGCGGGTTACCACGGGCGCGGATGTCGAAGCCCGAGCCACCGACATTCGGCGTCTGGATGAGATCGAGGAAGAACGAGAAGTTCGCCGGGGTGCTGAACGCACGGTTGTAGGTGAAGCGGACGTTCTGGTTCTCGGTCGGCTTCAGGATCAGGGCCGCGCGCGGCGAGAAGAAGCTCCCCTTGATCACGTTGTTCCCGTCAATG
>CAZNZG010000306.1:848-3850 GCA_964577455.1 uncultured Gemmatimonas sp. | reverse complement strand
CGGCACCGTCGAACAGGCCCTCGCCGACATCCGGGCCGGCAAGTTCATCGTCGTGGCCGACGACGAAGACCGTGAGAACGAGGGAGACCTCGTCTGCGCGGCGGAACTCGTCACGCCCGAGATGGTGAACTTCATGCTCGACGCCAAGGGCATGATCTGTCTCTCGATGACCAACGAGTGGGCCAACCGCCTCGGGCTCGAGATGCAGGTCGATCACAACACCGAGGCCATGTCCACCGCCTTCACCGTGAGCATTGATGCCGCGGCGAAATACGGGGTGAGTACCGGCATCAGCGCCAGCGACCGCGCCACCACCATCCGGGTGGCGGTCGATCCCAATGCCACCCGCGCCGACCTCCGCGTGCCGGGGCACATCCACCCGCTGCGTGCGCGCGACGGCGGCGTGCTGCAGCGCGTGGGACACACCGAGGCCGCCGTCGACATCGCGCGCCTCGCCGGCCTGCGCCCCGCCGGCGTGATCTGTGAGATCCTCAACAAGGACGGCACCACCGCCCGGCGCCCGCAGCTCGAGGTGTTCAGCAAGCAGCACGGGCTCACGTTCATCACGATCGCGCAGCTGGTGGCCTATCGCCTCCAGAACGAACGCCTCGTGCACCGCATGGCCGACGCACGCCTCCCCACCGACTTCGGTGACTGGCGCATCGTGGGCTATCGCAACGAGGTGGACAGCCGCGAACACATCGCGGTGGTGTACGGGGATGTGCAGGACGGCGAGGATGTGCTCGTGCGCATGCACAGCAAGTGCCTCACCGGCGACGTCTTCCACTCGCGCCGCTGCGACTGCGGCTGGCAGCTCGAGAAGGCGATGCAGATGATCCAGGCCGAGGGACGCGGCGTGATCGTGTACCTCGATCAGGAAGGGCGCGGCATTGGCCTGCTCAACAAGCTCAAGGCGTACGAACTGCAGGACACAGGCGCCGACAACGTCGAGGCCAACGAGCGCCTCGGATTCAAGCCCGACCTCCGAAACTACGGCATCGGCGCGCAGATCCTGCTCGACCTGGGCGTGCGCTCCATTCGTGTTCTGACCAATAACCCGCGCAAGCTCGTGGGGCTCGACGGCTACGGTCTCGTGCTCAAGGATCGTGTGCGCATCGAGGCGCCGTCGACCAGTGAGAACGCTTCCTATCTTGAAACCAAGCGAACCAAGCTTGGACACCTCTTCGCCGTCTGAGATATCCGTGGCCGAATTCAATGGGGATCCACGCGGGGAAGGGCGCCGCATCGTCGTCGTCGCCAGCCGCTTCAACGAAGGCATCACCGTGCCGCTCGCCGAGGGCGCGGTGAGCGCGCTCGTGGGGAAGGGGGTGGCCTTCGACGACGTGGACGTGCTGTGGGTACCGGGCGCGTGGGAGTTGCCGGTGGCGGTGCGTCGCGCTCTGGCCACCGGTCGCTACGACGCGGCGGTGGTCGTGGGGGCCGTGGTGCGTGGTGATACGCCGCACTTCGACTTCGTGGCCGGCGAGGCGTCGCGCGGCCTCATGGAGGCTTCGCGCGACTTCGAGGTACCCGTGACCATGGGGCTGCTGACGACCGATACGATGGAGCAGGCCGAGGCGCGCGCTGGTGGCGCCCATGGCAACAAGGGCGCCGATGCGGCACTCGCGGCGCTCGAAGTGCTCGATCTCTTCGACCGGGCCTTCGCCGACGACGGCAGCGAGGACGACGCGTGATGGCCGACCTTCGGGATGAAGCATTCTGGGACGGTCCCTCGCAGGAACCGCTGCTCCCCAGGCAGGGCCGTCGCCAGCGCGGCAAGCCCACCAAGACCGAGCGCATGGAAACACGCGGGCGCGCGCGCGCCTTGCAGGCGCTCTATGCCGCCGATCTGCGCGACCAGTCGCAGCTGCGTCGGATTGCCACCACGGTGTTCGACGACCTGGCCATCGATCCCGACGAGCGTGCCTTCGCATCGCGGCTCGTCGCCACGGTCGCGGATCGCGGGGCAGATCTCGATGCCGCGCTGGCCGAAGTCACCAACAACTGGCGCCTCGAACGCCTTGGTGCCATCGAGCGCAGCGTGCTGCGCCTCGCAGCCGCCGAACTCGCGCGCAACGACGCACCGGTGAAGGTGGTGCTGCAGGAAGCCGTGCATCTCGCCGAACGGTACGGCACCGAGCGCAGCGCGCGCTTCGTGAACGGAGTGCTCGACGCGTACGCCCGCAAGCTCGGCAAGCTGTGACGGCGGAGGGCACGCGGTTGCGCATTGCGGTCGTCAACTGGCAGTGCCGAGACAATCCGCTGGCCGGCGGGGCGGAGATCCACCTGCACGAGATCTTCGGCCGGCTCGCGGCGGCGGGGCACGAGGTGGTGTTGCTCTGCGGCGGGTGGCCCGGCTGCCCGCCCCGCGCCACGCTCGACGGCATCGAAGTCCACCGCGTGGGCACGCGACAGAGCTTTCCCTTCCTCGCGCGCCGCTACTGGCACACGCATCTGGTGCAGCGCGGCTTCGACGTGCTCGTCGAGGACATCAACAAGGTGCCGCTCTACACCCCCACCTGGCGGACCCCGAAGCTCGTGGGGCTCGTCCCGCATCTGTTCGGCGGCACGGCCTTTCAGGAACTCGCCGTACCCCTCGCCACCGCCGTCTGGCTCTCCGAAAAGCCGCTGCCGTGGTTCTATCGGGGGCACGCCTTCGAGGCGATCAGCGAAAGCACCAAGGACGATCTGGTACGGCGCGGCATCGCCGCCGATCTGATCCGGGTCATTTTTCCTGGAATCGACAGCTCCCACTACACGCCTGATCCCTCAGTGCGCGCGGACCGGCCCGTATTTGCATATCTGGGTCGCCTGAAGAAGTATAAGGGCGTAGATCTCGTCATTCGGGCGTTCGCGGCGTGCCAGGTTCCCGAGGCCACGCTCGAAATCGCCGGGGCTGGCGAGTTCCGTGGCGATCTCGAGCGGCTGGCGGGAACCCTCGGGGTGGCATCGCGGGTAAGGTTTCTTGGGCGGATTGACGAGACTGAAAAGTGCGCCCTGCT
>CAZNZG010000306.1:0-838 GCA_964577455.1 uncultured Gemmatimonas sp. | reverse complement strand
TCACCAAAGGAGGGGTGGGGCATTACGAATCTGGAGGCAGCGGCGAGCGGAACTCCGGTGATTGCGTCGAACTCTCCGGGAATTCGCGAGTCCGTGAAGCACGGCGAAACAGGGTTTCTCGTGCCCCACGGCGACGTGGCTGCCATGGCTGCCTGCATGACGCGCCTCAGCGGCGAGCGGACGCTCGTCGAACACCTGGGGGTTCATGCACGACGATTCGCCGAGGGGTTCACCTGGGCGAACGCCGCGAAGGAGACCGAAGCCCACCTCCGCGAGGTGGTGGGAAGGGAGGAAGGTCGCTGATGGAGATCATCCTGCACGCGCACCATGCGGACGTCCCCGAGTCGCTCCGCACCCAGGCCGAATCGGCCATCCGCCGCGTTGCCGCGCGCCTGCATCGCGCCGCCAATGCCATCGTACGATTCGTGGGCGACGGGCCGACCCGTCGCGTTGAAATCGTGCTGCGCGGATCCCGACACCGTGAGCTCTTCGCTGTTGCCGATGCGCACGCCTTTGCGCCCGCGCTCAGCACCGCCGTCCAGCGCCTCGAAAGCCAGGTGGCGCGTGCGCGCCGCTCGCGCCGAATGCCGCGCAACGGAGACCGGACCGGGTGACCCGACGCCTGACCGTGGGCACGCTCTACGAGCGCATGAAAGATGTGCTCGAACTGGAGCTGCTCGGCCCGGCCATCGGTCTCGATCGTGAGATCACGAGCCCCGAGGCGTCAAGCCCGGGGCTCGTCCTTGCCGGCTACATCAACCGGTTTCCGTACCAGCGCATCCAGGTGCTTGGCGAAACCGAGATCACCTACCTGCAGTCGCTCGATGCGGCCACGCGG